>JAYUZO010000100.1:0-36064 GCA_043751715.1 Rhodobacterales bacterium | reverse complement strand
GGTGGGGGCACCGGCCTTTCCCCTGATCATTTTGTCGGCACATATGCTGTCAACGCCGCTGTTGGTGGCGGCCACCTTGCTTGCGGGCTTTGGCGCAGGGCTGTTCGGCCATGGCACGCTGACCGCGACCATGCGCGCGGCCCCGCGTGATCAGATCGGCCTTGCCCTTGGCGCATGGGGTGCGGTGCAGACCACCGCCGCTGGCATTGCCATTGCTGCAGGCGGGGTGATCCGGGATGTGGTCATTGCCGCAGACAGCGCTGGCCGTGGCGTTGGCAGTGCGAACGCCTATCTTCCGGTCTTTGCGCTTGAGGGCGGGCTCTTGGTGCTGGCCGTTCTTGTGGCGCTGCCGTTGCGCAAGGCGGCCTCTGCCACTGCGCCCATATCGGGGCCACAACAGGCCCCACGCCTGAAAACATGACATATTATAGAAACCGCCACGCAACCGTGGCACAACACGCACAGGGGAAACCATGACAACGATCATCACTCGCCTTTATCCCGATGCCAGCACTGCGCGCGGTGTGGTGTCGGCCTTGCTTGCCCGCGGTCTGGATCAGGACCTGATTGATGTGATCGGCGCCGATGGTGTGGGAACCGTTGCAGACCGTTTGCAGGCTGCATCAGTCAATCCGCGCAGCGCGGCGGCCTATGCTGACGCGCTGACCGGTGGCAAAACCGCCGTGGTGGTGCGCGCGCCCTTTGCACCGATGGGCACGGCGCGCAACGCGATGCGCACGATGGACCGCACAGCATCCATCAAGGTAGATGTGGACGAATCGGAATATCTGCGTATTTCGCCCAGCATCGCCAACCGCAGGTCGGTAATGACGGACCATCCGTTCTTCATGTCAAACCCGCATCGCCCCACATCGCATGGCCATGTGTTCGGGGCAAAACTGCTGTCGGCGCACAAGGACAAACGGTCGGTCTATCCGGGGGGCAAGCTGATGTCGGGCATGTTCTGGCCGATGAAGCACCTGTCGGCGCGCAAGGAACGCAATTCGGTGATCAAAGGCACATGGCTGTTTTCGCGGCTTCTGGGCGATATGCCAACGATCATGCGCGGCTGAAGTCGCAAACCACCTAATGCCAAACGGCGCGCAGGACTTGCGCGCCGTTTGTCTGTTTGCAGGGCCGGGCAGGTCACATGCCCAAAGACGCCTTGTACAGCGCGATCTGGCTGTCACGCCCGATCTGATCGGTGATCTTTTCCCAGGCTGCGGCAATCGCATCTGCCGTTTCCTGTGCCCCGGCATATTGCCCGGCAAAGCCCTTGGCCAGTTCATCTTCGGCCACCGAATAATACTGAAAGATGCCCGGAATACGCGGCTCGATCGCGGCGTTGGGGTGGTTGTAGCTGTCAGCGTTGGACCCCAGATAATCTTCGACATAGGCCCGGTCGTAGCCTGCCGCTTCCCATTCCGCATAGTCAAAGTGCGAATTGCGATAGGGCTGGAACCCCGATGGATAGGCCGCTGTCCACAAGGACAGATCCTTGCCGCCCAGATGGGCCGCCGCCGACCACGCCGCCTTGCGCTTTTTCTCATCGGCTGACACGCGGTTGGTGACGTAGATGCCCCAGCCGATATAGGCCATGTTCGGCGCTTCGTTATACGTCTCCTCCCACGCTGCCGTTTGGCTGTTATACACGCGGTCCGACCCCGGATTGGTGCCAAAGCCCACCACATCGCCCACCACTGACCCGTCTGATGTGCGCGCCGATGATCCCACATCGCCCCACCACATCAGCATGGAACCCGACCCCGCCAGGAACTGCGAAAACGCCGTTGTGCCGGGGTCTGCGTTGATCTGATCCGCCGGATAGGCCCCTGCTGCGATCAGGTCCATCACATCCTGAATGGCCTGCACCCAGCCGGGGTTGTTGACGCGCGGTTTCATCGTGTCTGGGTCAAACAGCCATGCCTTGTCGGATGGATGCTTCACATAGGCCGCAGCACGGTTTTCAATGAAATAGAACCCGAACCCGCCCCAGCCCTTCAGCGGGTCAAGATAGCCATGTGCCGGCAGGCCTGTCAGCGGATCGGTCTGGCCGATCAGCGCCTTTGATACCGCGTTAACCTGCTGCCAGGTCTTTGGCACCTCGGCCCCGCCAATGGCACCTTCGCCGAAATAATCGGTCCGGTATGCAAAGGTGTGGCAATCGCCATCAATCGTGATGCGATAGGTCTTGCCATCCCATGTGCCCACGGGTGCCTGCAGATACCCCACCAGATCATCGGCCTGAATCTGCGTTTTTACCCAATCGGGCATTTCATCCAGCAGGCCCTTGCCTGCGGTCTCACCCTCAAACGGTGCACCCATTTCGATGATGTCGAAATCCACCGTGCCCGTGGCAATCGCCTGTTGCAGGCGCGGGTTGTAATCGGCCTGTGCAAGGTCGATCCAGTTGATCTTGGCCCCGGTATACGTCTCCCAGCTTTTCAGAAAACCACGGAACAGCAGGTTGTGCAGGTTCTGGTTGTTCAGTCCCAGGAATGTCAGCTCCACCCCCGCAAATTCGCCCTCGGCCACATTGGCCTTGGTCGCCCCCAGGCACAATTCGCCCACGGCCTGCCAGTGTTCATCTGTAGGTGACCCCGCACCCACACCCGGAATCGCCAGAATTTGCTGCCGCAGGGCGGCATCCTGCGCCATGGCGGGCGACATGCCGAATGCGCGCGGCAGCGCCGCCGCTGCCCCTATCGCCACGCCACCCTTTAGCAGGCCACGACGGCTGATCATGCGGCTTACAATTGCATTGTATTGGTCAATCCTCACGAGACTCTCCTCCCAGAGATGGTGGCGCGGATGCTTGCTTGGCAGCCCGGCCCTTGTTGGTGATCGGCATTGGTGAACGGCATTGATCGGGGAAAGCAGCAGCCTTTCATGTTGGAACGGCGCATCCCCCTTTTGCCGTCCACAGCCTTACCTTCGGGCAGATTGGCGCGGCGTGCCCCCCTCTGTCAAGATTCTAACATGTTAGTATGATTAGTGCGTGGACAGCCGCCTGCCCGACGGGCTAGCCTTTGTGCACAAGCAGGGGGGCGTGAACTTGGCCGAAGTAACGATCAGGGGTTTGCGCAAGGCGTATGGCGCGGTTGAGGTGATGCAGGGCCTTGATCTGGATATCATCGACGGCGAATTCGTGGTGCTGGTGGGCCCGTCGGGCTGCGGTAAATCCACGTTGTTGCGGATGATTGCGGGGCTGGAGGAGATATCAGGCGGGGCCATCAGCATCGGGCCGCGTGTGGTAAACAACCTGCCGCCGTCGGAACGTGACATCGCCATGGTGTTTCAGAACTATGCGCTTTACCCGCACAAAACGGTGGCCGCCAACATGGGTTTCGCGCTGAAAATGCGTGGTGAGGCTGCGAATGTGGTGGCAGGCAAGGTGAACCGCGCAGCCGAAATCCTGGGCCTGACCCCCTATCTGGACCGCTACCCAAGGGCGTTATCAGGCGGGCAGCGCCAGCGCGTGGCGATGGGCCGCGCCATTGTGCGCGACCCGCAGGTGTTTTTGTTCGATGAACCGTTGTCCAATCTGGATGCCAAACTGCGCGTGCAGATGCGCACGGAAATTCGCGCACTGCACCTGCGGCTGAAAACCACGACGGTTTATGTGACGCATGACCAGATTGAGGCGATGACGATGGCCGACAAGATCGTGGTCATGCAGGGCGGGCGGATCGAACAGGTGGGTAGCCCGCTGGAATTGTATGACCGGCCCGCGAATGTGTTTGTGGCAGGCTTTATCGGCAGCCCGGCGATGAACATGGTGCAGGGCGTGATCACGGGCGGTGTTTGTATGGCTGGCAGGGCATCGCTGCCCCTGCCACCCGGCCTGAAGATGGCCGAGGGGCGCGAGGTGACCTATGGCATCCGTCCCGAACATTTGGGTATCGGCGATGCAGGCCTTATCGGCCGCGTGGCGGTGGTGGAACCGACAGGGTCTGAAACCCATGTCATCTGCCGCACAGACGGGCATGAGGTAACCGCTGTGTTCCGCGACCGTGTTACCCTGCGCCCCGGTGATGACATCACGCTGGCCCCGCGTGCTGCGGGCGTGCATGTGTTTGACCGCGCCAGCGGCCTACGTATTTCTTAGGGGAGGGCAAGGATGCTGAAAGGACAAGGATGCTGAAAGGAATTGACAACCGGTTGAACGCCGAGGTGCTGGGCTGTTTGCGCGCCATGGGGCACGGCGATGTGCTGATCATCAGCGACACGAACTTTCCCGCCGACAGCATTGCACGGCAAACCACGCTGGGGCACCTCTTGCGGATGGAAAACCTGACAGCGGGGCAGGCGGTAGAGGCGGTGCTGTCCGTGCTGCCGCTGGATACGTTCGTGGATGATTTTGCAGGCCGGATGGAAATTGTCGGCGATGCGGCCACGGTCCCTGCGGTGCAGGCCGAGGTGCAGGCGGCGATTGATGCAGCCGAGGGCCGGGCGCGGCCAATGGTCAGCATCGAACGCTTTGCGTTTTACGACATGGCAAAAACGGCTTATGCGGTGATCCAGACAGGTGAGCGGCGGTTCTACGGCTGCTTTATGCTGCGCAAGGGCGTGATTGCACCGGAAGGGTAAGGCCATGAAACCGATCGCTATTCTGGGCATCTTTGTTGCCGATACGGCCTACCGGGCCGAACGTCAGCCACGGATGGGTGAGACGATCCTGGGCAATTCCTTTGCCTTGGGGCCGGGGGGGAAGGGGTCAAACCAGGCCGTAGCCGCCGCCATGGCGGGGGGTGATGTGCATTTCATCACACGGCTGGGGGATGATGATTTTGCCAAGATCGCGCAGGCGACATGGGCAAAGGCTGGGGTAACGCCGGTGGTGACGGTGGACCATGACAGCTACACCGGGGCTGCGTTCATCTTTCTGGAAGAGGCAACGGGGAATAATGCCATTATCGTGGCGGCGGGCGCTGCGGGGCGTGTGTCGGTGGATGATGTTGACGCGCAAGCGGCGCTGATCGGGCGTGCGGCGGTATTCGTGACCCAGTTGGAACAGCCCATTCCGGCAGCGATGCGCGGGCTGGAAATTGCGCGCGCGGCGGGGGTGATGACAATTCTGAACCCGGCACCGGCGGCGGCATTAAGTGACGCGATGCTGGCCCTGTGCAATTACATCACACCAAACGAATCCGAGGCGGAAACACTGACGGGCATTCCGGTGGCAAGCGTTGCCGATGCGGAACGCGCGGCGGACGCGCTGCTGGCGCGCGGGGTGGGTGCGGTGATCATAACGCTGGGATCAAACGGTGCGTTATACCGTGATGCCACCCGGTCAGTGCATGTGCCGGTAATATCAGCGGGGCCGGTGGTGGAAACCACGGGGGCGGGGGATGCGTTCAACGGCGGCTTTGCCGTGGCCCTGTCGGAAGGGCAGGACGTGGTCAGTGCCATGCGCTTTGGCTGTGCGACGGCGGGCATCAGCGTGACGCGGGCGGGTACAGCGCCTGCAATGCCATTACGAGCAGAAATCGACGCGCTGCTGGCGACGTTATAAGGGGCCGCCGTCCTTGGGGGGATTGACCCCCCTGCGAACGGCATTGCCATGGAAGACCGGTCAGGCGTTGCACTGGTTGGGGCGCGTCGCGCGAGGATATTTGTGCAACATTGAAAGGCGAAGGGGTCAGCGGCCCATCAGGCGGCTGGCAAGGGTGGCGAGCCGCGAGGGTTTTGTAGCCCCTTTGGTTTCTGCCCGGTCAGCGGTGTTTAGCAGGGCATACATGCCGGTGACACCCAGCCAGCGCAGAGGTTCGGGTTCCCATTTCCGCACCGGGCGGTTGACCCATGGCAGGCGGGCAAGCGGCGTGTCATGGCCAAGTGCAAGGTCAGTCAGCGTGCGGCCTGCGAGGTTGGAGGTGGAGACACCGACGCCGACATAGCCACCGGCAAAGCCGATGCCGGTGGTCGGATCAAAGGCCACGGTGGCGCACCAGTCGCGCGGCACAGCCAGAACGCCGCACCATGCGTGGTCAATGCGGGCACTGCGGGCGGCAGGGAAATGACGGTGCAGGATGGCGGTCAGGCGTCGGATGGTTTCGGGGTCTGGCGCGCCATTTGCATCAATGCGCGAGCCATAGCGGTAGGGCACACCCCGCGCACCCACGGAAATGCGCCCTTCGCGGGTGCGCTGGCAATAGCAATAGGCATTGGCAAAATCCCCCATAATTTCATGGCCTTGCCAGCCGATCTTGGCCCAGATGTCATCCGGCAGGGGTTCGGTCACGATCTGGGCGGAATTCAGCGGCAGCCATGTGCGCGCCTGCCCCGGCAGGGCGGCGGTAAAGCCTTCGGTGCAGCGCAGGATGATCGGCGCGCGAATGGTGCCGTGGTCGGTGGTCACGCGCCCCGGTGCCATGGCCGTGACTGTCGTGCCCTCGGCGATGCGCACCCCCGCCGCTGCCACGATCCGCGCCAGCCCCTGCACCAGTTTGGCCGGTTGCACGCGCGCAACCCCCTGCACGACCATGGCCCCAATGGCCCCCGGAATGCGGATCCGGTCCTGCACCTGCGCGCCGATGGCATGCACGCGGGTCTCGCCCCAATGGCGGCGCGTCGCAATCTCGGCCTGCATGCGGGCCATCTGGGCGGGGCCGGTGGCGACCATCAGCTCATCCGTGCGCAGGATATCAGCGTCGATGCCTTGTGCCGCGCAAACGCGGATCACCTCATCCACGGTGCCGTTCATGGCGGTGACCATGGCGCGCAGGCCAGCCTCGCCGCCGCGTGCAAGGTAGCGGTCATGGTTCCATGCAAAGCCCCCCGTCAGCCAGCCGCCATTGCGGCCTGATGCGCCGAAACCTGCAAAGTGTTTCTCAACGATCAGGATGTTCAGGTCGGGGCGGGCTTGTTTGAGGTACCACGCCGTCCACAGCCCGGTATAGCCCGCGCCAATGATGCAAACATCAGCGGTGGTATCACCTGGCAGGGGCGCGCGGGGGGTGGGCAGGCCGATATCGGCATACCAAAAGCTGACCTCACCGGTTTTCATCCGCCAAGCGCGCGCAACAGATCAAGGCTGGGGGTGCCGGTGACGGCGCTGCCACGCGCCGTTTGATAGGCGCTGATGGCGGCCTTGGTCTTGTTGCCGATCACGCCATCGGTGCCGCCGGTATCAAAGCCAGCATTCGTCAGGCGCTGTTGCAGGGATTGGCGCTGTGCCTTGGTCAGGCCGAATTCATCGGGCGGGAAGGTGCCCCTGACCGGCCCGCCCCCGCGCAGGCGGTCTGACAGGTGGCCGACACCGATGGCATAGTTCTCGGCGTTGTTATAGCGCAGGATGGCGTTGAAATTGCTGGTGATCAGAAAGCCGGGGCCGGATGCACCTGCGGGCAGGATCAGGGATGATGCGGCGGCGGGCAAGTTGCCACCGCTGGCCGCGCGGATGCCAGAGGCAGACCAGACAGATGCACTGCGGCCATTGCCACGTCCCGATGGGCCGGCATATCCGGCGGGCACCGTCACCTCGACCCCCCATGGCAGGCCACGGGTCCAGCCGGATTTGGCAAGGTAATTGGCGGTCGAGGCAAGGCTGTCTGTGGGATCATCCGACCAGATATCGCGCCTTCCATCACCGTTGAAATCAACGGCAAGCGACAGGTACGAGGTGGGGATGAACTGGGTATGGCCCATGGCCCCGGCCCAGCTGCCCACCATGTTGGCAGGCGTGGTGTCGCCGTTTTGCAGAATGCGCAGCGATGCGATCAGTTGCTCTTCAAAGAACGCCGCGCGGCGGCCTTCATAGGCGAGGGTGGACAGGGCGGCGATCACGGGCACAGACCCGCGCCGTGTGCCAAAGAACGACTCCAACCCCCAGACGGCGGCCACAATATTGCCTTCCACGCCGTAACGCGCCTCAACAGCGTTCAGCACGCCCCCGTATTGGTTCATCGCAGCGGCCCCGGTGGACAGGCGTTCGTCCGAGGCGGCGATCGACAGGTAATCCTCAAGGCTGCGCTTGAATTCGGTCTGGTTGCGGTCACGCTCAATCACGCCGGGCAGAAATCCGGCGGACCGGAAGGCGGCATCAATCGTGCCCTGCGGGATGCCTTTGGCGGCAGCGCGGGATGTAAAGGCGCTGACCCAGCCATCATAACCCGCATTGGCCACCGGCGTCATGCCGGGCTCTGTGATGGACTGGCCGACCACGCGCGCCCCGCCACCACCACCAACGCAGGCCGAAAGGCCCGCCGCTGCCAGCCCAAGCGAAAATACCCGCCGTGATACCTGCATGATCTGCCCCATTGTTGCCTTGCCTGCAACACTACCGGAACAGGGGCCGGGGGCAAACCGAAAGGCAGGCCGTCGGCAGATTTGGTAGGCCCGGAGGGACTCGAACCCCCAACCAAGGCGTTATGAGCGCCCTGCTCTAACCATTGAGCTACAGGCCCGGCCTGATGCTTGCCTAATGGTGCGGCCCGGCACGGTCAAGGCAGGACATGCTGACAGGGGGGGCACCGGTGCTGACGGGCTTGCCATTCTTGCTGAAACTGCAATGCATGTGGCAAGTTTTGTTCGGACAACTTTCAGGGGTATTGATGATGCAGGCCAATCAACCGTCACTTGGGGCCGTGACGCTGGTTTATACCGGCTACTATCTGCTTATCGCAATTGCACTGAACGCAGCCCTTTGGGCGTTGCAGCGGTTTGCAGGCTTTGAGATTGAATCATCGGCATTAGGTTGGATGCCACTGATCCTGGGTGCAATGATGGCCGGGCAGTATTATGGCAAAAAGGTCGGGGCCAAGCCTGCGCAGTCTTATGCGTGGTTGGCCGGGTTCTTGTTCATGCTGGTCAGCGTTATTCTGTCGCTGGCAGTGTTGTATGCCTTGGCCCTGATCATCGGGGAAAACGTCGGCGGCGCTGTTGCCCAGTTGCGCGCCGAAGTTGGCAATGATGCGGGCCTGATTGTGGCGTTTGTGGGTGTATTTCTGCTGGTAATCTGGGTGGGACAGCGTTTCATGTTCAGCGCAGGGGCTGCCGGGGTGGTGAAACAGGCGGCACGGCTGGCAGCCAAGGGCAAGTAGCTGCCGCTGCCCGGTTGTAGGACCGGGGCACATCGTGTATCCGCCCCCCTAGCTTTTCCAAGGGGGCGAACATGTCACAAACCGGGTTGACCTATGCCGATGCGGGCGTTGATATTGACGCGGGCAATGCGCTGGTCGAGGCGATCAAGCCTGCGGCCAAACGCACGCAGCGGCCGGGTACCATGTCGGGGCTGGGGGGCTTTGGCGCGCTGTTTGATCTGAAGGCGGCGGGGTATACCGACCCCATTCTGGTGGCGGCCACGGACGGGGTGGGCACCAAGCTGCGTATCGCGATTGATACCGGCCGCGTGGATACGATCGGCGTTGATCTGGTGGCGATGTGCGTGAATGATCTGGTGTGTCAGGGGGCCGAACCCTTGTTCTTTCTGGATTATTTCGCCACCGGCAAACTGGAGGTGACGCAGGCCACCCGCATCATCAACGGCATTGCAGCGGCGTGCGAGGCGACGGGATGTGCCCTGGTGGGTGGTGAAACGGCGGAAATGCCGGGGATGTATCACAAGGGCGATTTTGATCTGGCAGGCTTTGCCGTGGGCGCGATGGAGCGCGGGGCCGATCTGCCAGCGGGCGTTGTGGCGGGCGATGTTCTGCTGGGCATTGCGTCAGACGGGGTGCATTCGAACGGCTATTCATTCGTGCGCAAGGTGGTGGAGCGGTCTGGTCTGGTGTGGGATGCGGATTGCCCCTTTGGTGCAGGCACATTGGGTGCGGCCCTGCTGACGCCGACGCGGCTGTATGTGAAACCGGCCTTGGCGGCGGTGCGTGCGGGTGGCGTGCATGGCCTGGCGCATATCACGGGGGGTGGGCTGACCGAAAACCTGCCGCGCGTGCTGCCAGAAGGTTTGGGGGCAGAGATTGACCTGCGGGCATGGACCCTGCCGCCGGTGTTCCGCTGGCTGGCCGAAACGGCCGGGATGAGCGAGCCTGAACTGCTGAAAACCTTCAACTGCGGCATCGGCATGATTGCCGTGGTGGCGGCTGACCGGGCCGATGCGATTGCGGCGGTGCTGCAGGCGGCGGGTGAAACGGTCACGCGGATTGGCCATGTGCAGCCCGGCGCGGGGGTTGCCTACACGGGCGCGCTGCTGTGAAGCGGATTGCCATCCTTTTATCCGGGGGTGGGTCGAACATGCTGGCGCTGATCGACAGCATGGTGGGCGATCACCCGGCGCGCTGCGTTCTGGTGGCATCAAATGATCCGGCGGCGGTTGGCCTTGGCCGGGCGGCGGCGCGCGGTGTGGCGGTTGTGGCGGTGGATCATCGCCCCTTTGGCCGCGACCGCGCGGCGTTCGAGGCGGCGCTGTTGCAGCCGATTCTGGCCGCACAGCCCGATATCATCTGCCTTGCCGGTTTCATGCGCGTGCTGACCCCGGTGTTTGTGAACCGCTTTGCCGGGCGGATGCTGAACATTCACCCCTCACTTTTGCCAAAATACCCCGGACTGCACACCCATCAGCGCGCACTGGATGCGGGCGATGTGCAGGCAGGCTGCACCGTGCATGAGGTAACGCCCCTGCTGGATAATGGGCCAATGCTTGGGCAGGCCGTGGTACCAGTGCAGGCGGGTGACACGGCTGATACGCTGGCCGCGCGGGTGCTGGTGGCCGAACACCGGCTGTACCCGGCATGCCTGCGCCGCTTTGCCAACGGCGATCGCGGCGCACTGATGCTGGCCCCCTAGCGCATTTGCCTTTCTTTTGACGCGGGTGTTGATTATTCCTGCGGCATCAGCGGGACGAACCCGCGCTTTTGCGCCCCGAAAGGCCCTGAATGCGTACGATTACCACGACCGAAGACCTCGCCGCCTTTTGTGCGGCGGCCAAAACCCACCCCTATGTCACCATCGACACCGAGTTTCTGCGCGAGCGGACCTATTGGTCAAAGCTGTGCCTGATTCAGATGGCGCTTCCGGGTGTGGATGGCGACGCAGTGCTGATTGACCCGATTGATGGCGCGGACATGTCGATGGACCCGCTGTATGATCTGTTCCGGCACGAGCAAACCGTAAAGGTGTTCCACGCTGCCCGGCAGGATCTGGAGATTTTCTTTGTCGAAGGCGGGGTGTTTCCCAAACCGCTGTTTGATACGCAGATCGCGGCCATGGTCTGCGGGTTCGGCGAACAGGTCGGATATGAAACCCTCGTCAAAAAGATCGCCCGCGAAAATCTTGACAAGACCAGCCGGTTTACCGATTGGTCGCGCCGCCCGCTGACACAGGCGCAAGCCGATTATGCGATTGCCGATGTCACGCATCTGCGGGTGATATACGAATTTCTGGCAGCCCAACTGGCCAAATCAGATCGCGCGCATTGGGTGACGGAAGAGCTGTCGATCATGACAGACCCGGCTACCTATACCGTACATCCCGATGACGCGTGGGAGCGGATCAAGACGCGGACGAATTCGGGCCGTTTTCTCGCCATCGTCAAGGCGTTGGCGCGGTTCCGCGAGGAATATGCGCAGAAAAACAACGTGCCGCGCAGCCGGGTGATGAAGGATGATGCGCTGCTGGAGCTTGCGTCAACCCGGCCCACATCGGCCGAAGAGCTGGGCCGATCACGCCTGCTGATGCGCGAAGGGCGCAAGCCGGAAATTGCCGATGGCATTCTGGCGGCGGTGAAAGCGGGGCTGGAGATGGGGCCGGGAGACATGCCCAAACCCGATACCAGCCGCGAACATATGCAGGTGAACCCGGCCTTGGCCGATCTGCTGCGCGTGCTGCTCAAGGCAAAATCCGAAGGGCTGGGGGTGGCATCCAAGCTGATTGCATCATCGGCTGATCTGGATGCGATTGCGGCGGGCGAGCGGAATGTGGAAACGTTAAAGGGCTGGCGGGCCGAGGCGTTTGGCAATGATGCGCTAAGCCTGTGCCGGGGTGAAATTGCGCTGTCGGCCAAGGGCAGCGAAGTGCGCGTGGTGCGGTTGGCCTGAAATGGGTAGCCTGAAAAGCGTGGCCTGAAAAGCGTGGCCTGAAAGGGGCCGCCGTCCCTTCGGGCATTGAGCCCTCAGTGACGGCACTGCCGTGGCAAAATCCTTTTGGCGTAATCCCTTGTGCCCGGGTGCGGAAGCCTTCGGCGAGGATATTTCTACAACATTGAAAGGGCAAGTGGAGGCGCGCTTTACCGCCGGATGGTGCGGGCGTTGGAGGCGCCCTGCACCGTGATGCTTTGCACGCCTGCCAGATCAATATCCGACAGATACAGCGCTACCGTCACCTCGCGGCTTTGCGCTGTGCTGACATCGGCAGCGGTCACGGGCGGAAAGATGCGGAATTCGTAAACCTGTGCGGCAGGATCAGCCTCTGGCGCATCGCGCAGCACCAGTTCGGCCTGCCAATAGCCTTGGGTTGGCGCGCGGCCCGTGGCGCGCAGGATGGCCCCGCCGGGCAGCTGATCTATCTGTATGTCAATCACATCTGCCACCAAGGCGCGCACGTCGGGGGCATCGGCGGGCACCAGCGGTTCCAGATCGGCCGTCTGTGATCTGCCGAACCAGTTCAGCGGGTTCAGCCGCGAGTCGCGAAAGCCGCCGCACCCGGCCAGCACCACAAGGCAAACAATCAGCAAGGCTTTGGGCAGGTGCATGGGCAATCCTTTTGGGCATCTGATCCCTTGGGTAGCTGATGGCAGGCGGTTTGAAAAGACTGTAGGTGACCCTCAGGGCTGGACAGGTGGCAGGGGGCGACTTACCTGAAGCACAGCAAAGGAGAGATCATGGCCACGCCTGCGTTCGAAGACATTGCCGAAACCTTTGACTTTCTGGAGGATTGGGAAGACCGCTACCGCCATGTGATAGAGCTGGGCCGTGCGATGCCCCCCCTGGATGCGGCGTTCAAGGTGCCGGCGACCAAGGTTGATGGCTGTGCCAGTCAGGTCTGGATCAGGCCGCAGATTGCCGATGGCCGCTTTGATTTTCAGGGTGAAAGCGATGCGATGATCGTGCGCGGGCTGATCGCGGTGCTGCATGCGCTGTATGCAGGGCTGCCCGTGGCCGATGTGGCAAAGGTAGATGCGCCAGCAGAACTTGCGCGGCTGGGCCTGCATGACCATTTGTCAGCGCAACGGTCAAACGGCGTGCGTGCAATGGTGGAGCGGATCAGGCAGGTTTCGGCGCAGGCCTAGCGGCGTTCGACTGTAACCTTGTCGGTGTAAAACGCCAGATGCCCGGCAATGGCGCTGACGGCGTCATCGGGTGTTTCATAAGACCAGACGACGTTCTGCAATGTGCCCGCCGGGGTGACAATGGAATAATAGCTGGCCTTGCCCTTGTGCGGGCAGCTGGTCTGGCGATCAGATTTATCCAGCAGCGCCATCGCCATATCGGCGCGTGGCACATACAGAACCGGGTCATAGGATCCTTCACGCAGTTCAAGCGCGTGTTCCGATTCGCCAATCACTGCGCCATTCGCACGGATGGTGACGGTGCCCTTGGCAGGCGTGATCTGAATGTGATTGGCCATATGCTGTGTCCCCCATGTTTGCATGCTGCAAGCTAGGTTTGCATCCGGCAAGATCAAATTGGCGCGCAAGCGGTGTTCAGCCAAACCAGCGTGGCCTCCGCCACCCGTGGCGCGATTTTGGCCAGCACCTGCGCGTGATAGGCATTGATCCATGCCCGCTCATCAGCTGACAGCATGCTGGTCATGATCAGGCGGCGGTCCAACGGCACAAAGGTCAGCGTTTCAAAGCAGAATTGCGCGCGGTGGGTATCAATACCCGCCGGGGCGGGCTGCACCACGATCAGGTTTTCAATGCGGATCCCAAACGCGCCTTCGCGATAGTAGCCCGGTTCATTTGACAGGATCATGCCCACCTCCAGCGGCACGTCCGACACACGGCTTATGCGCTGCGGGCCTTCGTGCACGCTCAGGAACGCGCCCACGCCATGCCCGGTGCCATGGTCAAAATCCTGCCCCGCGACCCACAGCGGATAGCGCGCAAGACTGTCCAGATGCCCGCCTGTCACACCGTGCGGAAACCGCACGCGGCTGATGGCGATCATGCCTTGCAGCACGCGCGTCCAGCAGATGCGCGCCTCATCGCCGGGGTCGCCCACCGCCACAGTTCGGGTGATATCGGTGGTGCCATCCACGTATTGCGCGCCACTGTCGACCAACAGCAGGCTGTTGTCGGGAATGGTCAGGTTGGTGTCATGCGTCACGCGGTAATGCATGATGGCCGCGTTCGCACCTGCACCTGAGATCGTATCAAAGCTGATGTCATGCAGGGCATTGGTCGCACGGCGGAACCCTTCCAGCGCTGTAACCACGTCAATTTCGGTCAGCCCGCCCTCGGGCAAGCGGGTGTCGAGCCATGCCAGGAATTCGACCATCGCCGCACCGTCACGCAGATGTGCTTCGCGCGCGCCCGCAATTTCGGCCGTCGTCTTGCAGGCTTTGGACAGGCGGCAGGGATCATCACCCCAGACCACGGCCACCCCAGCCTCGGTCAGTTCGGCGCTGACGGCAAAGGGGGCGGTGGCACGGTCTACCCGCACCGGACCGGGCAGGCTGTGCAGGGCCGGCACAAAGGCCGAGGCTGGGCGCAGGGTGATGGTGGGGCCAAGATGGGCGCGCACGGGGTCGGGAAATTTGGCGGCATCGGCAAAGACGGTGACCTGCGCATCATCGTGCAGAATGGCAAAGCCGTGCAGCACGGGGTTCTTGGGCACATCAGCGCCCCGAATGTTCAACAGCCAGCACAGGCTGTCTGGCAAGGTGATCACAGCGGCCTTTTGCCCCGCCTTGCGCAACCCTGCGGCCAGGTCCGCGCGTTTGTCGGCACTGGTTTTGCCTGCCAGCGCATCGGGGTGCACAAAGGCCAGCCCCTGGGGTGCGCTGGGCTGATCAGGCCAGATGTGATCAATAAAGTTGTTGCAAGATGAGAGGGTTACGCCAGTGCCTTGAAATACTTTCTCAAGTGCCGCAACCTCATCCGCTGTGTGCAGCCATGGGTCAAACCCCACCACGCCTGCCGTCAGATGATCCCTGATCCAGTCGCCCGGTTTGACCTCGGGCCATGGCACCGGCGTATACACCGACAGGTCCACTTCGCCCTTCACCTGTGTGCGGTACCGCCCGTCGATGAACACCCCCGCCACATCCGGCAGCACGATGCAAAACCCGGCAGACCCGGTGAACCCCGTCAGCCACAACAGCCGCTGATCGCGCGCCGCGACATATTCGCCCTGATGCGCATCCGCGCGCGGCACGATGAACCCCGCCAGCCCGGCTGCTGCCAGCGCCCCGCGCAAGGCCGCCAATCGCGGCGCGCCTTGCGTCGGGTCCGCACTGCTCTCAAAACTCTGGAACACCACTTCCCCTTTCAACTTTGCAAAAATATCCTCGGGTGGTGCAGCGGGGGGGGGGCAGGGGGGCAGACAGCCCCCCGCTTACCCCGCCCGCCGCCGTGCGCCACCCTTTGGGTTTGCGTCAAACAGCGATGCCAGTTGTTCGGTCATCGCCCCCGCCAACTGCTCCACATCGGTGATTGTCACCGCCCGGCTGTAATAGCGCGTCACGTCATGGCCGATACCGATGGCAATCAGTTCCACCGCCCGCCGCCGTTCCACCATCGCAATCACATCGCGCAGATGTTTTTCCAGATAGTTGGCTTGGTTCACTGACAGCGTGCTGTCATCCACTGGTGCCCCGTCCGATATCACCATCAATATCTTGCGCGCCTCGGGCCGGTGCATGGAACGCCGGTGCGCCCATTCCAGCGCCTCGCCATCAATGTTTTCCTTCAACAGCCCCTCTTTCATCATCAGCCCAAGGTTGGGCCGCACCCTGCGCCACGGCGCATCGGCCCCCTTGTAGATGATATGCCGCAGATCATTCAGCCGCCCCGGCCCCTGCGGACGGCCCTGCGCCAGCCAGCGTTCGCGGGCTTGGCCGCCTTTCCACGCCCGCGTGGTAAAGCCCAGAATTTCTACCTTGACCGAACACCGCTCCAACGTGCGTGCCAGCACATCGGCACAAATCGCCGCAATCGAAATCGGCCGCCCGCGCATCGACCCCGAATTATCCAGCAGCAGCGTCACGCAAGTATCGCGGAATTCGGTATCCTTTTCCTGCTTGAAGCTTAGTGGCGTGGTCGGGTTCGCCACCACCCTTGCCAAACGCCCGGCATCCAGCGTGCCTTCCTCCAGATCAAACAGCCAGCTGCGGTTCTGCTGTGCCTGCAACCGGCGCTGCAATTTGTTGGCAAGGCGCGACACCGCCCCCTTCAGGGGTTCCAGCTGCTGATCCAGATAGGCGCGCAGGCGTTCCAGTTCGGCGGGTTCGGCAAGGTCTTCGGCGCGGATTTCCTCGTCAAAATCCGTGGTATAGACGGCATAGTTTGGGTCCGCGTCTGAATGTGGGGCGGGCGGGGGCGGCTCCAGCGGCGCTTCGCCTTCGGGGAACTCGGCCTCATCGCCCTGTTCCATGTCGGCGCTGTCTTCCTGCGTCACTTGCGCCTGTGACTGGTCCTGCTGTTCTTCCTGACTTTGCTCAGGTGCCGCCTCGGCGTCTTCGTCCTGCTGGTCGTCATCACCCTTGCTGTCGGGCTGATCTTCTGCGTCTGCCTCATCGCCCGCATCGTCGGTGTCATCATCGCGGTCCGGGTCATCGCCCAGCTGATCACCATAGCCAAGATCGGCTATCACCTGCCGCGCCAGCCGCGCAAAGGCCGCCTGATCGGCCAGCACATCACCCAGTGTATCAAGATGGCCTGCCGCCTGATCCTGAATATGGTCGCGCCACAGGTCCATCACATTGGCCGCCCCACGCGGCAAATCGCGCCCGGTGGCCAGATGCCGCACAAGGTAGCCTGCCGCCACGGCAAGCGGCGCATCAGAGGCCTGCGTGATCTGGCTGTACCCCTTGCGGTCCGCCTCATGCGCAATCTTGGCGTCAATGTTCACAGCCGTGCCCGGCATCATGCGCGCGCCCACGGCCTCACACCGGGCTGTCTCCATCGCCTCATAAATCTCGCGCGCAAGCGGGCCTACGGGGGCATAGCGGCTAGCCGTGCCCTCATCATGATGGCGCAGGCGCAAGGCCAGCGCATCGGCAGTGCCGCGCGCCAGCATCACCTCATCCCGCGTCATGCGGCGCGATACCTGCGGCAGGCGCATGCCATCCTTGGTGATCCCGGACGGGTCCACCGAATAGGCCACGGTCAGATCAGCCTGATCGGCCATCGTGCGCGTGGCGTCAGCCAAGGCTTTCTTGAACGGATCGGCGGGGTTGTCATTGGGATTGGTCATGATCCGTCCAACTTGTAAGGTGGGCTTCTGCCCCGCCATGCCGGAAAGGCGGGGTGAACCCCGCCCTACTTCATCGCCATACTCGCCGCGCTTTCCGGCAATTCCTCACCAAAGCACCGCTGGTAGAATTCGGCCACCGTCTGGCGTTCCAGCTCATCGCATTTGTTCAGGAACGTAAGCCGGAACGCATAGCCCAGATTGCGGAAAATCTCGTTGTTTTGCGCCCATGACAGCACCGTGCGGGGCGACATCACCGTGGACAGATCGCCGTTCATGAAGGCCGTGCGCGTGAGGTCGGCCACCGTCACCATCTGCGAAATCGTCTTGCGGCCTTTTTCGGTGTTGTAATGCGGATTCTTTGACAGAATGATCGCTGCCTCGGCATCGTGGCTTAGGTAATTCAACGTCGCCACCAAACTCCACCGGTCCATCTGCGCCTGGTTGATCTGCTGGGTGCCGTGATACAGGCCCGTCGTATCGCCCAAGCCCACCGTGTTGGCCGTGGCGAACAGGCGGAAGAACGGGTTCGGCGTGATGATTTCGTTCTGGTCCAGCAGTGTCAGTTTGCCGTCATGTTCCAGCACGCGCTGGATCACGAACATCACATCCGCCCGGCCTGCGTCATATTCATCAAACACAATCGCCACCGGGTTGCGCAGCGCCCATGGCAGAATGCCTTCGTGGAATTCGGTCACCTGCTTGCCATCGCGCAACTTGATCGCATCCTTGCCGATCAGGTCTATCCGGCTGATGTGGCTATCAAGGTTCACCCGCACCGTGGGCCAGTTCAGCCGCGCGCCGACCTGTTCGATATGCGTCGATTTGCCCGTGCCATGATACCCTTGGATCATCACGCGGCGGTTGTAGGCAAAGCCCGCAAGGATCGCGAGCGTGGTATCAGGATCAAACTTGTAGGTCGGGTCAATGGCCGGTACGCGTTCAGACCGTTCGGGAAAGCCGCGCACCTTCATGTCGGTATCAATGCCAAACACATCGCGCACGGAAATGTCTTCGGTCGGTTTCGCCAGTTTGTCGAGCATGCCGTCTGCCATGATATCAGTGCCTGAAAAGGGAAAGGGATGTGCCCCGCAGGGCGTTGGTGTGTTGATGGAACAGAACGCGGTGGGGTTCAAGGGCCAGCGGGCAAATCGGCGATGGGCACGCGGAAATCCGGTCTGGTGCGCGGCCTTGTGTTTTGGCACATTTTCACAGCATGGCACAAACGCGCGTCCCCCAAGGTGACCTGATCCTGTTTGATGGAACTTGCGTGTTTTGTTCGGCTTTTGCGCGGTTCATGGTGCGGTGGGACCGGGCTGCGCATTTCAGGTTCATCACGGCGCATTCCCGGTTGGGGCAGGCCTTGTATGCGCATTGCGGGTTGGATGGGCAGGCGATGACCACGAATATCGTGGTGGTGAACGGTGTGCCACATATCAAGCTGCGCGCATTTACCGCGGCAATGCGGCGGATCGGCTGGCCTTGGCGGGTGTGCACGGTGCTGGATCTGATCCCGCGCCGCATGGCGGACCCTGCCTATGATTGGATCGCGCGCAACCGCTACCGCCTTGGGCGCAGGGATTGCCCGCTGCCGGGGCCGGTATTGCGGGCGCGGTTGATTGAATAGGCGGGTTCTGGTGCTGGGCGGCTATGGCGTTTTTGGCACCAGGCTTAGTGCCGGGCTGGTGGCTGATGGCTGGGATGTGGTGGTGGCCGGGCGCAGCCTTGCGGCCGCGGCGGGCCATTGCGCGGTGCATGGTGGCACGCCGCTGCGGCTGGACCGCGACGCTGCCGGTTTTGCGGGTAAGGTGGCGGCACTGGCACCCTTTGCGGTGGTCGATGCGGCCGGGCCGTTTCAGGGCTATGGTGGGGCTGTGGTGGTGGTGCAGGCGGCGCTGAATGCAGGGGCGCATTATTGCGATTTGTCGGATGATGCCGGGTTTACCACGCGGATTGCTGATCATGATGCCGCGGCACGGGCCAAGGGGCGGGTGGTCATTTCAGGTGCATCGACGGTGCCTGCCCTGTCATCGGCGATTGCCACTGATCTGGTGGCGGGGCTGTCGGACGTGCATCTGATTGAAAGCACGATCCTGCCCGGCAACCGTGCGCCGCGTGGGCTGGCGGTGATCCGGGCCATTCTGGCGCAGGTCGGGCGGCCCTTGGTACTGTGGCGCGAGGGGTGGGTGACGCCGCGTGCATGGGGCCGCGCGCAGCGGGTGGTTTTGGCCTTGCCGGATCAGGTGCTGCCACCGCGCCCGGCCAGCCTGATCGGCGCACCCGATCTGGCGCTGTTCCCGCAGCATTTCAACGCGCGCAACGTGGTGTTTCGCGCCGGGTTGGAACTGGGCGTGATGCACCACGGGCTGACCTTGCTGTCATGGCTGGTGCGCCTGCGCGCGGTACGCAGCCTGGTGGCACTGGCGCGGCCGCTGCAATGGGCTGCGAACCTGCTGAAACCGTTTGGCACCGATCAGGGCGGCATGTTGGTACGCGTGTTGGGTGTGGGGCCGGATGGCCCGGTCGAACGGCGCTGGACACTGATCGCAAGCGGCGGTGACGGCCCGCACATTCCGGCTATGCCCGCTATGCCCGCTCGGCTGATCTTGCGGTTGCTGCGGGACGGCGGCAAGGCACCGGGTGCGCGGCCCTGTATGGCAGCATTCAGTCGCGCACAGGCCGAGGCGATGCTGCATGACTTCCGGATCAAGGCCGGCACGGTGGAATCGCCTGCGCCCTTTTTGTTCGCGCGGGCATTGGGCGCACTGTTTGCCGCACTTTCTGACGGGGTGCAGGCGCTGCACCATGTGATGGACGAACGTCGCTGTGTGGGCCAAGGGTCTGTGACGCGGGGCAGGGGCTGGCTGGCGCATCTGGTCGCAGGGATCATGCGGTTTCCGCCCGACGTGGCGCAGACACCGGTGACGGTTGTGATGCAACGGCAGGGGGATTGTGAACGCTGTACGCGGGCCTTTGGCACGCTGCGGTTTCATTCGACGTTGCGCTGGCGCGGGGGTGTGATGACCGAACGCTTTGGCGCGCTGCGCTTTGCCATCGGGTTGCGGGTGCGGGACTGGGCCTTGCACTATCCGGTGACCGCAGGCTGGGCCTTTGGCATCCCCATACCGCGTGCGCTGCTGCCGATCAGCATGGCGGTGGAAACCACCAGTGCAGGCCGCGCGCAGTTTGATGTGGCGCTGTCATTGCCGATGGTGGGGCTGATCGTGCGCTATCGCGGCTGGCTGGCCCCGGCCTGAGCGATTTCTGCACAACTGCTGGTGGCCCGCTGCGCAAGATGGCCCCGATCAAGGCGCATCGCAACCAAAGGAAGCCATGCCATGATCCTGTCCCATCGTTTGTACACTGCCACGCTGATCGGCCTTTCGGGTGCCAGCGTCATGGTCGCCATGGCGGGCGGGGATGTTGAAACCACGATGTTGACCATCGCTGCCGCAGGTGCGGCGATCGCCGGGTTGCCGGTGGCCGGGCTGTTTGGCGGGCGCGGCGAAGAAGGGGTGTTTGCCGCTATGGCGGGCGCGGTGATGGCCACGGGGCTGGGGGCAATGCTGGCGGGCTTTGCGCTGGCACTGTCAACCGGGTTCGGCGGCGCTGTGCTGGTGGCACCCGTGGCCGTTGCCGCGTCAATCTTCAGCGAACCCATGGTGGCTTTGACCTGGGCAAGCAGCATGGCAGGTGTGCACCTGCTTAGCATGCTTGCACGGGGTGAGACAGCTTATTGACCGCTATTCGCGGAAATAGCGGCTGTCCTTGATCTGATCCCAAGCCCAGACCACCTCTTGCAAACGGTCTTCATCCCGGCGATCGCCGCCGTTCATATCGGGGTGAAGATCCTTGACCAGGCTTTTGTATTGCTTGCGGATTTCGGTTTTGGTCCAGGTATCGCGCGCATCCAGAACCTCAATCGCCTTGCGTTCTGTCGGTGGCAGTTTGCGCGTGGATGTCAGCGTGGCCGACCGCCCCGGATTTTGCGTGGCATTCGGGCCAAGCAACGCCAACGGGTCATCCACGCCCAGCCGCTGCCAGGCGCGGCCATCATCCTTTTGGCTGAACGGTTTCGTTTCGCGGCCCCAGACCCGGTCTTTATCAAGGAATTTCTGGAATTCCTCATCGGTGGTGCCGTTGAAAAAGTTCCATTTCAGATTGTACTCGCGGACGTGGTCTTTGCAGAACCAATAATATTCATCCAGAATATCGGGTGATTTTGGCGCACGGTAGGCCCCCGCCTGCGTGCAACCGGGATATTCACAGCCCTTGGTCGAGGTTTCAAACGCACCAGAAAAGCCGCGCCGCCCGGTTTTGCGCCGCTTCTTGTCAGCGCTGGCGCTGATATCAAATTCAAACGGCGCTTTTGCCATGGGATGCCTTTCCGACTCGAGCGCAACACTCTAGGTGTTTTGACAGCAGTTTGAAGGGGGTAGGGCGATAAAATGTCGATGGAATCCATTTTGCGGGCCCGGCTTGAGGCGGCCTTTGCACCCACAGCGCTGGAGGTGGTGAACGAAAGCCACAAACATGCAGGCCACAGCGGGGATGATGGATCGGGCGAGTCGCATTTTCGCCTGATGATCCGGGCAGAGGGGCTGGCACCTTTGGGCCGGGTGGAACGCCACCGTGCCGTGCATCGTGCGATTGGGGATCTGACCACGCGGATTCATGCGCTGGCGATTGATGCGGGGTGATTTCTGAAACGGACGTTTGTGGTGAATATGTATGCACATATTCACCGCCAAGCCCGCCGTTACCTGCTGCCAGCCTGATCTTTGAACGCAAGGCGCGCGGTATGCAGCACGGGTTCGGTATAGCCTGATGGCTGCGTGCGGCCCTTGAACACCAGATCGCAGGCGGCCTGAAACGCCAGCCCGTCAAAACCCGGTGCCATGGGCCGATATGCCGGATCGCCCGCGTTCTGCGTATCAACCACAGCCGCCATCTTTTGCAAGGCTGCCAGTACCTGATCAGCCGATGCCACCCCATGATGCAGCCAATTGGCAAGGGCCTGCGCGGAAATGCGGCAGGTGGCGCGGTCCTCCATCAATGCAACATTGTGGATATCGGGCACTTTGGAACAGCCGATGCCCTGATCCACCCAGCGGACAACATAGCCCAGAATACCCTGCGCGTTGTTTTCCACCTCGGCCTGCACATCGGCATCTGACCAGATGCTGCCCGCTGCTAAGGGGGTGGCCACAGGGGTGGCCAAAGGGGTGGCCAAGGGGATGGTCAGCAATTGCGCAAGGCTGCTGCGCGTCTGGCCCGCAAGGCCCGCCTGCACCGCCGCCACATCCACGCGGTGGTAATGCGTGGCGTGCAGGGTGGCTGCGGTGGGGGACGGCACCCATGCGCAATTGGCCCCGGCCTGCGGATGTGTGATCTTTTGGGTCAGCATGGCGGCCATCAGATCGGGCGCGGCCCACATGCCCTTGCCGATTTGCGCGCGGCCCTGAAAGCCTGCGGCAAGGGCGATATCAACATTGCGCGCCTCATAGGCGGCAATCCAGTCTGCGCCCTTCATATCGCCTTTGCGCAGCATCGGGCCTGCTTCCATCGACGTGTGGATTTCATCTCCGGTGCGGTCAAGAAAGCCGGTGTTCACAAAGGCCACGCGGTGGCGCGCGGCATTGATGCAGGCGCGCAGGTTGGCCGATGTGCGGCGTTCCTCATCCATGATGCCCAGTTTCACGGTGTTGGCAGGCAGGCCCAGCACCGCCTCAACCCGGTCAAAGATCGTGCAGGCAAAGGCCACTTCGGCCGGTCCGTGCATCTTGGGCTTGACCACATACACAGCGCCGGTGCCGGAATTTGCCCGGCGCGCGCGGTCATGCAGGGCACACAGCGTGGTCAGGAACGCATCCATGATACCTTCGGGAATTTCAGACCCGTCGGGCAGCAGGATTGCGGGGTTGGTCATCAGGTGGCCCACATTGCGCACCAGCATCAGCGCGCGGCCTTTCAGCGCCATGGCCTGCCCTTGCGGGCCAATGAATTCCACATCGGGTGCCAGGCTGCGGGCAATGACCCGGCCATCCTTTTGCAGATGTTCGACCAGATCACCGCGCATCAGGCCCAGCCAGTTGGTATAGGCCACCACCTTGTCAGCGGCATCCACCGCCGCCACGCTGTCTTCGCAATCCATGATCGCCGACAGGGCCGCCTCCAGATGCACATCGGCGACACCTGCGGGGTCGATGCGACCAATGCGGTGCCCACGGTCAATGCGCAGCACAAGGTGCAGGCCGTGATTGCGCAGGATAATGGCATCGGGGGCGGCAGGGTTGCCGCGATACCCGGCGAACTGGGCAGGGTTGCGCAGGGCAGGGGTCAGCGCGCCCGCAGTGATGGCATAGCCTGTCACATCGCGGTGGCTGCCTGTGGCCAAGGCAAAGCAATCATCAAGAAATGCCTTGGCCCATGCGATGACCTGCGCGCCGCGCGCGGGATCATAGCCCTTGGCCGCCGGGGGCGTACCAAGCGCATCGGTGCCATACAGCGCATCATACAGTGACCCCCACCGCGCATTTGCGGCATTCAGCGCATAGCGCGCGTTCATCACCGGCACCACAAGCTGCGGCCCGGCGATGGTGGCGATTTCGGGATCAGTGCCTGTGGTTTCAATCTGGACATCAGGCATATCGGGTTCAAGATAGCCGATGTCGTACAAAAAGGCGGTGTAGGCCGCCGCATCGTGCGGGCTGGCACGGTGGGCGATGTGCCAGGCATCAATGCTGGCTTGCAGCGCTGCACGCCTTGCCAGAAGCGCGCGGTTCAGGGGGGCAAGATCAGCCAGCGTTGCCGCCATGCCCTGCCAGAAATCCGCAGCCGCAATGCCGGTGCCGGGCAGGGCCTGTTCCACGACAAAATCATGCAGGACACGGGCCACGTGCAATCCGGATTGGGTGATGCGGTCGGTCATCTGGGCCTCTGATCCTATTTTGCGCGATTGGTAATATGTTTTTACCAATTATGCCATGATCATTTTGTCCGATGTGCAAAGCGAGCGCAATCGCATAACATGGTGCAATGAATCAGGCGTCGCGCACCATGCTGTCATCCGATCTTGAACTGACCCGGCTGTTCCGGGCACCTGCTGATGCGCTGTGGCGCTGCTGGAGCGAGCCGCATCTGATAACAAAATGGTGGTCGCCTTCGCCGGTGCTGACACGCGATGTGTTGCTGGATTTGCGGGCGGGCGGGCGGTTCAGCGCCACAAGCCAGACGCCGGACGGGGCGCAGGACCGGACAGAATACTGTATTCTGGCGGTCAAGCCGGGGGCGGAAATCGTGCTGACGGATATGATGTCCTATGGATTTCGTCCGGTGCGGCGGCCCGATATCGGGTTTACGGTCACTGTCGGGATTGCGGCAGAATCGGGCGGTGCGCGGTATACCCTGCGGCTGTCGCATGCGGATGCCGAGGCCTGCGCGCGCCACGAAAGCATGGGGTTTCACGAAAGCTGGGGCATAGCGGCGAGCCAGTTGGGGGCCTTGGCGGAGTCTTTGTAGGCACCACGAATTTTCTGCGAAAATTCAGGCCCCAATTTTCAGGCCCCAAATTTCTGGCGCCAGATTTCAGGCCTCAAATTTCTGGCGCCAGATTTCACACCCCGACACCACCCACAGTTGCCAGCCAGTCCATCAGCGCCGGGCGCACGGATTCCGCGCCATCCGCCCGTGCGCGGTCAATTACCACCTTGGCCTCATCCAGATTGACCCGGCGCAGCAGCGCCTTGACTGGCCCGATCGAGGCCGGGCGCATTGACAATGTGCGCAGGCCCATGGCGGCAAACGCCAAGGCCTCAATCGGGCGGCCCGCGTCTTCGCCGCAGAACGACAGCGGTGTGCCGGTTTCACCGCACCGCGCGATGATCTGTTCAAGAAAAGTCAGAAAGCTGGTGTTCAGCGTGTCATACCGCCGGCGCACCAGTTCATTTTCCCGGTCTGCCGCATAGAAGAACTGCTTCAGATCATTGCCGCCGATGCTGATGAAATCCACCAGCTCAAAGAACGCGCGCGGGGCAAAGGCCAGGCTTGGCGTTTCCAGCATCGCGCCGATTTTCACATCACTTGGCACCACATGGCCAAGGCTGCGTTCGCGGTGCACCTCGCGCAAAAGATGCCCGCGCGCCGCCTGAAATTCCGACTGTTCGGTGATAAAGGGAAACATCACCCGCAGGGGCCGGCCATTTGCCGCGCGGATCAGCGCCTGACACTGCATCCGCAGCACACCCGGTTTATCAAGGCCCACGCGGATCGCACGCCAGCCCATGGCCGGGTTCGGTTCATCCTGTGGCTTCATGTAGGGCAGCACCTTGTCCGACCCGATATCCAGCGTGCGGAACGCCACCGGGCGGCCATTGGCCGCATCCATCACGCGGGAATAAAGCGCTGCCAATTCAGCACGTTGCGGCATTTTATTGCGGACAAGGAATTGCAGTTCGGTACGGAACAGGCCCACGCCTGCGGCCCCCGACCCTTCCATTGACGGCAAATCAGCCATCAGGCCTGCGTTCATCATCAGGCTGATCGTGGTGCCGCATGTCGCCGTGGCGGGCAGGTTTTTCAGGCTGGCATAACGCTTTTGCGCCTCGGCCTGCATGGCGATTTTCTCACCAAACGCACGCGCAACCGTTTCATCCGGGCGCAGGTGCACAATCCCCTGATCGCCGTCCACCAGAATGGGGTCGCCGTTCAGCGCCTCGGTCGTGATGCGCGCGGCATGGATGACCAGCGGAATGGCCAAAGCACGCGCCACAATGGCCGCATGGCTGCCGACTGAGCCTTCTTCCAGCACGACGCCGCGCAGTTTGCGGCCGTATTCCAGCAATTCGCCCGGCCCGATGTTGCGGGCAATCAGCACCGGGTTTTCGGGCATTTCCGCGCCGGTGTTCACGCCTTGCCCGGTCAGAATGCGCAGCAGGCGGTTGGACAGATCATCCAGATCATGCAGCCGTTCGCGCAAATACGCATCCGGCACCTGTTCCAGCCGGGCGCGTGTGGCCGATTGTTCCTTTTCCACTGCCGCCTCGGCTGACAGCCCAAGCGCGATATCCTCTTCCATCCGGCGCAGCCAGCCGCGCGAATGGGCGAACATGCGGTAGGCCTCCAGCACCTGCTTCTGGTCGTTGTTCAGGCTTTCGGCGGCCAGCAGATCATCCACCGACACGCGCAACTGCCCCACGGCCTCGCGGATGCGGTCAATTTCGGTCAGCGGGTCATCGGCCACCGGGTTGGTCACTACCACCCGCGCTTCATGCAGCCAGACCCGGCCCGCCGCTGCCCCTTCCTGCCCGGTTGCGCCCCGGATCATCACTTGCGAGCGGTGCAGGGCGCGCAAACCATCTGCCTCGCCGTTGAACACGCCAAGTTCGGTCATTTCGGCCAGCACCATGGCCACCACTTCCAGCGCGTAAACCTCATCGTCCGAAAACAGCCGCGCGGTTTTGGATTGCACCACCAGCACGCCCAGCTTTTCACCCACACGCTGAATGGGCACGCCAAGGAAGCTGGAATAAATCTCTTCGCCGGTTTCCGGCATGAAGCGAAAGCCCTTTTCCGATGGCGCGTCAGCGGTGTTGATCGGAATGCCATTGCGCGCCACGCGGCCCACCAGCCCTTCGCCAAGGCGCATGCGCGTCTGGTGCACGGCTTCGGGCTTTAACCCTTCTGTCGCGCAAAGTTCCAGCGTTTCGGGATCGCGGAACAAATAGATCGAGCACACCTCAGACCGCATGGAATCCGCAATCAGATGGGTGATCTTGTCCAGGCGTTCCTGCCCCTGCGCAGGCACAGCCAGAGTGTCACGCAGGCGGCGCAGCAGTTTGCGGCTGTCACTCTCGGTGCGTTCGGTCATTGGTGTCCTTGGTCTTTGTAAGAGTGTTAGATCATAAGAGCTCATCCGAAGGAACGGGGCATCTCGGTTTCGTCCACACTCGTTGAGCTTTGCACTTCTATCCTCGTGCCGTCACAGTCGATCACAGATCGTCCGCTACCACAATTCTGCCACTGCGAAAGGTTAACTTCCCTCGCACGGCGCGAATCTGGTGGTGCTCATCTGAGATTTAGAAAAAGGTATCGCGAAAATGTTGCGGTGTTTGGCTTTGCTGCTCTTTTTCCCGCTGTCTGTTGTTGGGCCTGTCTCATCCTTCGCGCAGCAGCGTGATAGCGTGGGTGGTTCAACTGCAGTAACAAATGCCCTCGCGGGCAAGACTGTTCGATTTACTTCTGATAAGTACGGATCAGGAGTGTTGTACTTCGCTGTGGATGGTCGCGCCTTCATTTGGCATCCCGGCAAGATTGAAGTGTCGGTCGGTATCTGGCGTGGCGAAACATTCCGGGTCACTATGCAGCCGGGCACAGATCAGGAAACGGTCACAGTGACAGAGACGATTGTAGTGCAGTTTCCAGACGGTACCGAAGATAACCCGGTTCTGGTCGCCCTATCTGGTCTCTTTGCAATTCTTGACGCAAACGATATGGCTGGGGATCTGGGCGTGCAAGAAGTCGCCGAAGGTGACGTGATTGGGCTGGAAGATATGAAACCCCCGTGCCGGATGTGCCGCGCCGAAATGACATTCGCGCAAATGTCCCGACCGTGATAGGCTCGGCGGTTTATTCATGCGGCGCCATGTCGTCTGCCTAACCCTATCTAAGTCGCGCAGATAATTAACATGCCTGATCCCTCACCCCGCCTTCTCCAACCCGAACGCGTCATGCAGCGCCTGCACGGCCAGTTCCATATACTTCCGGTCAATCAGCACTGAAATCTTGATCTCACTCGTCGTGATGACCTTGATATTGATATTCTCCGCCGCCAGTGCCTTGAACATCGTCGCCGCCACCCCCGCATGCGACCGCATGCCGATGCCCACGACGCTGATTTTGGCCACCGCGTCATCCACCACCAGCCGGTCATAGATATAGGCCCCGGCAGCGCTGCCTTCCGATATCGCCTTTTCGGCGCGGATCACCTGATTGGACGGGCAGGAAAAGGTCATGTCGGTGAAGCCTTCCTCGGATATGTTCTGGATGATCATGTCGACATTCACCCCCGCCTCGGACAACGGGCCAAAGATCGCCGCCGCCACACCGGGCTGGTCGGACACGCGCAGCAGGGTCATCTTGGCCTCATCGCGGCTGTAGGCCACGCCCGATACCACTTTTGATTCCATGATCTCATCCTCGTCGCACACCAGCGTGCCTGAAGTTTCATCGGTTTCCTCGAACGAGGACAGCACCCGCAGCCGCACCTTGTAGCGCATGGCCAGTTCCACCGACCGTGTCTGCAACACCTTGGCCCCAAGGCTGGCCAGCTCCAGCATTTCCTCAAACGCGATCTTGTCGAGCTTGCGCGCCTTTGAGGTGATGCGCGGATCGGTGGTATAGACGCCATCGACATCCGTGTAGATATCGCAGCGTTCGGCATTCAGGGCGGCGGCAAAGGCCACAGCGGTGGTGTCACTGCCACCCCGGCCCAGCGTGGTGATACGCCCTTCGGGACTGACCCCCTGAAAGCCCGCCACCACGGCCACTTTGAAGCCTTCGGCGAATTTCGCATCCAGATTGGCGCGCGGAATGTCCACGAACCGCGCCGCCGAATGGGCCGAAGTGGTTTGGATAGGCACCTGCCAGCCTTGCCAACTGCGCGCGGGCACATCCATTTCCTGCAAGGTCAGCGCCATCAGGCCTGCCGTGACGTTTTCGCCCGAAGATACCACGGCATCATATTCCCGCGCATCAAACAGCGGCGACGTGCTTTCCACCCAGCCGACAAGTTCGTTGGTTTTACCCGACATCGCGCTGACAATGACGATCACATCATACCCGCGCGCGACCTCACGCTTGACCTTGCCTGCGGCGTTCTTGATGCGCGGAAGGTCGGCCACCGAAGTGCCGCCGAATTTCATGACCAGAAGCGGCATAGATACTCCCCCCTTCACGAGGACGTGCAAAGTCGCGCGTGTCTAAGCGGCAGGACGGGCGTGTGCAAGCCCGCAGGACAGGAAAAACCGCCCATCCTGCGGGGTTGGCAGACCTTTGGTCAGCGGGCGCTATTCCTCGACAACGTCATCGCCACCTTCATCGCCGCCTTCATCACCGCCCGCGTCATCTGCACCTGCATCTTCTTCGACGGGCTCTTCGGCAGTTTCATCACCGCTTTCGTCAACCGTTTCATCTGCTGTTTCGTCGGTCATCTCTTCCTCGGTCGCGACCTCTTCGGTTGCCTCTTCCGACGTCTCTTCCTCGGTCATTTCGCTGGTGAACTCTTCCGACGTCACCATCGTTTCGATTGTCGTTTCCGACATTTCATAGCTTTCCGACATCTCAACCGAATATTCGGCATAAAATTCCGAATAGCTGAAGGATTCGTAGGAATAGCTGACCCAGCTTTCGACCGATGTGATTTCAATCACTTCGTCATAAGACGCCTGCGTGATGACCCAGGCGGTCGCACCCAAGGCCCCGGCGTGCCAGATATCAAAGGTGAAATCCTGCGTGCCCTGACCAAGCCAGTAATACACCACGGCATCAATATCGACGGGTTCCGAGACGGTTTCACCCTGCACAAGGCCAATCACATCGCCCGGCACAATGCCTGCCGCCTCGGCAATGCCGCCGGGCTGCACCGCCAGCACAAGCGCGCCATATTCATCGGACCCAAGGCCAAAAGCATCAACCACGGCATCGTCAATGGGCAAAAGCACGGCATCAACCGCACGCGAGACATAGGGTGCGGGCAGTGTTTGGGCCGCAGCGGCAAGGGGCATGGCGCAAAGGGCCGTAGCCCCAAGAAGGGTGCGAAGCGTAGGGTGCAAGATCATGATATCCGTATATGTTCAGGGTTTGTGCCGGTCAGTGACCAGCGGTGTGTTTAGCACCGTTTTCATACACACCCAAGTGTGATCAAAGCATTTCCAAAAGCATAGGGCCTTTGTTTTTTTGCGGTGGGCGCATTGCGCATTGTGCATGCGACGGCGCAAAAATCCTAAAGCGCGCGCCACCCGATATCACGGCGGCAAAACCCGCCCGGCCAGTCAATTGCATCGACCATCGCATATGCGGCCTTTTGCGCCTGTGCCAGCGTATCACCGCGTGCGGTTACCCCCAGCACACGGCCACCCGTGGCGGTGATCTGCCCGCCTTCGTCCGTTGTGCCCGCGTGAAATACCATGTGGCGGCTGTCTTCGGGCAAATGCCCAAGGCCGCTGATCACGCTGCCTTTGGCATAGGCGCCGGGGTAACCATTGGCCGCCATCACCACGCACAGGGCATGGTCATCGGCCCACTGCACCTGCGCTGTGTCCAGACGCCCTTCCGCACAGGCAAGCATCAGGTCCAGCGCCTGCGCGCCAAGGCGCATCATCAGGACCTGGGCCTCGGGGTCACCAAAGCGCGCGTTGTATTCCACCAGCCGGGCGCGGCCATGTTCGATCATCAGCCCCGCGTACAGCACGCCCTGATAGGGTGTGCCGCGCCGCGCCATTTCGGCAATCGTCGGGCGTACAATCTCGGCCATCGCCTGTGCGATGATCTCATCAGTCAGCACCGGGGCAGGGGAATAGGCCCCCATGCCGCCGGTGTTTGGCCCCATATCGCCATCAAACGCGCGCTTGTGGTCCTGCGCCGTGCCGATGGGCAGGGCGTGGGTGCCGTCGGTCAGGACAAAGAAAGATGCCTCTTCACCCGCCATGAATTCTTCGATCACGACTTCGGCCCCTGCAGCCCCCATGGCACCGCCAAACATGTCATCCACCGCTGCCAGCGCCTCGGGCAGGGTCGTGGCCACTACCACACCCTTGCCCGCCGCCAGCCCATCGGCCTTGATCACAATCGGCACGCCGGTGTTTTTGATATAATCCTTGGCGCTGATAGCGTCGGTAAAGTGCCCATAGGCCGCCGTTGGGGCCGCGCAGGCATCACAGATTTCCTTGGTAAAGGCCTTTGATGCCTCCAGCCGCGCCGCCTGCGCACTGGGGCCGAATGTCAGAATGCCCGCCGCCCGCGCGGTATCCGCCACACCCGCAGCCAAGGGTGCCTCTGGCCCGATGATCAGAAAATCAATGGCGTTTTCCGCGCAGAACGCCACCACGGCCGCCCCGTCGAGCACGTCAAGTGCGGCACATTCCGCCACGCCGGCAATCCCGGCATTGCCGGGGGCGACGATCAGCCGGTCAGTCTTGGGGTTCTGCTTGACCGCCCAGGCAAGGGCATGTTCGCGGCCACCAGAGCCGAGGATAAGGATGTTCATGGCCGCGCCCCCAAGGATTGCCTGCCGGGGCTTTAGGCAAGCCCCGGCGCAGACTCAAGGCCTAAGGCGGGGCTTGCGGCGTAATGCACGGCTACGTTGGCGTATCCCGCTGGATGAACCCTGTAACAGCCGCAAGGCCCAGCGACGTGACCAGCCAGCCCGACAGCTGATAGCCATAGGTCGCCACCCGCAGCACCCATCCCGCCGTGGTCGTCGTCGTCACCGCCCATGCGCTTTCCTGCCCCAGATCGACAATCGGCAGAAACAGGTCCAGCGCAAAGATCGCGGCAAAGAACGTCTCATAATGCTTTGAGGCCAGCACCGGATCAACCATCCAGACCGCAGTCGGTGCCACGGGGTGTGTGGCCACCGCACGCAACCATTCGTGGGACACCATGACGACATCTGAATTCGGCACCATCAGGCCAAAGTGATAGGCAAGCGCATATGCCAGCGTGCCACCCAGCCACAGGCCCAGCAGCCAGCGCAAGGCATAATCGGGCCGGTGACCGTAGCCCACAATACGGCGATTCAGGCTGCCCCATGCCTTGCGGCCATGCAGCCGGAACCAGATTTTTGTCGTTTTCCACCACGTTTTCCAACCGCCATAGGCCGCTTTGCAGGCCACCCGGTCCCCCGCCTCGGCCACCGCAAATAACTGCCGGTCCCGCTCCATCAAGGCCGCCCGCGCCTCGGCATCGTGGCCAGCGGCACGCATGACGCGGGCGAACTGGGTGTAGGGTTGGGGAAAGAACTCGCCTTCGAAGTGCGAGCCTTTGGCCAGCCAGTCGCGGCGTCCGGCAAAGGTTTTCGGGGCGGCTCCCCCGCCAATGAGCTTATAGGTTAAACCGACAAGCAATACCGCATCGCACCCCTGCCAACTTTCGGCGCCATCAACGAAGTCATATATACGGGCCGAGGCCAACTGAACTCGCCCCTTGACGGGCTTGACATCGCGGAAGAAAAACCCTGCTGAAATCCTCAGTGTTTGAGCATTCAGGGCAACGCCCCCAAAATTCTCAAAACTCGCCCCTTCGCAACCGAGCTGTCCCCCAATATCGGCCCCCGATAGGCTCACCTCACCCTTCGTGGTGGTGCCGCGCAGGAACACGTCGTTCGCCACCTTTGCTCCTTGGGCAAGAAGAGCATGCCCCCCAATGTTTACAAAAGTAGCCCCTTCGCAAGACAATTGCCCGCCGATTTCTGCCCCCAACAGGTTAATGGCACCCATAGAGATGGTGCCGCGTAAGGATACGTCTCCTGCCACCTTGGCCCCTTCGGCAAAAAGCCCCTTGGGCAGACGGCTGAAATTCAAGATAAGCTAGCCCACTTCGGCTTGATCAAAGCGAGGCTCCGCTGCATACTGACAATTTACCAGTGCCAGCCTACCCCGGCATTTGGCAAAGCGTAGATCGAGCCGGCCAGGAATCCGCGCTCCAATCAACACAACACCCGACCCATGCAGCCCACATGCCTCTGTCCCGCCCATCGCCAGCAGCCGGATCAGGCTGGCGCGGACCTCGGGCGCGGGGCCGTCCTCCGGCGGCAAATCACCAAGGGTACAAGCCACCCCCTCCCGGCACGCCGCGATCAGCGCTTTTTCGGCATCTTCGTTTTCGGGTCATCCAGATAATCCTGCACGGTCTGCAACATCGGGCACTTTTTTGGCATAAGTTTGCCCCGCGCCCCCAGCCATGGCAACCCCGGCCTGCGCGTAAAACCCGTTGCCCTGCCGCCCCACCTTTGGCACAACTGCCCGCATGGACATGTTCGACGATACCCCCGCCCCAAACGCCCCCCCCCAAGGCAACAGCCCCGAATTCAGCGTTTCCGAACTCGCCGGTGCCGTAAAACGCGTGATTGAGGGGGAATTCGGCCTTGTCCGTGTACGGGGTGAGGTGGGCCGCGTGTCAAAACCCGCCTCGGGGCATCTGTATTTCGACCTCAAGGATGACCGCGCCGTCATTGCCGCCATCAGCTGGAAGGGCCAGCTTTCCAAGATGCAGGTCCGCCCCGAAGAGGGAATGGAGGTTATCGCCACTGGCCGGATGACCACGTTCCCCGGCCAGTCGAAATACCAGCTGATCGTCGAGGATGTCGCACCCGCAGGTGCAGGCGCGCTGATGGCGATGCTGGAAAAGCGCCGTACGGCCCTCGCCGCCGAAGGGCTGTTTGATGCCGCCCGCAAGAAACCCATCCCCTACCTGCCGCGCACCATTGGGGTTATCACCTCACCCTCGGGTGCCGTGATCCGTGATATCCTGCACCGCCTGCGTGACCGTTTTCCGCGCCATGTGCTGATCTGGCCCGTGGCCGTGCAGGGCCAGTCCTGCGCGCCTGATGTGGCCGCTGCCATCCGGGGCTTTAACGCCCTGCCGCCGGATGGCCCGATCCCCCGGCCTGACCTTTTGATCGTTGCGCGCGGTGGTGGCAGTCTGGAGGATCTGTGGGGCTTTAACGAAGATATCGTGGTGCGCGCCGCTGCCGCCAGCCTGATCCCGCTGATATCAGCTGTGGGGCATGAAACCGATACCACGCTGATTGATTATGCCGCCGATCTGCGCGCCCCCACCCCCACCGCCGCCGCCGAAATGGCCGTGCCTGTGCGCGTGGAACTGCTGGCCAGCCTTGATGCCCTGCGCGCCCGGCAATTGCGTGCCATGGCCCAGATCACCACGCGGCGCGGTGAACGCCTGCGCGATCTGGCCCGCGCGCTGCCCCGGTTGGAGGGGCTGACCGCCACGGCCGCCCAGCGGTTTGATCTGTGGTCGGGGCGTTTGATCGGTGCTTTGGGACAAGCCGCCATGCGCAAACGCCGCCGCTTTGATCCGATCGCCACGCTCTTGCGCCCGCGCCTGCTGACCGACCGCTGTGCGCGTGATCATCAGCGCCTTGCCGCCCTGTCAGACCGCAGCCATGCCGCCATCACCCGCCGCATGGAACGTCAGGGTGACCGCGCACAGGCCCTGTCCGCCCGCCTGACCCCCGCCCTTGCCCGCCTGATTTCCGAGGCGCAGCGCAAACTGACCACCGGCAAGGCTGACCTTGCCCAGTTGACCACGCGCCTTGAGGCCGCACCAATGCTTCGCTTTGCCGCCCTTGATGCCCGCCTTGCTGCCCTTGGCCGCATGCACCAGACACTGGGGTATCACGAAACACTCAAACGCGGCTTTGCCGTGGTGCGCGGCGATGGCAACCTTGTCACCAGCAAATCCACCGCCGAGGCCGCAGCCATGCTGGAGATTGAATTCCATGATGGCAAACTGCCCCTTGGCCCGCGCCCGAAAAGGCCAAAACCCGGCCCGCCCGGCCAAGGCTCCCTGTTCGACTGACCCTTTCATATTGGCACAAACATCCGCGCCGCAGGCATGACGCGCCGCCAGCTGCGCAGGATGGGCAATCCTGCCCATCCTCCCTTTTGCCTAGCGCGTAAAGCTGACCCCCACCTCTGGCCCTAGGCAGACCAGCGGTTCCTTGGTGGGCCGTGCGGTAGATACCGTGCCCCCCGGCCCGTCGCCCTCAAACACTGTTGTCACATTCTTGCCGTCGGTGAAATAGGACCAGCATTTCGGATCCGGGTCCAGTTCATACACAAAACACACCTGATCACCCTGTTCGTACCAGCTGCCAAAGCGGCATTCATCATCGGTAAATGAAAACCGCACGCGGCGACCCGGCAGGTATTCCTCGCGCCCCCAGGTGCTGAAATCATCGGCATAATCTATGGTTTTGCCGGTTGAATAGGTCTCAAATTCTGCAGGCGACATCACGCGCTCTGCAAAGGCTGGCAAGGGGGCAAGACCCAGCAAGATCAGGACGCAGCGCAGCATTTTCACCTCACATTGCTTGGTTTACCGCACCCCGCCGCGCATGGCCAGCCTGCCACGCTTCACGCCTTGGCGATCAGCCAGGGCCGCAGGTGCGGACGAATACTGCGTTTCCACAGCGGCGGGATCAGTGCGATGGTGCAGGCCATGGGCAGTGGCCAGGGCAGTGTGGGCGCGTCGGTAGGGCCGGGCAGGCGCAGCGCAGGAAAGGCCCGCGCCGGGTGTGCGTGATGGTCTGAATGGCGCGGCGCGTTCAGCATCATTGCCGATGAAAACCACTGCGGCGCGTTCCATGAATGGTGCGCACCCACAGGCTCCAGCTTGCCATCCGCGCGGCGGGCGCGTTGCAGGCCATAGTGCTGGACGTAATCCGACAGCATCAGTTGCACCTGTGCGTGCAGCGCCAGTGCCGCCCATGCCACCACGCCACCCGGCCCGCCCAGCACATAGCCACAGCACAACATCACCACAGCCCCGCCGATATACCATACGTAGGGGTGCACCCGGTGCCCCCGCGCGCTTTCCATCTTCATGCCTTGCATGAAAGACCCCGCCCAAGCCCTTATGAAAAAGGGATAAAACCCCTCACCACTGCGGGCGGTATTCGGGTCATCCGCGCTTGCGGCATAGCGGTGGTGCACATGGCGGTGCGCCGATGTGTGGTG
>JAYUZO010000099.1:0-11882 GCA_043751715.1 Rhodobacterales bacterium | reverse complement strand
CGGGCAAGGCAGCCGCCCTGTTCACCCACCTGGGTGACATTGCCCCAGATCACATCCTCTACCGCGTGGCCCGTCAGGCCGTTGCGCTGTGCGATGGCGTTCAAAACCTTGGCCGACAGCGCGACCGAGGTAAGTTCGTGCAAGCTGCCGTCAGCGCGGCCTTTGCCACGGGGGGAACGCACGGTGTCATAGATATAGGCGTCAGACATTTCGGTCTCCTCTTTATGCCCGGTCGGATGGGTTGCCGGGCATCAGATCATAGGGGGCTTTCCAGCCGGGCAGGGCGCTGATGCGGTCCAGCCAGGCGTCGATATGGGGCCAGTCGGTGCGGTTGAAACCGAAGGGTTCGGGGTAATACAGATAGCCGCTGCACGACAGATCAGCCGTGGTGACATTGGCCCCCGCCACCCACGCGCGGTTGGCAAGATGGGTGTTCAGCACGGTGTAGGCAGCCTTCAGGCGGCCCTGCATGTAATCAATGGCCCCCACCGGCTGCTTGTCTGCGGGCAGAAAATTCGCAATGAACCGGCGCGGGCCGATCATGCCGGACAGGCGGTGATTATCCCAGAACAGCCAGCGCAACACCTCGCGCCGCTCTGCCGCCGACCGCCCGCCCAGCTTGCCCGATTTGCTGCTGATGTAATCCAGAATCACGCCCGATTGCGTCAGCGTGGTGTCACCATCAACCAGAACAGGCACCTCACCCATCGGGTTGATGGCCTTGAACGCCGGGCTGCGCGCCTCGCCATTGAAGAAATCAACAAAGACCGGCTCCCAGTCCATATCGGCAAGGGTCAGCGCGAGCGCGCATTTATAGGCGTTGCCGGATTCGCCAAAGCAATACAGTTGCGCGGTCATATCTGTCCTTCCGGCGTGGCACTTGTGGCCCGCGTTGCAGTGAGTATGTATTCAATGAGAGAACCCACCAACGCATTTTTAATCAGAACTGCGCGACGCCAGATGCGCGGTGCAGGAAGGGGTCCCGATAACCGCCAAAGGAAAATCCGCCCCGGTTCATGTGTAAATCTCTCACATGGGTTGGACTGCCCCCTTGGGCCGGGGCGCACTTCCCCGGTTTTCTCTTTGTCCAAATACTCAGACAACCGCGGCCACGGGGGATCGGGTTGCAGGGTCATTCGATGGCCTGCATGGTGGCGGGCGCAAAGGTGACGCCGGTGAATTCGGGGTAGTTGGCGGTCAGCAGTTGCACCTGGGCGGGGTCATCGACGCGGACCAGAAACCATTTGCCAGCATCGGCAAAGGCCAGCGTATCACCTTCGGACCGCATCTTGCCCGTGCCTTCAACCGTCATCACGGTATGGGTCGGGATCAGCGCGTAACCACGGCTGCCATCGGGGGTTGTGGCCCAGGTTGCGGTTTCCATGTCCATGCCGAATTCATCAATCGTCACGGTTTCAAAGGCGATGTCGATCTGTTCCTTCATCAGGGCCTTCAGCGCATCTTCCGACCTGCCTGATTGCGCGGCGAGGGTGGTGAGGATTTTTGTTGGCATGAAATCAAACACGGCTGCCATGTTGCCACTGCGGAAGGCCGAATCAAACGCATCAACCCGCTCGGCAATGGCGGCGCGGTCGGTGTCGGGAATGGGGTCGGCATGGGCCAGAACGGGCAGGGCCAAAAGGGACAGGGCAACAAGGGCAGCTTTGAAAAGGGCGTGCATCGGGGGCTCCGGGTTACTGTTTACGGTCGTCCAGTTCGGCATTGAACAGCCGCAACCGGTGGGTCAGATTTTCCGTATGCGTGACGCTGTCAAAATGTTCGAACAGAAAGGACAGCGCCTCCCCCTCATCCAGACCCGCCTCTGCCGCGAAACGCTTCAGCCTGCGGTAGCCGTCTTCCGTCATGGCAACGGGAAAGCGGCGGGTCAGGCGAAAGCGTTTGGGCATCGGCGGCTCCGGTTTGGACAGGGGGATTTTTCGCGGAAAAATCGTGACCAGACCTTAGAACGCCTCGGCCGCCAAAGCCATCACCGGATCGGCCCCGGTTTCAATCCGCGCAAGGTGCATACCGCAGGCGGGCATCTGGCGCGCCATGTAGAACCGGCCGGTGGCGATTTTCGCCTCCAGAAAATCGCGGTCGGTATCGCCTGCGTCCAGTGCCACATAGGCGGCCTTGGCCATACGCGTCCACATCAGCCCAAGGCAGACATGGCCCATCAGATGCATGAAATCATAGCTGCCAGACAGCGCCGCATTGGGGTTTTTCATCTGCGCCATAAAGAACATGGTGGCGGTTTGCAGCTGTTTCGAGGCCACTTTCAGCGGCTCCACAAAGCCCTTCATCCGGTCATCGCCCGCGTGTGCTGCACATTCCGCCTTGATCATCTCAAAGAACGCCATCACGTGTTTGCCACCATCCGTGGCCAGCTTGCGGCCCACCAGATCCAGCGCCTGCACGCCATTGGCCCCTTCATAGATCATCGCAATGCGCGCATCGCGGGCGAACTGCGACATGCCCCATTCCTCAATATAGCCATGCCCGCCGTACACCTGCTGGGCCGCCACGGCCATTTCAAACCCCTTGTCGGTCTGGAACCCCTTGATCACCGGGATCATCAGCGAAACCAGCCCTTCGGCCGCCGCATCGCCCATGCGGGTTGACCGGTCAATCAGGCTGGCCGCCCAGAATGTCAGCGCGCGGGCACCTTCGACAAAGGATTTCTGTTCCATGAGGTTGCGGCGGATATCGGGGTGCACGATCAGCGGATCAGCCGGCCCCGTGGGGTTCTTCACGCCGGTAATATCACGCCCCTGCAGGCGGTCCTTGGCATACAAAAGCGCGTTCTGATAGGCGGCTTCGGCCTGGGCATAACCCTGCAGACCCACGCCAAGCCGTGCTTCGTTCATCATGGTGAACATGGCGCGCATGCCCTTGTGCAGATCGCCCAGCAGCCAGCCGGTGGCCCCATCAAAGTTCATCACGCAGGTGGCATTGCCATGAATGCCCATCTTTTCTTCGATCTTGCCCACAGTCACCGCGTTGCGGTTGCCAAGGCTGCCATCCGCATTCACCAGAAACTTTGGCACGATGAATAGGCTGATGCCCTTCGTCCCCTCACCTCCGCCCGGTGCCTTGGCCAGCACCAGATGGATGATGTTTTCCGCCAGATCATGTTCGCCCGCGCTGATGAAAATCTTTTGCCCGGTGATGTGATAGCTGCCATCGCCCTGCGGTTCAGCCTTGGTGCGCATCAGCCCCAGATCGGTGCCGCAATGCGGTTCGGTCAGGTTCATCGTACCCGTCCAGTCACATGATACCATCTTGGGCAGGTAGGTGGTTTTCTGGTCCGCCGTGCCATGCGCGTGGATGGCCGAATAGGCGCCATGCGTCAGACCCTGATACATGTTGAAGGCCATGTTGGCCGATACGAACATTTCACCCACGGCGGTGCCGATCAGATATGGCATGCCCTGCCCGCCATAGTCGGGGTCGCAATCCAGCGCCGTCCACCCGCCGTCTTTGACCGCCTTGAACGCCGCATCAAAGCCCTTTGGCGTGCGCACCACGCCATTTTCCAGCGTGCAGCCTTCACGGTCACCGGATGCGTTCAGGGGTGCCAGCACATCACGCGCGATCTTGCCTGCTTCCTCCAGCACCGCCGCGGTAAAGCCTGCATCCAGATCGGCATAGCCCGGCACATCGGCCCCGGTGATGTTCAGCACGTTGTGCAGCACGAATTGCATGTCTTTGACGGGGGCGTTGTAGCTGGGCATGTGCGAAACCTTTTAGGCGGCGTTGCGGTTTCCCTTCAGCATCTCGGCTGTCAGGGCGAGTTGGTCTTTCAGTTCGCGAATGGCAACGTCAAGTTCAGTGCGCTGCTGTTCCATCTGCGTCAGGCGGTCCTGGCCGATTTCCAGCGTTTTCTGCATCTGGGCGGCGTTTGACCCGTTCCGGTCATACATGCCCAGCAGCTGCCGGATATCTTCCAGACTGAAACCAAAGCGTTTGCCGCGCAAGATCAGGATCAGTCGGGCGCGGTCTGCCTTGGTAAACAGGCGGCGCGTGCCGATCCGGATCGGAGACAGCAGTTCCTTGGCCTCATAAAAGCGAAGTGTGCGGGGGGTGACATCGTAAGTTTCGCACATTTCGCGGATCGTCATCGTATCGGTCGTCTTCATGGCTGCACTCGCGCTGATGGGGGTGGAAGGCGGGGTGCAGTTGGGCGGGTTTGAACATTCCTACTAGGGGGAATTACGTTGACGTAAGTGATACGTTGCGTCACTTGGCGGTTGACGAAAGGTCATGTCGAAATGGGGTGCCCTTGGGTAATTTCCTTTGGGGGAAATCGGGGGTTTTTTCCCCTGATGTGGGCGTTTTTGGGAACAAGGCTGCGCATCGCTGACCTTGCAGCAAACCGGTTGCGGCGCAATTGGCGGTTCAGATTGCCTTTACCCCGCCGCCTTTGCAGAATCGTCGCGCAGGCTGCGCAGTTCGGTGATGGTGGCGTTCAGCTGGGCCTGCTGTTCCTCCAGCACGGCAAGCTGACGGTCGGCCAGTTCGACGAAATTCTGCAACTGCGGCTTGGTGCCCTTTTGCTGATACATCAGCAGCCACTGGCGAATTTCCTCCAGACTGAAACCAAACCGCCGTCCCCGCAGGATCAGCTTCATCCGCGCCATTTCGCGGGGCGTGTACCACCGCGCGCGGCCATCCTTTTCGGGGGCGAGCAGTTCGATGTATTCGTAATACCGCAGGGTGCGCGGCGTCACATCAAAGTGGTTGCACATTTCCTTGAAGGACAGGCGGGTATCGGGCATCGGCGTTCCTCCATGAATTGCAGCTTAGCGCGCGCATGGCGTTTTGTGCAACCGTTGCGCGGGGTGGGTTGCGGGCGGGTGGAAAGTTCCGGCATAAGGCGGCATGTCAGATCGCGCCGATACCGCCCGTCAGTTCATTACCGCCCTGCCGCACAGTGCCGCACTTGGCATGGCACTTGACGAGGTGGGTGCCGGGGTGGCGGTGATCTCCATGCCCTATGATGCGCGGTTTATTGGTGATCCGGCGACCGGGGTCATGCACGGCGGTGTGGTGTCGGCGCTGATGGATACGGCGGCGGGTGCGGCGGTGATGAGCCACCCAGAGGCGGGCATCAGCACGGCAACGCTGGATTTGCGGATTGATTACATGCGGGGGGCTGTGCCGGGCCAGCGGATTTCTGCGCGGGCTGAATGTTTTCACATGACGCGGCATGTGGCGTTTATCCGGGCCGTGGCGGTGGACGCAGATACGGACCGGCCAGTGGCAACAGCAAGCGGGGCGTTTACGGTATCCCGCAAGGGCGGTGTGTGATGCGCCCGCCTGTGGAGCCTGTGCAGGTGATCAAAGACCGGCGCGATGCGGCGTTGCGGGGGCTGGTAGAGGGGATTCCCTACGCAGGGTTCCTGGGCCTGCGGTTTGACCGGCGCGGGGATGAGCTGACGGCGGTGCTGCCCTATGGTGACGCGCTGATCGGCAACCCGCTGCTGCCGGCACTGCACGGCGGCGCGGTGGCCGCATTTCTGGAGCTGGCGGCGGTGGTGGAACTGTCATGGGCCATTTTGTGGGAAGGCATGGAGGCGGGCACGGGGACGGCTGCTGGGGGCGTGGGCCTGTCACGCCTGCCCAAGACAATTGATTTCAGCGTGGATTATCTGCGCACCGGCCTGCCGCGCGATGCCTATGCGCGCGCACGGGTGAACCGGTCAGGCCGGCGCTATGCAAGCGTGCATGTGGAGGCGTGGCAGGATAACCGGTCGCGCCTGTTCGCGCAGGCCACGGGGCATTTCCTGATGCCGGTGGCATAGGGTATTTCCGCGGCCCCAAAGGCGCATCAGGACCGGATCAGCCGGAACAGGGCACTGGCGGCCCAGCCCGCAACCACCGCCATCAGCACGGATGCGATGCCCGACAGCAGCGGCTGATCCTGTGCAAGATTGAACAGAAACCGTTCGATCCCGGCTTTGCGCACGCCGATGATGCGTTCCTGATGATCAACCACATGCCCATCGCGCGTCAGGAAAATGCGCACGCGGTATTCGCCGTCGGTCAGGTTTGCGGGCAGTAAGATGTCGGTGCGGAACAGCGTTTCCTCCAGCAGTTCAACCGCGCCCTGATCCACGCGGTAGACGTTGGATTCGTCCTGCAGGCGCAGAAAGGATTGCACGTATTCGCCGGCATTTTCCGCCTCGGCTGTGATGCCGATGGCGCGGATCACGCGGGGAATGGTGATGCGGTGGCGCAGATTATCAGTATCTTTCAGCACGCGCGACAACGGCCCGGTGGTGGCGACGGCGTAAAAAGTGGGCGCGCTGTCGACGGTGACCGCACCGGTATTGACCCAGATGCCAAAGCGGCGGTCCTTGTGGCGGATGGTCATCGGCAGGGACGGGCCTTCAACGGTGATGATCACCTCCAGCGGTTTGGCCGCCGTGCTGGGGCCCTCACGTTTGACGGCACCATAGATCAGGATTTCAGAGCCGTCGAAATTGGTGGTGATCGAAACGCTGTTTTGCGACAGGCCTGCGACAATGGTTTCGGCGCGGGCCGGGGCGGCGAACAGCGCCAGCAGGATACATGCGCGGATCATCATCATGGCAGGCGGCCGGGGGTGATGGAGTACAGCTCAGCCGGTTGCAAAAGCAGATCAAGGGCAATCTTGATGGCAACGGCAAGCACAAGAAGGGCAAGCAGGATGCGCAGTTGTTCGGCCTTGAGGCGGACGCCAACGCGCGTGCCCATCTGCGCGCCGACAACCCCGCCAACAATCAGGAAAAACGCAAGCAGCATATCAACGGTCTGGTTGGTGACGGCGTGCATGATGGTGGTAAAGGCGGTGACAAAGATGATCTGGAACAGTGATGTGCCGACCACCACTTTGGTCGGCATGCCAAGCAGGTAGATCATGGCAGGCACCATGATAAAGCCGCCGCCCACGCCCATGATGGCGGCAAGGAAACCGACCAGAGCGCCGACCATCATCGGTGGCAAGACCGAGATATACAGGCCAGAGGCACGGAATTTCATCTTGAACGGCAACCGGTGCACCCAGGTATGCACGCGGGCGCGGCGCACGGGCGCATTGCCACGGGCGCGCAGCAGGCTGCGCACGCTTTCGTTCAGCATCATGGCACCGATCAGGCCAAGGAACAGGACATAGGATAGTTGGACAAACAGGTCTATCTGGCCAAGGCGGGTCAACAACGAAAACACCCAGATGCCAAGGCCCGAACCGGCAAGCCCGCCCACCAGCAGAACGCTGCCCATATGGAAATCCACGCCCTTGCGGCGCATCTGCGCAAGGACGCCGGACACGGATGAGGCAACCACCTGATTGGCCCCGGTGGCAACGGCAACGGCAGGCGGAATGCCAAAGAAAAACAGCAGTGGGGTGATCAGGAACCCGCCACCAACACCGAACATGCCGGACAAAAAGCCGACGATGCCGCCAATGCCAAGCAGCAGAAAGGCGTTGATGGATACCTCGGCGATGGGGAGGTAAAGCTGCATGCGGCTGCCCGGGAGTACGTGTTTTCCCACAGGCTTGCGCTGATTGGCTGGCCAAGTCAAACGCATGAATTGCTGCAACCGCATGGCACCAGATTTGATCTGTGATCGTTCCAGAATTGTCGCAGTTGCGACGGGTTGTGTGAAAGGGTGCCTCCCTCCCCCCGCTGTGGGGGAGGGCCAGGGTGGGGGGGGGGTGACAGTAGTGCGCGCGATTGCAAGTTGCGCCTTTTGCCAGGGGCCCCCCACCCCCAGCCCCTCCCCATAAGGGGGAGGGGAGGCGCTGGCAGTGCCAGGGGATTGCATGGAATTTAGGTTGCAGAGGACCGGCGGGCTTTTGCCCGGCAACCGCATAGCGCCAGATTTGATCTGTGATCGTTCCGGATGTGTCGCAGTTGCGACGGGTCGTGTGAAAGGGTGCCTCCCTTCCCCCGCTGTGGGGGAGGGCCAGGGTGGGGGGGGTGCCAGTAGCGCGCACGATTGCAAGTTGCGCCTTTTGCCAGGGGCCCCCCACCCCCAGCCCCTCCCCACAACGGGGAGGGGAGGCGCTGGCAGTGCAGTGTTGGGGTGGTGGTCAGGCCAGACCCTGCAGAAAGCGGCGCAGGATGGTTTCGAACTTGGCGGCACCCAAAGGCGCCATGGCCTTGGTATGGGCGTGGCTGATGTTTTCGGAACTTAGCCCCGCGCCCATGTTGGTGATGGTGGACACCGCGGCCACGCGCAGGCCCAGAAACCGCGCAAGAATGACCTCGGGCACGGTGGACATGCCCACGGCATCCGCGCCAAGGCGCTGAATGGCGCGGATCTCGGCTGGGGTTTCAAAGGAGGGGCCGGAATACCACGCATAGACGCCCTGACCCAACGGGGTATTCGTGGCCTTGGCAGCGGCCAACAGGCCCGCGCGCAAGGCGGGGTCATGGGCGGCGGTCATCGGCACAAAGCGCGCATCGGTCGCCTCACCTATCAGGGGGTTGAGGCCGGAAAAGTTGATGTGATCGGACAGCAGCATCAGATCGCCGGGTTGGTGGGCTGGGTTCAGCGAGCCTGCGGCATTGGTCAGGATCAGGCTTTCGGCACCAAGGGCCTTGAGCGTTTCCAGCGGCAGGCGCATGACGGCGGGGTTGCCGGTTTCATAGTAATGCGCGCGGCCACCGAAGACGGCGATGCGCACGCCTTCGAGCATGCCGATTTTCAGGACGGGGTTATGGCCGGACACACCGGCATGGGGGAAGCCGGGCAGGTCGGAATAGGGGATGGCTGTGCCATCCACGGCATCGGTGAGGTGGCCAAGGCCCGAGCCAAGCACAAGGCCGAGGCGGACGGGGGCGGAGCCTGCGCGGGACTGGATAAGGGGGATGAGGGACATGGGGTGGTGCCTGTTGCTGGCGGCAGATTGGGGGTTTTGCACCCCCAAACCCCCGCAGGATATTTATGCAATGATGAAAGGGTCTAAGGGGTCAGCGTTCCTTGACGTAGGGCTCGCCCCCGGCGCGGGGAGGGATGGCACGGCCGACAAGGCCTGCGAGCACGATGACGGTGAGGATATAGGGCAGGGCGTCCAGCAAGGGGACGGGGACCTTGGTTTGCACGACAGCCTCAACCACATCGGGGCGCAGGGCGAGGGCCTGGAAAAAGCCGAACAGCATGCAGGCGTACAGGGCGTGCCATGGGCGCCATTTGGCGAAGATGAGGGCTGCGAGAGCGATATAGCCGCGCCCGGCGGTCATCTCGCGCCCGAAACCGGCTTGCAACCCGCAGGCAAGGTAAGCGCCTGCAAGGCCGCACAGGATACCGGTGATGAGCACGGCGGAATAGCGCAACTGTGTGACCGACACGCCTGCGGTATCAACCGAGGCCGGGTTTTCACCGACCGCGCGCAGGCGCAGGCCGTAGCGGGTGCGGAACAGGATGAACCATGTCAGGGGCACAAGGGCGAAGGCGACATAGACAAGGGCGGTGTGGCCGGAGATCACCTCGGCATAAAGCGGGCCAATCAGGGGGATGTTTGACAGCGCCTCCGCCCCCGGCAGGGTGATGGGCAGAAAACGCGCGTCGCCTTCCAGGGGGGCGGTGCGGCCACCCTGACCGAAGATGCTTTGGGCGATCAGCACGGTGATGCCCGAGGCCACGAAATTCAGCGCAACCCCGGCGATCAGTTGGTTGCCGCGAAAGGTGATAGAGGCCATGCCATGCACCAGCGCGAACAGCATCGATCCTGCGATGCCTGCGCACAGCCCGATCCAGACCGAACCGGTCAGGGCGGCGACGGTGGCCGATGACATGGCGGCCATCAGCATCTTGCCTTCCAGCCCGATGTCGAAAATGCCCGCGCGTTCGGAATACAGCCCGGCAAGGCAGGCCAGCAGCAGCGGAATGCCAAGGCGGATCGTGCTGTCAAGGATTTGCAGCAGGGTATCATAGGTCATGCTGCGGCCCCCTTGGCGATGGGGTTTCGCGGTTTGAAGAACCAGCCCAGCATCATGCGCACCATCATGTCCAAGGCCCCGGTGAACAGGATCACAAGGCCCTGCAACACCGTGCGCAGCTCAATCGGGATGGTGGTTTCAAGGCCCAAGGATGCCCCGCCCTGATACAGAAAGCCAAACAGAATGGCCGCCACCAGAATGCCCAAGGGGTGGTTGCGCCCCATCAGCGCCACGGCAATACCGATGAACCCGGCGCCTTCGGCCGAATTCTGCAGGAGTTTCTCGGCCTGCCCCATGACGTTGTTGATGGCCATCAGGCCGGACAGGGCACCCGACAGCATCATCGCCACCATGATGATCTTGAACGACGAGATTCCGGCGTAATTGGCGGCCTTTTCCTGTTTGCCAAAGGCGCGGATTTCATAGCCCAGCCGCGTGTGCCACATCAGCCGCCAGACCGCAAAACAGCAGGCGATGGCGATGAAGAAGGTCACGTTGGCAGGCACGCGCTGATACATCGGCAGGCCATCTTTGGTCAGCCTGATCGCCCCGGCATCATCATAGCGCAGGAACAGGTTTTTTAGCAGCGGCATATCCTGAAACTGCGGCAGGGCGACGGTTTCAGGAAACCGGGCCGAGGCCGGGTCCATGCTACCATCAGGGCGCAGGATGTTGACCAGCAGGTAAATCAGCAGGGCGGCGGCAATGTAGTTGAACATGATCGTGGTGATCACGATATGACTGCCGCGCTTGGCCTGCAGATAGGCGGGGATGGCGGCCCAAAGCGCACCAAACGCCATGGCCCCGATCATCGCGCCCGCCAGGGCCAGCGTCCAATGCGGCCACGGGATGTATAGGCAAACCAAAGCCACGCCCAGCCCGCCCAGCTGCGCCTGCCCTTCGCCGCCGATATTGAACAAACCACCGTGAAAGGCGATCATCACGGCCAGCCCGGTAAAGATAAAGCTGGTTGCGTAATACAGCGTGTAGCCCCAGCCGTAGGCAGACCCAAGCGCGCCATTGACCATGACAGTCAGCGCCTGCATCGGGCTTTGACCGATGGCCAGCAACACGGCGGCAGCGCACAGCGCGGCAAGAAGCAGGCTGATGACGGGCACCAGCAGCACATCGGCCCAAGTGGGAAGTTTGGTCATGTCTGCAAACTCACCTTGTGTTGGCCCGGATTGGTCAGAAGCCGAACTACCATCCGCAAGCCTCGCGCAGCGGCTGGATAGCCTGTTCAAGACCACCAATAGGCACACTGAACTCTATTGGTGACTCGTTGAAGGGGGTCACTCGGAAAACAATAGTTTCGCCACCAAATAAACTCTGTATGAAAGGAATGGCACGACCACCTGACCATAGTCCAAGTGCTTTGTTGTCAGTTGAAACTTCCATGCTCACAGCATCTGCAGATCGGTCGTCGATCCGAAATTCGACTCGCCCATACCCCTGTATGTCGGCCAGAAAGTTATCATTCATCCAAATGAAAACGCTTGTAGAGTTTTCCATACATCGAACTTGGAGCGTTGCCGGACCTGACGGTCCAAACTGACCGGTGATCATGGTCGTGGAATTTACGGACATGAATACGCTTTTGGAGTCATCAAATGCGGACACATCCTCTTTCACTTGCCACCGCCCAGTGTCTCTTGGCGAAGCTGGCGGAGGAACTGTTTCTGTGGGCGCTGGTGTCTCTCGGGGAATTGGCAAAGGTGGAACCCGTGGTTCAACAAGATCAATCGGACTTGATACGGAAGGAGCGTCCAATGAAACGCACTGGCCACGCTCGCTATGAATTTCATTCCCGTCTTTGGACGCAGTGAGGCGGCTACTGGTTAAAGAAAATTCAAAGGTGTAATCGTCCACCAGGACTGTCTCGGTCTGAGACAACAGATCCCGAGCCATTGCTGAAACTGCAGGCCTTCCTCCAACACGCAGTGTCGGCACTGA
>JAYUZO010000098.1:0-10350 GCA_043751715.1 Rhodobacterales bacterium | reverse complement strand
GCCCTGCTGCCGCAGGTGCGCGATTGCGCCGCTGATTTTGGCACCACCCGCGCCGATCTGTTTGGCCGCGCAATTCCCATCACCGGTGTGGCGGGCGATCAGCAGGCGGCGACGGTGGGGCAGGCCTGCTTTGCCCCCGGCATGATGAAATCCACCTATGGCACCGGCTGTTTTGCCCTGCTGAATACCGGCGCTGATATGGTGCCATCCAAGAACCGCCTGCTGACCACCATCGCCTACCAGCTGAACGGCAAGCCCACCTATGCCCTTGAAGGGTCGATCTTTATCGCCGGTGCCGTCGTGCAATGGCTGCGCGACGGGCTGAAAATCATCCGTGAGGCGAAGGAAACCCAACCGCTTGCCGATGCCGCCGATCCCACGCAGGACGTGGTGCTGGTGCCGGCCTTCACCGGCCTTGGCGCGCCCTATTGGCGGCCCGATTGCCGGGGTGCGATCTTTGGCATGACCCGCAATTCCGGCCCGGCCGAACTGGCCCGCGCAGCACTGGAAAGCGTCGGCTACCAAACGCGTGATCTGTTGCAGGCCATGCGCGCGGATTGGGGCGCTGCAGCCGATGGCGTGCTGCGTGTGGATGGCGGCATGACGGCAAGCGACTGGACGATGCAGTTTCTGTCCGACATCATCGGTGCACCGGTTGACCGGCCAAAGGTCACCGAAACCACAGCGCTTGGTGCGGCGTTTCTTGCTGGCATGCAGGCCGGTATCTGCGGTGGGCCAGAGGATTTCGCCAAAAACTGGGCGCTCGACCGCCGCTTTGAACCCACCATGGATCCCACCACGCGCGATGCCAAATACGCCCGCTGGGGCAGGGCCGTTGCCGCCACGATGTGCGTTTGATCCATGCAGTACACCAAAAATTTTCGCCGAAAATTTTTTGGCCCCCGATGACACCGTTCGGCATCATGACCCCACCCCGCATCCTGTTTGGCCGGGGCGAGGTGGCAAAGGCCGCAGCCCTCGCCTTGGCTTTTGGCCCGCGCGGCCTGATCGTGCATGGCGCAAACCCTGCCCGTGCAACTGCACTGATCGCTGCCACAGGTGCCTTTGCCTTGGCCTGCGCCACCGAACCCACCCTGCCCATGCTGGAGGCAGCACTTGCCATCGCCCGCGCCCACCGCCCCGACTGGGTGCTGGCCATTGGTGGCGGTGCGGTGATCGACATGGGCAAGGCGCTTGCCGCGCTGATCCCGCAATCCACCCCAGTGCTGGATCATCTGGAAGGCGTCGGTCCCGCCCACCCGCTTGGGGTTGCCCCTTTGCCCTTTATCGCCATTCCCACCACCGCTGGCACCGGGGCCGAGGTGACCAAAAACGCCGTCATCGGCCTGCCCGACGGGATCGTTCAAGGTGGGGCCCGCAAGGTCAGCCTGCGCGATGACCGCATGATCGCGCGCGTGGCCATCATAGACCCCGCTTTGACGGACCACTGCCCGCGCGCCATCACGCTGGCCTCGGGTCTTGATGCCATCACGCAGGTGATTGAACCCTATGTGTCGTGCAAGGCCACGCCCTATACCGATGCCATCACCCTGCCTGCCCTTGCTGCTGGCCTGCCTGCCCTGATGCGCCTGATGCAGGCCGAAGATGCGGAGGCGCGCGATACCATGGCATGGGTCAGCCTGACCGGCGGCCTTGCACTGGCCAACGCAGGCCTTGGGGCCGTGCACGGGTTTGCCGGGGTGATTGGCGGCATGACGGGGGCCGCACACGGGGCCATCTGCGGCGCACTGCTGCCGCATGTGCTGGCAATGAACCGCGCCCGCGTGGCTGACCCCAGCCGCCTGATCACCGTCTTTGCACAAATTGCATCGGCGCTAGGCTCCACGCCTGATGCCGCACCCAACGCCCTTGCCATATGGGCGCGGGGTCATGGCTTGCCCGGTCTGGCCGCCATCGGCCTGTCCCATGGCCAGCATGCCGATGTGGCAAAGGTCGCGCAGACTGCCTCTTCGATGAAGGGAAACCCGGTTGTGCTGTCGCCCGCAGATCTGCTGTTCGTGCTGGACGCCGCCAGCTGAAACCCCGCCTCGGCGTCTGGGCCATTTCTGGCTAAAAGCCATACCAAGTATGGCTCCTTAACCTTTCGGCAGGATTTGGCCCGTCAGACCATCCGGATCACATCTTTCCCCACCGCCAGCATATACCCCCGGCGTGCAATTGTCTTGACCAGCAGTTCACTCACCAACTGGTTGCCCAACGTATCACGCAGCCGTTTGATCCGCGTCGCCCCCGCCGCCTCATCACAATCCACCTCGTTGCGCCCCGATACCACCGCCTCGATCTGCGCGCCCGTCAGCACCTCATCATCCATCCGCGCCTCGGCCAGCACCGACAGCGTTTCCAGCGCCGCCTCGGTCAGCGCAAACTCCATATCGTTGATGTAAACCGCGCGCCCCTCTCGGCTGATCAGCAGGCTGGCCACCTGAATGCCTGACCGCTGGATCGCTGAAATCCGCCGGTTCAGCGCTACGATTGTCACCAGAAACACCAGTGCCGCCAACAGCAGCGCCGTGGCAAAGATCAGCAGCACAAAGATCACCACGCGGTAGCTTTGCAGCACTTCGGAAAACGAAGTCCCTGATTGTGCAAGGATTTCCAGCAGGCGCAGTTCGGCATTGCTGCGCAGATCGTTGTCCACGAAAATCTGTGTGACCTTGGCGTTGAACGCATTTGCATCAGGCAGGTTCACAAACAGGAACACCGCTGCCGCAAGCAAGATCAGCACAATAGCCGCAATGCCGAATGCCACCACGCGGTTGCCCGCGCGCAAACTGTCAGTAGCGGAGGAAGTGGTCTGCGGCACTGGCTTCCCTTTCACCCAGACCTTCCGGCCCAAAGGTTGACATCACACTCAGCAGCGCCCAACCGGCAGCGGCCAGCCTTGGGGCCAACTCGTTCGCCGCCGACCCCGGATCGCAATTTCCGTCAGACACTTGTGCCACGCCATAAGCCAACCGCAAGGGGTTATCCTGCTTGGCCTTGTAGTCGACATAGCATTCGGCCTGCGCGGGCACAGCCACCAGTGCAGCCAGAATGAAAACCAGAATGCGGGCCATCACGGGCCTCCTTTGCTCAACCCGGTCAATCTGCGCAGGAACCCGCTGATATACAATATCCAAAGCCCGGCCCTCGCCCTGTTATCCCATAGCAAAGCACGGATATTGCCTGACTGTCACAAAAGGCTCCAAGGATTTTTACATCGGTACCGTCAAAGACATGTGCCGCGAAAAAAAAGAAGGAGACCGCCATGAAACAGTCCCGAACAATTGAAGTGATCCAGCCCACCCTGCGCCGCACCACGCGTCGCGCGGGCATGCCGTTGGCCAATGTTCTGACAGCGGGGGCGGCCCTGCTGGCCATCGTGTTGTCGGTATCGCTGTCGTCGGCAGCCAATACCGATACCTGCGCCATGCCGTTGGTGGGCACGGTCAGCGCGCCCTGCGAATAGGAATACCGGTTCGCCCCTTCCCCGTGGCGGACCGGGTCTAAGGGGACAGGGGGGTGAGCAGCCCCTGTCCCCGCCCTTTGATCCCATCCCTTTGACAGCAGCATTCAACGGCCCGCCCCCAGACCAATTCCCCCCGGTCTGGGGGCATTTTCATTCCCCCCGCAGTGTGAATGCGATAGGCACATACCATGCCAAGCCCCATGCCAGATTTCCATTTTGAACACACAGCCCATGCCCGTGGTGCGTTGTGTGTGGCGGGGGTCGATGAAGTGGGTCGTGGCCCACTGGCTGGCCCCGTGACCGCCGCTGCCGTGGTGCTTGACCCCGCCCGCATCCCAACCGGTCTGAATGACAGCAAGAAGTTGACCCATGCGCGCCGGCTGGCCCTGTCTGCCGAACTGCACGCTGTGGCCCATGTCAGCATTGCCCATGCATCAGTGGCCGAGATTGACGATCTGAACATCCTGCGCGCCAGCCATCTGGCCATGATCCGCGCCATTGCGGGCCTGCCCGGCGCGCCTGACCATCTTTTGATTGACGGCAATCAGCTGCCGCGTGGCCTGACGGTGCCCGCCGAAACCATTGTCAAAGGTGATACGCGCAGCCTGTCAATTGCGGCTGCATCGATCGTGGCCAAGGTGGCGCGGGATCACATCATGGTGATTTTGGCGCAACAGCACCCCGGCTACGGCTGGGAAACCAACGCAGGTTACGGCACGCCTGTGCATCTGAATGCCCTGCTAAATCTGGGTATAACCCCACATCATAGACGCAGCTTTGCACCCGTGCACAACATCTTGTATCAAGACAAAACTATAAGTGGTTGATTTAATAAAGAATTTGACGGCGAATTATCTTTGACTCATCTTTCACCTCACATAGCGGCACACCAAATGATGCCGGGGCAGAGGCGAAACATGGCGACCAAGACGAACGCAGTACAGGGCGAACCCCTGCCGCTGAACCAGATCCTTGACGGTGATTGCATCACCCGGATGAATGCGCTGCCAGCGGGCAGCATTGACCTGATTTTTGCCGATCCACCCTATAATCTGCAACTGAAGGGTGAACTTCTGCGCCCCGACAACAGTGTTGTGGATGCGGTTGATGACCATTGGGACCAGTTTTCCAGCTTTGCCGCCTATGATGCCTTCACGCGTGATTGGCTGGCCGCCGCCAAGCGCCTGCTGAAACCAAACGGTGCGATCTGGGTGATTGGCAGCTATCACAACGTGTTCCGCCTTGGCACGATCCTGCAGGATCAGGGCTTCTGGCTGCTGAATGACGTGGTCTGGCGGAAATCGAACCCGATGCCGAACTTCAAGGGCAAGCGGCTGACGAACGCGCATGAAACGCTGATCTGGGCCAGCCGCGACGAGGCGGCGAAATATACGTTCAACTATGAAGCGTTAAAGGCGCTGAATGACGGGCTGCAGATGCGGTCTGATTGGGTGCTGCCGATCTGCACGGGGCATGAACGCCTGAAAGATGAAAACGGCGACAAGGCACATCCGACGCAAAAGCCCGAAAGCCTGCTGCACCGCGTGCTGATTGCCACGACCAATCCGGGCGATGTGGTGCTGGACCCGTTCTTTGGCACGGGCACGACGGGGGCGGTGGCCAAGATGCTGGGGCGTGATTTCATCGGGATAGAGCGGGAAGAAAATTACCGTGCTGTGGCGCAGGCGCGTATCGACCGGGTGCGCAAGTTTGATGCCTCAGCCTTGGAAATCACCGGGTCCAAGCGCAGCGAACCGCGCGTGCCGTTTGGCCAGGTGGTGGAACGCGGCATGCTGCGGCCGGGCGAAGAGCTGTATTCCATTGGCAACCGTTTTTCTGCCAAAGTACGCGCCGATGGCACGCTGATAGGCAATGATATCAAGGGGTCGATCCATCAGGTGGGGGCCGCCTATGAACGCGCGCCGTCCTGCAATGGCTGGACCTATTGGCACTACAAGCGCGATGGTAAGATGATCCCCATCGACATTCTGCGCCAGCAGATCAGAGCCGAGATGGAGGCTGATACAGCCCGGCCCAACTAGGCCAAACCGCAATTCCAACGCCTGTGCCATGGTCCGCCCGTGGTACCACCTGCCCCGCTGGAAAACTCCTGCGGGGCTTTTTCCGTTCGGTTGCGGGCCCTTTCAGGCTGCCTGCGCCATCATCGTTGCATCAGCCACATGTGCCGCCAGCCGCGCCGGGCGCGCCATGCAACGTGCCACCCAGTCGCGGATCAGCGGATCATCCGGCAGCGCCTCGGTGAACCAGGCATAGGGTGAATGCACCAGAATATCTGCGGCAGAAAACGTATCACCCAGCAGCCACGGCCCCTTGTCCAGTGCCGCCCTGATCCGTGCCGTCACCGCATCTGTGCCCCGGAATGTGGCCGTCAGATATGGGTGATCCAGCCCTGCCGCCGCGCATACCAGTGCCGGTTCCATCATGCTGTTGTACCAGTTCAGCCAAGTCAGATAGGCGCCGTAATCCGCATCCCCCACCTGCGGCCCAAGACCTGATGCCGGGAACATGCCTGTCAGATACAGCATGATCGCACTGGTTTCCGTGATCAGAACCCCATCATGCTGCAGGGCTGGCGCTTTGCCTTCCGGGTGCGGGTTGGCCGGGTCAACATCACCCGTGCCATCCTGACGGCGGATATTGACGGGCACAACCTTGATCCAATCAGAAATGCCCATTTCGTTGATCAGACTGATGATCCGGCCCGAACGTGATTGCGGCGCGTGAAACAGCGTTAGCATGACAGCCTCCTTTTTGTTGCGTCATGCCTGCTTTATGCGCTACCTACCCTGACAGATTTCGTCAGGATCCCTCCCGAGTAAAGACATGGCCCGCGCTGACCGCCTTTTGCGATTGATTGACACCATGCGCCGTCTGCCCCAGCCCGTTACAGCCGCGCGCCTGGCGGATGAAACCGGCGTGTCAGAACGCAGCCTTTACCGTGATATTGCATCCTTGCGGGTCTCTGGTGCGCGGATCGAAGGGGCTTCAGGCGTAGGCTACACCCTGACAGAAGACCCCGCCTTGCCACCCCAGATGTTCACCCGGCTGGAGGTAGAGGCGCTGATGCTCGGCCTTGCCGAAGTGCGCCTGTCAGGTGATGCAGAGCTTGCCCGCGCTGCCGAAATGGCCGGGGCCAAGATCACCGCCACTCTGCCAGAGCGGGTTCAGCGGCAGGCCATGCACGCCGTGCAGCAAACCTATCGCTTTGAACGCAGGGAACCGGCACCTGCGCATCTGTCGCTGATCCGGCAGGCCGCATGGGATGAACGGGCAATCGACATCGGCTATCTTGATAACGATGGCACCCAGACCCACCGCCGCATCCTGCCCCTGTCGGTCATCTTTCTGGACCGGTCGCTGATGTGTCTGGCTTATTGCACCCTGCGGCAGGATTTCCGGCGGTTTCATTTGAACCGCATGGCCGATGTCACCTTGTCAGATCACAGCTTTCGGCCCCGGCGCGTGCCACTGTTGCGGGCGTTCCTGACACAAATCCGCACTGAAACTTATGCCAAGCCTGCACCGTAACTGCCCCAGACCATCGGAAAGAGACAGCCATGGCCGCGCATGATTTTCACATCGTTACCACCTGGCGCATTCCGGGCCGTATTGCCGATATTGCCGCCATTCTGACCGATGCCATTGCGCTGCCCGATTGGTGGGGAGAGGTGTATCTGTCCACCGCCATCACGGACCCCGGCGATGAAAATGGCATCAGGCGCAAGGTTGCCGTGCATTCCAAGGGGCGCCTGCCCTATGCCATTCGCTTCACGGCGGAACTGATATCTGCCAGCATGCCCCATACATGGGAAATTGCGGCCTCGGGTGATCTGACAGGGCGGGGCATCTGGACGCTGACGCAGCAGGGCGGCATGGCCGTTGTCCGTTACGATTGGCGCGTGGCGGCTGACCGCCCGCTGTTTCGCAGGCTGGCACCCGTCATGCGGCCCTTGTTTGCGTGGAACCATCGCTGGGCCATGGCGCGCGGTGAAGCGGCGCTGAAGCGCGAACTGGCCCTGCGATCAATGTAAGGCACGGTCCTAGATTGTTTTCAGCGTTTCAATCAACGCGTCGATGTTGCCGCCTTCACGGTCCAGCAATGCGCCGATTTCCGTACGTTCGGACGCCAGCATGTTCACGCCTTCGATGATGATGTTGAAAAACAGGTTCTGCCCTGATTTGTCCGACACATGCCACCGCAGATCAAACGGGCTTTCGCCCTGCAGATAAGCAACCGAAACCACCTCGAAGTAGCTTTTGATTGCGCGCGCATCGGTGACTTCGATCCGTCCACCAATGAATTCGCGAAAGCGGCGGCCGTATTTGCGGCTGATATAGCCCTGAAATGCCTGTGTAAAGCTGCGCATCTGGCCGTCGGATGCCCCACGCGCTGCCGGGCCAAGTGCTGACCGCGCAATGGTGGCCACATCGGCATATTGCTGGAAAATCCGCTCAAACGAACCAAACATTGCGGTTTCGGACTGGCCGGAATTGATGGTGTCATTGACCTCGCCAATGGCACGGTCAATCAGCCCGCGGGCCTGATCCACGTTCAGGGCAAAGGCCATGCGCGGAACTGCTGCAAGGGCGGCAAGCGCCACACCACCAACAACAAAACCACGGCGCGTCAGGTTGAAAAGATTACTCGGCATAGGGGTCCTCGTAGGGATCAAGGAAAGTATCATCACTGTCTGCGTCCTGCCCAAGTTCAAAGCGGCGGTTTTGCAGATACAGCAACCGGGCCTGCGCATAACTGTCTGCACTGTCATATAGGATTGAATCAGCGGTTTCGCCAAACTTGTAGCGATCACCAATGATTGACAATGCTTCAGCCCCTGATGCCACCTCGGCATGGGCGGGTTTCAGGACATAGCTGAACGGGTTCAGGAACAGATCTACCACCTGCCCCACGGAATCGCGCGTGGTCGATGGTCCGCGCAGCGGCAGTTCCACATAGGCCCCTTCGCCCGCGCCCCAGATATGCAGCGTTTCGCCAAAATCCGTGTCGCCTTCGGGCAGCCCAAGGAACGTTGCCGCATCAAACAGCCCGGCAATGCCCATGGTTGTGTTCACAGCAAAGCGCAGCGTGTTGGTGCCAGCCTCATCTATCCGGCCCTGCAGGATATTGTTGACCACATCCCCCGGCCCTTCAAGGTTTTCGGCAAAATTGTTGACTCCGGTCCGCAGGGGTGCCGGAACAACCGCCCCATACACGCGCGATGCCGGGCGCAGGAAAACTGTATCCACGCCCTTGTTGAACCCGTGAACAGCCCGGTTCACGCCTTCATTCGGATCATTGATATCACCCTGTGCCGCAGGCCCCGCCGCACAGCCCGCCATTAGGCTGGCAATAACCAAAGCCATGCCATAGTTTCGCCCAATGTTTCCACTAACGAAACGATGACCACGGAATGAGCAGGCCATGTCTTTCACGATCACCACGTTTATTTCACGGGCCAAAGCCCCGATTACACAGGACGCACTGTTAGGCCCGCCTTTGGGAAATGACAACCTTTCCCGGGTTTCGCGGCCCTTGTACCGGCTGTTTTTTTCCACAATCCGACACAATCTGAAACAACGGGGCTTTTGATGGCGCGTAGTCCGATTTCAACCGGTCAACTGGAAATCCGCGCTGCGCGCAGTGCCATGAACGGCACGCTGGTGGCCGTGCTGGTGTTCAGCGTGCTGGTGAACCTGCTGATGCTGACCGGCCCTTTGTATATGCTGCAGGTTTATGACCGCGTGCTGGGCAGCCAGTCTGAGGCAACGCTGGTCGCGCTGACCGTGCTGATCACCTTTCTGTTTCTGGCCATGGGATTTCTGGATCATGCCCGCGCGCGCATCATGGCGCGCATCGGTGCCCGCATGCAGGAAAACCTTGACCGGCGGGTGTTTGCCGCATCGGTACGCCGCCTGACCATGGTGCCGAACGATCAGGCCGCTCTGGCCGCCCAGCGTGATCTGGAATCCATCCAGCGGCTTTGGGCATCACCGGTGCTGCTGGCGCTGTTTGATATTCCGTGGACGCCCATGTTCATCGGCGCAATCTTTATCTTTCACCCGTGGATGGGCTGGTTGGCCGTGCTGGGGGGTATCATCCTGGTCGGTGTGACCATTCTGAACCAACGCAATACCGAAGCGCCCCTGCAGCGCGCCAATGCGGCCACCATGATGGCCGAACGCTTTGCCGAAAACATCAAGGCCGAATCCGAGGTGATTGCAGCCCTTGGCATGCAGTCCAACGGGTTTGACCGCTGGCGGGGCCTGCGTGGCATGGCCATGGGGCAATCCATTGCGGCCGCTGATGTGGGCGGCATGTTTTCGGGCATCACCAAAACATTTCGCATGTTCCTGCAATCAGCCATTCTGGGCCTTGGCGCTTGGCTGGTGCTGCGCGGTGAATTGTCAGCCGGGGCAATGATCGCCGGGTCGATCCTGATGGGCCGCGCACTGGCCCCGATTGAACAATCCATTGGCCAATGGGCCGTGGTCACCCGCGCCCGCGAAGGCAGCGCGCGGCTGGCAGAATTGCTGTCCCGCGTGCCACCAGAACCCGAACGCACCGCCCTGCCACGCCCCAAAGCGTTGCTGGAGGCGCAAAATCTGACTGTGGTCCCACCGGGTGAACAACAGGCCGTCCTGCGCATGGTCAACTTTCGGCTTGAACCGGGGCAGGCGCTTGGTGTGATCGGGCCGTCCGGGTCTGGCAAATCCACGCTGGCGCGCGCGCTGATCGGTGTGTGGCGGCCCGCAGGTGGCAAGGTGCGGCTGGATGGGGCGACGCTGGATCAGTATGATCCCGATGTGCTGGGCAGCTACATCGGCTATCTGCCGCAGCGCGTGTCATTGTTTGATGGCAC
>JAYUZO010000097.1:0-8590 GCA_043751715.1 Rhodobacterales bacterium | reverse complement strand
CCCCCCCGCTCCGACAGAGAAATACAGCGCTGCCCTCACAAGGCGTTGCCGGAATTTTCGGAGAAAATTCGTGTTGCACGCCCTTTCGCGACAAAAATTTTCGACGAAAATTTTTGGGACCCCTTCCCCTCAAATCCCCGCGTACCATTCATAGCCCCGGTCGGCCCAATAGCTGCCGTTGCCGTCACCCAAGCCCTCCACCCCCGCCACCAATTCAATCGTGTGCAGGTATTTGGCCATTTTATAGCCCAGCTGCCGTTCGACCCGCACCCGCAACGGCGCGCCGTTGGCCACGGGCAGGGGCGCGTCATTCAGACCATAGGCCAGAATGGTCTGCGGATGCACGGCATCGCGCAGATCAATGCTTTCATAGTATTTCACCACGCCAGACAGGCTGCGTTCAATGGTATCCATGCAGTGGAACACCACGAACCGCGCATCCGCCTTGGGGCGCGCCATATCCAGCACGCGGGACAGTTGCACCCCGGTCCATTTCGCAATGCACGACCAGCCTTCGACGCAATCATGCCGGGTGATCTGGCTGCGCGCAGGCAGGGCCTGCAATTGCGCCAGGGTCAGGGTAAGTGGCCGCTCCACCGCGCCAATCACCTGCAACTGCCAGTCGGCAAACCCCGCGCTGGCAAATGTCTGATAATCGGCATCGGCCGGGTTGATTGTGCCGTTCGGCTTTTGCCCCTGCCGGATATCGCCCGCCTGAAATTCCGGTGCCAGCGCATCGCCGCCCAGCAGGCGCTGCGTGCGGTAGGTCAGCCCGCTGGCCCCCATCAGCACGCCGCGCAATGCCCCACCCGGTTTGGCCGCTGTATCCAGCACCTTGCAGCCCGAAAGCCCCAGCACAGCCCCGCCTGCGGCTGCCGTCAAAAACCTGCGACGCTGCATCATTCCTCTCCCTTGTCCAGACGATACCAGCCCGTGATGATTGACCGAAGTTCATTCAGCGGCCCAGCCACCGCGATCATCAGCATGTGGATCACAAAGAACGCAACAAGCGCCCACATCACCATGAAATGCACCGTCCGTGCCGTTTGCCGCCCGCCGAACACATCCAGCAGCCAGGGTGCCGTGGCGTTGAACGACGGTGACATGGTCAGCCCGGTGGCAATCATCAGCGGCAGGGCCACGAACAAGACCCCCGCATAGGCCAGCTTTTGCAGCACGTTATATTTGCGCGTGTGGTGAATGCGCAGGCGGGCGTGATCGGCCACATCACGCGGCAGGCCGCGCAGATCAGCCCATGTCGGGATCAGATCACGCAGATGGCCGTTCAGGGCACTTGCCACCAGCCAGACCGCCAATGTGCCCACCAGAATCCATGCAAAAAAGAAGTGGATGACGCGGCCTGTGGCAAGGCTGGTATAGCTGGGGATCGTGGCCCATGACGGAAACGCCCGCGCCTCACCGTTTGATGCGCCCAGAATGCCTGTTGTATCAAACTCCACCCCGCCCACACGGGTTACACCGCGCAGGGTGTCACCGTCCTGCACGGCCCCGATGGACAGGATGGCGTTATCATAGTCGATGCCGGCCTCTTGCCCGATATGCAGCGAGGGAAAGGCGTTGAAAATCTGCAATCCTGTCAGCATCAGGAAAAACAGGCACACCGCCCAGATCCAATGCGTGGCCCGCGTCCAGATCCGCTGGCGGTAGATCAGTGGTCCTTGCGACATCGGCTGTCCCTTTCCGGTTTGTCGGTCATTGCCAAAGCTACGCTGCGTAAAGCACTAAGTTTCACGCCGCCGTGCATGCTTGCGCCCCGGTGATTGCATTTCCGCCCCCCCGCCGCTATTTCGGGTGCAGTGATCTGACAGGACGAGGCGCGCATGAACTGGATTTCCAACTATGTCCGCCCCAAGATCAATTCGCTGTTTTCGCGCCGCGAGGTGCCGGAAAACCTGTGGACCAAGTGCCCCGAATGCGGAACGATGCTGTTTCACCGCGAACTGGCGCTGAACCTGCATGTCTGTTCGAACTGCGATTTTCATATGCCGATCACGCCGCGTGACAGGTTCAAGTCCTTGTTCGATCTGGGAATTTTTACCGAAGTCAAGGTGCCGGAACCGGTGGTAGACCCGCTGCACTTCCGCGACCAGAAGAAATATACGGACCGCATCAAGGCAGCCCAAAAGGCCAGTGGTGAAAAAGAGGCGATGCTGGTGGCCGAGGGTGAGGTGGGGCGCACCGGCATTGTGGCGGTTGGGCAGGATTTCAGTTTCATCGCAGGGTCGATGAGCATGTATGTCGGCAACGCGATCATTGCCGCCGCCGAACGGGCGGTAAAACAGAAGCGCCCGCTGGTTTTGTTTGCGGCCAGTGGCGGGGCGCGCATGCAGGAAGGCATTCTGTCCCTTATGCAGATGCCGCGTACAACGGTGGCGGTGCAGATGCTGCGCGAGGCGAACCTGCCCTATATTGTGGTGCTGACGCATCCGACCACGGGCGGGGTGACGGCAAGTTATGCGATGCTGGGTGATGTGCAGATTGCCGAACCCAATGCGCTGATCTGTTTTGCAGGCCCGCGTGTGATTGAACAGACGATCCGGGAAAAGCTGCCCGAGGGGTTTCAGCGGGCGGAATACCTGCTGGACCATGGCATGCTGGACCGGGTGACGCACCGCAAGAACATGCGGGATGAGCTGATCACGATCTGCCGTATGCTGATGGGCCAGACGCCTGCCATCAAGGGTGATCTGCCGGCCCCCGGCACGCCGGATGTGCCCGATATTCAGGCCGCACAGTAACCTGATGACCATGGGTTCCGACGCCATCCTTGCACGGATGATGACCCTGCACCCCAAGGTCATTGACCTGACGCTTGACCGCATGCACCGGCTGCTGGGGCTGCTGGGCAACCCTGAACGCATCATCCCCCCGGTCATTCACATTGCGGGCACCAATGGCAAGGGCAGCACGCAGGCGATGATCCGCGCGGGGCTGGAGGCTGCGGGGGCTGCTGTGCATGCCTACACCTCGCCGCATCTGGCGCGGTTTCACGAACGCATCCGGTTGGCGGGCGATCTGATTTCCGAAGACCTGCTGACAGCGCTGCTGGATGAAAGTGCGGCGGCCAATGGTGCGGATAACATCACGTTTTTCGAGATTACCACGGCTGCGGCCTTTCTGGCCTTTGCGCGCACGCCTGCGGACTGGACGCTGCTTGAGGTGGGGCTTGGCGGGCGGCTGGATGCAACCAATGTGGTCGATCAGCCACGGCTGACAATCATCACGCCTGTATCGCTCGACCATCAGCAATACCTTGGCGATACGGTAGGGGCGATTGCTGGCGAAAAGGCGGGCATCATCAAACGCGGCGTGCCGGTGATTGTGGGGCCGCAAACCGATGCCGGGCTGGCGGTGATTGAGGCGCGTGCGGCGCGGATGGGCGCGCCCGTTCTGGCATTTGGCCAACACTGGCATGCTTCAGCTGACCGTGGCCGCCTGATCTTTCAGGATGAAAACGGGTTGCTTGACCTGCCTTTGCCAAACCTGCCGGGGCCGCATCAGATTGAAAACGCCGGGGCCGCCATCATGGCCTTGCGCCATCTGGGGTTCCCCGAAACCGCCTGTGAGGCCGCCGTCACCCGCGCCTTTTGGCCCGCCCGCATGCAGCGCCTGCGCACGGGGCCACTGGTGGACAGCGCGCAGGGGGTGGAATTATGGCTGGATGGCGGACACAACCCGGCAGGCGGTGCCGCCGTTGCCGCCACCCTTGCGCAAATGCCCAAACGTGAAACGCACCTGATCTGCGGCATGCTGAACACCAAAGACGTACGCGGCTATATGGCACCGCTTGCGGGCCATGTCACACGCCTGCATGCGGTATCCATTCCGGGTGAGGTGAACACGCTGCCAGCTGATGTCACGCGCGATGCCGCCCTGTCAGTGGGGATTGACGCCACCACCGCAGACAGCGTTGCGGCAGCGCTGCTGGCCATAGCCACCGATGCGCCACATGCCCGCGTGCTGATCTGCGGCAGCCTGTATCTGGCCGGTGCGGTGCTGCGCGAAAACGGCTGACCTGCGCCCCTTTTTTCTGTTCAGAAATATCCCATGGGGTAGCTTTGTGGTTTCGCCACTGGTTCAAGGAACCACTGGGCTGGGGGGGTGTGAAACCCCCGCTGCCAACATGTCAGTCAGCCTGCCCGCCGGTGCCATAGCGCGCCAGAAACATTTCGACCGCGCCTGTCACCGACCGTGTCACATCTTCCTTGCGGATGGTGTCTGACATGCCGAACAGCAGCTTTTCATGGATCGCCGCCTTGCACAGTTGCGCAAATTGATCTGCCGCAAGATCCAGATCATCAATACGCAGCGCGCCCACGTCCACCATATGGCCAAAGTGGAACACCAGCCGATCATGAATCAGCCCCGGCCCGTTGGCATAAAACTCGCGCGTGATTTCCGGAAACCGCTGCCCTTCGGCCATCACCATGCGGAACATGCTGCGCCCGAAATCCGACATCAGAAAGGCTGCAATCCGTTCGCCCGCCATGGTCAGCATCTGTTCAACCGTGCCACCGACCGCGATTTCTGCCTCGGCCTGCTCGGTCTGCCTGCGGCATTCCGTGCGCAGGATTTCCGTGAACATCAGGCGCTTGTCGGGGAAATAGCTGTACAAGGTCGCCTTTGATACGCCCGCTTCGCGCGCAATATCATCGACCGACGCCCCATCGAACCCGTCACGCATGAAGACCGCCCGCGCGCCATCCAGCACCTGGTCAAACTTGCGCCCCTTGCGGATCATTGTCTGGTTCATCGGTCCCCCGTGCCAGACCATAGCCGGGCAGGGGGGCTGCAACAAGGCCAGCTTCACTTGCCCGATGTGGACAGAACCGGGGCCGCATCTGTTGGGAAGAACAGCGTCGGCAGCGACATATCAACCGAGAAAGCAAAGGCGGGGGCCGAGGCCAAAATCAGGACAGTGACAAGTGCGAAGCGTTTCATTTCATTCTCCTATTTCCGAACCGTTTGGTTCATGCCGCAATATATGAACCGATTCGTTCAGTTACGCAAGCAGAAAATGAACTGAACGGTTCAGTCAATAATTTCGCCTTGCCCAATGTGGTGGCATGGCTACATTAGAATGGTTCCAAATTGGGGTTGTCATGCTGTCTGCCTTCACCTCTCGTCGCCGCTTTGCCGATCTGACCGAACAACAGGTGCTGGCACTGGCCATTGCATCCGAAGAAGATGACGCATCCATCTATCGAAGCTATGCGCACCGGCTGCGGGCAGATTATCCGGCATCGGCCACCTTGTTTGATGGCATGGCGGTGGAAGAGGATGGCCACCGCAAACGCCTGATTGATCTGCACCGGCAGCGCTTTGGCGATGTGATCCCGCTGATCCGGCGCGAACATGTGGCGGGGTATTATGCGCGCCAACCGGTCTGGCTGACGGCGAACCTGTCGCTTGACCGGATTCGGGCAGAGGCGCATGCGATGGAGGCGCAAGCGCGCAATTTCTATGAACGCGCGGCGGCGCGCACCCAGGATGCTGCGACGCGCAAACTGCTGGGCGATCTGGCTGCGGCCGAGGCGGGCCATGAACGCAAGGCCGATGCACTGACAGACGCAATTCCTGATGATGCCCGATCCGAAGAAGCGGCCACCGAAAACCGTCAGTTCATACTGACCTGGGTGCAGCCGGGGCTGGCGGGGCTGATGGATGGGTCGGTGTCCACGCTTGCGCCGATCTTTGCCACAGCCTTTGCCACGCAGGATACCTGGACGACGTTTCTTGTGGGTCTTGCGGCCTCGGTTGGTGCGGGCATTTCGATGGGGTTCACCGAGGCTGCACATGATGACGGCGTGCTGTCGGGGCGGGGCAGCCCGTTCAAACGCGGGCTGGCATCGGGGGTGATGACAACGGTGGGCGGGCTGGGCCATGCGCTGCCCTATCTGATCCCGGATTTCTGGACGGCGACGGTCACGGCGATGGTGCTGGTGTTTATAGAGTTGTGGGCGATTGCGTGGATTCAGAACCGTTACATGCAGACGCCGTTCCTGCGCGCGGCATTTCAGGTTGTAGTGGGGGGCGCATTGGTCTTTGCTGCGGGGGTGTTGATCGGGGGCGGCTGATGTATAAAAAGGGCGAGGTTTCCTATCAGGCGCTGGCCCTGCCAGACCGTTTGGCGGTGCCTGATCCGCAGGCAACTGCCGATGCCTTCCTTGCCCATATGCGCAAACGCCATTCCGTGCGCCAGTTCGCGCCCACCCCCGTGCCGGAAAGCGTGATTGCCGCCTGTATCGCCACGGCGGGCACAGCGCCTTCGGGGGCCAACCACCAGCCGTGGCATTTCGTGGCCATTGCCAACCCCGAAATGAAAACTGCCATCCGCACGGGGGCAGAAGACGAAGAGCGCGCGTTTTATGCGGGCGGGGCGGGCGATGAATGGCTGGCGGCGTTGGAGCCTATCGGAACAGGTGTTCACAAACCGCATCTGACCGACGCGCCATGGCTGATTGTGGTGTTTGCCCAACGCTATGGCCTGACGGATGACGGGGCGCGCTACAAGAATTACTATGTGCCGGAAAGCGTGGGCATTGCGACCGGGTTCCTGATTGCGGCCTTGCATCATGCGGGGCTGGTGTGTTTGGAACACACGCCCAACCCGATGAAATTCCTGAATGATTTGTGCAATCGCCCCGCCCACGAAAAGCCAGTGATGATCCTGCCCGTGGGCTATCCGGCCACCGATGCCACCGTGCCCGCTGTCGCCAAACGCAAGAAACCCCTTAGCGCAATCCTTAGCACATTCCCTTGACTGTGAATTTCATACTGGCCCAAATATCCGCGCCGTAGGCATCCTCCGCCAGCCCCATGCCCAGGATGTCAGGATACCCACATGCGGCGGATGTAATCCGCCGTCATCAGGTCCAGATGCGCGCCGCCGCCGTTCTTGGCGATCGTGATTTCATCATCCGACCTGCGCGAAAACAGCGCCGGATCATCATAGAAATCCGCCACGATATCGGCCTCTGATATTGCCCCGCTTTTCAAGGGTTCCATCAATTCGCCAATATGGTGCAACGTTGTCGCCCGGCTGTCGACAAACACCCGCGCGCGGGCCATTGCCTCATCATCCACCTCACGCATCGCGGGCGTATAGGCGCCGATCAGGTCCAGATGCTGGCCCGGTTGCAGCCAGTCGCCCAGCACCACGGGGGCGGTCGCCATGGTGGCACAACAGATGATATCTGCGCGTTCCACCGCCGCCCGCAGATCATTTGCCACCGGCAGGCCCATGCCCGCACCGCCGCTGCGGCTCCACACTGTGAACTCAGCCCCCGGAAATGCACTGCCATAGGCCTGCACCATTGACTGGGCCACTGTGCCCGCGCCGACCAGCAGAATGCGCTTTGCATCCGGCCGTGCCAGCCGCCGTGCCGCCAGCAGACTGTCGCCCGCCGTTTTCCATTTTGTCACCAGATGGAAATCGACCACTGCCGCCAGTTGCCCGGTTTTGTCATCAAACAGCGTTACCGCCCCGTTCACCGTGGCACGGTCCGGCGCATTGCCCGGAAAGACCGTGGCCACCTTGACCAGTTGCCCCAACCCGTCAATCCATGCTGCCCGGTTCAGCAGGGTATCACCGCCGCGATGCAGCAGCATATCCCTGATCTTGGCCCGTGGCAGCCGGTGGCCTGCCGCAATCGCATCTGTGATGCCGCCCCATGTCAGCATTGCCTCAGCCTCGGGCCCGATCAACAGTGTCATATCGCCTGTTCCTGTGTCAGCAAGCCTGTCGCCACCAGCCGTGCGGCCCAGCCATCTGCGCCATCAAACACATGGCCCTGCCACCCCCGTGCTGTGGCGGCGGCAATGTTTTCTGCCCGGTCATCCACGAACAGCAGCCCCGCAGGCGGCACGCCGCAATCACCCTCGACCATGGCATAAATCTGCGGATCGGGTTTTGTGACCCCCATCTGACCAGACACATAGGCCCGGTCAAATTCAGCCAGAAAATCATACTGGGTCAGCGCGTAGGCGAAGGAATGAATGCCGAAATTTGTCAGCGCAAACACCGGCACACCCCGCGCCTGCAAGGCCCGCATCAACCTGATCGAATGGTCATTGCGCGGTGAGGCCATGTCGATCCAATGGTCATACCACCAGCGGATTTCCACGGCCCAATCCGGGTGCCGGCTGGCCCAGTCGTAGATCGTTTCGCGAAACAGTGCGCCTGCATCAATCGCTTCATTCATCGCATGCAGGTCAACCTCGGCAAACAGCCGTTTGCGTGCATCTACGCCAATGCGGCTGTCATAGTACCGCTCTGGCTGCCACGCGATCAGCACGTTGCCAATGTCATAGACCACCGCCTGCACTGTTGCCGCCTGCACGTTCATCGCACCCTCGTTTCCCGCCACATCGTATACAAGCCCGCCCCTACGATCAGCGCAATGCCCACCCAACCCCACGCATCGGGCAAAGTGCCAAATACCGCCGCACCCCAGATCACGGCAATCGGCACGGATATGTATTCAAATGGTGCGACCAGCCCTGCCTCACCCATCCGGTAGGCCTGTCCGATCATCAGCCCGCCCACCGAAACGGCCAGCCCGCAGGC
>JAYUZO010000096.1:0-37281 GCA_043751715.1 Rhodobacterales bacterium | reverse complement strand
TCGACCACGGCCACGGTCTGGCCCAGTTGCGCCGCGCGAATGGCACAGACATAGCCGCCGGGGCCGCCGCCGATGATGATGGTGTCAAAATGGGGCATGGCGCGCGTCCTTGTGGCTGTCATTCAGGCGTTTGCACCGCTTTAGCATGTCAGATTGGGGCATGCCATGGCAGGTTGTACCAGTCGCCGCATCTCAGGGCATCACCTCAAAGCGGTCCACATCCACCATGCCCATATCCGTGATCTTCAGATGCGGGATCACCGGCAGGCACAGGAACGCCAGTTGCAGGAAAGGCTCCTCCAGCGTCACCCCCAGCCCCCGCGCCGCCGCCCGCAGCGCCACAAGTGCAGCCTGTACCTCCTCGAACGGCTGCAGGCTCATCAGCCCCGCCACCGGCAGCGCCAGTTCCGCCAGCACCCGGCCACCCTCCACCACCACAAACCCGCCCTCGATTTCGCCCAGCCGCGATACCGCCAGCGCCATATCCGCGTAATCTGCCCCCACCACCGCGATGTTGTGATGGTCATGGCATACCGTCCCCGCAATCGCCCCGCGTTGCAGGCCAAACCCCTTTACAAACCCCGTCGCCTTGTTGCCGTTCACGCCATGCCGTTCGATCACCGCGATTTTCACCAGATCGCGCAGGGTATCCGGCCGCTTGTCACCATCCACCGGGGCAATGTCATAGGTCAGATGTTCAGTGATGATCTTGCCCGGAATGATCCCGATCACCGGCGTGTCCACCCGGTTGCCCTCCGTGCGAAAATCCCCCGCCACCACCACCGGTGCCTTCACCGAATGCCGCCCCACCGGCGCCACATCCCCACGCGCCGCAAAGGCCTGCGCCGTTGCCTCCACCCCGCCCGCAAACACGCGCGCCGCATGGCAGCCTTCCAGCGTGTCAATCACCACCAGATCGGCCCGCTTGCCCGGTGCAATCAGCCCCCGGTCTTTCAGCCCGAACGCTTCAGCCGCGCTTAGTGTCGCCGCCCGGTAAACCGCCAGCGGCGGCGCACCAAGCGCAATCGCCGTGCGGATCATGTAGTCCAGATGGCCATGTTCCGCGATATCCAGCGGGTTGCGGTCATCTGTGCAAAAGGCCAGATACGGCGCATGCCGTTCCGTCAGCAGCCCTACCAACGCGTGCAGGTCTTTTGAAACTGACCCTTCCCGGATCAGCACGCGCATCCCCTTGCGCAGCTTTTCCAGCCCTTCTGCATACGTGGTCGCCTCATGCTCTGTCCGGATGCCCGCAGCGATATAGCCGTTCAGATCATTGCCCCGCAGCAGTGGCGCATGCCCGTCAATATGCCGCCCGCGAAACGCCTGCAGTTTCGCCATGCACCCCGGATCGCGCGCCAGCACGCCTGGAAAATTCATGAACTCCGCCAGCCCGATCACCGATGGATGATCCATCAGCGGCACCAGATCATCAGCCTCCAGCCGCGCCCCTGCCGTTTCCATATGCGTGGACGGCACACAGGATGACAGCTGCACCTTCACATCCATCAGCGTATGGCCCGCCGCTTCCAGAAAATACCGGATGCCCGCCATCCCCAGCACATTCGCAATCTCGTGCGGATCGCAGATCGCCGTCGTCACCCCGCGCGGTGTGACACAGCGGTCAAACTCCAGCGGTGTCACTAACGAGCTTTCGATATGCAGATGCGTATCAATGAACCCCGGCACGATAATCTGCCCCGTCACATCCACCACGCGCGCGCCGTCATAGGCCCCGAACACCCCCACGATCGTGTCACCCACAATCGCCACGTCTGTGTTCACCAGATCACCCGTGATCAGGTCATACACGCAGCCCCCGCGCAGTACGATGTCAGCAGGCACATCGCCCCGCCCCGCAGCAATCAGCGTTTCCAAATCAGGGCGCATCGCAAACTCCTTCCGTTTGACACCAGCAAAACGCATGGCGGCCATGCCGTCCAGTGCCCTTGCACTTTCCCCGGCCCCATGGCCAGTAGGCCGCATGGAAACGCCCGCCCAACGCCCTTTGCACGGCATTGCCCTGAAGCTGGGCTCTGTCGTGTGTTTCATCATCATGGCCTCTATCATCAAGGCCGTCTCGGCGCATGTGCCCGCAGGGCAAACCGTGTTCTTCCGGTCGTTCTTTGCGATTCCTGTCATCGTGGTCTGGCTGGCCATGCGGCACGAATTGCCCACCGGATTTCGCGCCGTGGCCCCGATGGGGCATTTCTGGCGCGGTTTTGTCGGTACCATCGCCATGGGACTTGGCTTTGCCGGACTTGCCTATCTGCCCCTGCCCGAGGTCACCGCCATTGGCTATGCCGCCCCCCTGCTGACCGTCATTTTCGCCGCCATGTTTCTGGGCGAAGACGTGCGCGCCTTTCGCATTACCGCTGTCGCGCTTGGCCTTGTGGGTGTGATGATCGTGCTGTCGCCCCGCCTGTCAGTTTTACAAGGCGCGCCCTCTGGTCATGCGCAGGCATTTGGCGCCATGCTGGTGCTGGCATCGGCGGTCTTTGCAGCCCTTGCGCAGGTGTTTGTCCGCAAACTTGTGATGACCGAGAAAACCCCCGCCATCGTGTTCTGGTTTTCCGTCACCGCCAGCCTGCTGGCCCTGACCACCCTGCCCTTCGGCTGGGTCTGGCCCACCACGCGTGAGGCTGCCCTGTTGGTGACCGCAGGCCTGCTGGGTGGCGTCGGGCAAATTCTGCTGACCTCCAGCTACCGCGAGGCGGACGCATCGCTGGTGGCCCCGTTCGATTATGCCTCAATGCTGTTTGCGCTGCTGATCGGCTATTTCGTCTTTGCCGAGGTGCCAAGCGCCACCATGCTGACAGGTGCCGCCATCGTGATTTTCGCAGGCATCCTGATTATCTGGCGCGAACGCCAACTGGGGCTGGAACGCGCCCGCCAACGCAAGGCGATGACGCCGTAGGATGGGCAATATTGCCCATCCTACGTGGCGGTGTGCATCACCACATCAGCCGCGCGTGACCCATCAATCACCCGGCGAATGTTCGGCATGTCATTGCTATCAATCCACGCCCGCGCTGCCGCGGGCGTCTTGCCGTAATGCGCCCAGCGGGCCAGCAGGCGGCGGTCAAGGTCATCCACCGGCACATCCAGATAAACCGTCAAGTCAAACAACGGCGCAAGCGTGGTCCACGGCGCTTCATCCAGCAGCACATAATTGCCCTCAACCACCAGAAACCGGTCGGCATCGGTCACCACATCTGCCGCTGCGCGTGACAACTCCAGACTGCGGTCAAATACCGGGATCGCCACCTCACCCCCCGCCCGCAGGCGCCGTATCAGATGAATGAACCCAGCCGCGTCAAAGGTTTCCGGCGCACCCTTGCGGGCCTGCAGGCCGCGCGCCAAAAGCACCGCATCATCATAATGGAACCCGTCCATCGGCACCGCGCGCGCGCCCGCACCCAGTGCCGCCACCACATTCTGCGCCAGCGTCGATTTGCCCGATCCCGGCGCACCGGCAAGGGCTGTGATAAACCGCCACTGCCCGCCGGCCCGGCTGCGGATCAGGTCCGCCAGCGCCTGCGGCGTCATGCCTGTTCCGTCACGCCTTCGGGCACTTTGGCCCCGGTCATGAACGCCACCGCATCCGACATCGAATATTCATCCGGCTTGATCACGCACAACCGCCGCCCCAGCCGGTGAATATGAATGCGGTCGGCCACCTCGAACACATGCGGCATGTTATGGCTGATCAGCACAATCGGAATCCCGCGCGACCGTACATCCCGGATCAGGTCCAGCACCCGGCGGCTTTCCTTGACGCCAAGCGCTGCCGTCGGCTCGTCCAGGATCACCACCTTTGATCCGAACGCCGCCGCCCGCGCCACCGCCACCCCCTGCCGCTGGCCACCCGACAGGGTTTCCACCGCCACGTTGATGTTCTGGATCGTCATCAGACCCAGTTCCGACAGCTTGTTGCGCGCAAAATCCTCCATCCCCTTCTGGTTCATCATCCGGAAAACCTGCCCCATGATCCCCGGCATCCGCAATTCGCGGCCCAGAAACATGTTGTTGGCAATCGACAGCGCCGGTGACAGCGCAAGGTTCTGGTACACCGTTTCAATGCCCGCCTTCTGCGCATCCTGCGGGCCCTTGAAGTTCAGCAGTTCACCGTCCAGCCGGATTTCACCATGGTCAGGCGTCACCGCCCCGGCAATCGCCTTGACCAGCGTTGATTTGCCAGCACCATTGTCACCGATGATGGCGGTGATCTCGCCCGGATACAGATCAAAATCCGCGCCGTTCATCGCCACCACCGTGCCGTAACGTTTCATCAGACCACGGCAGGTCAGAATGGGTTGCACGTCAGTCATTTCGAAGCCCTCCGCAGCCATTGATCCAGCGCCACAGCAATCAGAACCAGACAGCCCGCAGCGAACGTCTGCCAGTAATCATCCACACGCGCCGCCACCGACAGGCCCGTGCTGAACACCCCCACGATCAGCGCGCCCAGCACCGACCCCGGAATAGACCCGCGCCCGCCAAACAGCGATGTGCCGCCGATCACCACAGCGGTGATGCTGTCAAGGTTGGCCGTTTCAAACCCGATTGGGGAAATCGACCCCACCCTGCCAATCGCCACCCAGCCCCCGAATGCGCAGATCAGCCCGGCAAATGTATAAACCCCGATCAGCACACGGTTGGTCTGAATACCCGCCAGCATGGCGGCATCCGGATCATCACCAATGGCGTGCACATGGCGGCCCCATGCGGTTTTGGTCAGAATATACCAGACCACGAAGGCCAGCAAAATCATGGCAATGCCGCCATAGGTCAGCGTGGCACCGCCAAAATTGAACGCCTCACCAAACCACAACAGCAGCGGTGCCTGTTCCTTGATATCGGCCCCGCGAATGGATTGTGACCCCGAATACCACAGCTTCAGCGCGGAATAGATGCTTAGCGTGCCCAGCGTCACGATAAAGGGCGGCAGTTTGACCTTGGTCACCAGCAGCCCGTTGATGCACCCCATCAGACCACCGAACGCCAGCCCGATCATGACGGAAAGCGCGGGCGGCAGGCCCAGATCGACCGAGAGTTTGCCCATGATGATGGATGACAGCACCAGAATGGCCGCGACCGACAGATCAATGCCCGCAGTCAGGATCACAAGGGTTTGCGCGATGGCCACAATACCCACCACCGTCACCTGTTTCAGCACCGTGGACAGGGTGTTCGGCGTCATGAAGTTTGCGCGGTCGCCGTTCAGCGTGGCGTCGATGATGCCAAAGATGATCACGCTGATGACCAGCACAAGGAACGGAATGGCGGTCGGATAATTGCGCAGGAATGACCGCACCTGATGCACGAAAGACTTGTCATCCTCGGCAAAACTGGCAACCGCCGTGTCTGCCTTTTTCAAAGATGCCTCAAAATCCGAGATGGTTTTTGTCGGCGCGTCAGTTTCGGCCATGGTGCCCCCCCCCGCGTTCATGATCCTAAAGAAACACCTGCCCGGTGGGCACATGTCGCTTATGTGATAACCCTATGGATGTTTTGCATTGGTGCAACTGGTTTGAAACCGCCGCGCCCGTTGCCGGGTGATAAAGGGGGCGGCGTGAAGGCCGCCCCGTTCTGTATCATGCGCGACCGGGCAAGATCAGCCCCAGCACAGTTCAGTGCCCTTGGCGCTGTCGATGGACGTCACACCTTCGGCTGGCTTGTCGGTCACCAAATTCACACCGGTGTTGAAGAACGTCAGCCCGTCGGTTGCTGCAGGCTTGGTGCCGTCTGCTGCGAACTTCTGGATGGCCTCCACGCCCAGTGATGCCATCAGCAGCGGGTATTGTTGCGATGTGGCACCAATCACGCCCGACGCCACGTTGGCGACACCGGGGCAACCACCGTCAACCGACACGATCAGCACGTCAGTCTTGCCAGCGTTCTGCAGGGCCTGATAGGCGCCTTCGGCAGCTGGTTCGTTGATCGTGTAGACCACGTTGATGTTCGGCTCGATCGCCAGCAGGTTTTCCATTGCCGTGACACCACCTTCAACGCTGGCTTGGCTCGACTGGTGGCCAATCACGCGCGGGTCATCTTCGCTGTCCATCACCGTCAGGTCAGGCACGGTGATGCCAAAGCCGGTCAAAAAGCCCGTGTTGCGCTGCACGTCAACCGAGATGTTGTCGGCGTTGATGTTCAGCATGCCGATCTTGGCGTTGGCGGCTTCGGCACCCAGCGTGGCCGCAGCCCACTGGCCAATCAGAATACCAGCCTGAAAGTTGTCGGTGGCAAAGGTCATGTCCTGAGCTTCCGGGTCAGCCAGCGGCGTATCCAGTGCGATGACCAGAATGCCGGCAGCGCGGGCGGCAACCAGCGCTGGCCCGACCGAATCGTTCGACGGCGTGATCAGAATCCCCTTGGCACCGGCAGCGGCGCAGTTTTCAATCGCGCTGATCTGTGGGGCAGCATCGCCATCGGTCACGCCTGCATAGGCCTGAAAATCCATGCCAGCCGTCGTTGCAGCAGCCTCTGCGCCCTCTTTCATCTTCACGAAGAAGGGGTTGGTGTTGTTCTTGGTGATCAGGCACACAAGGTCAGCCGCCGATGCAGAGCCTGCCATCAAAGCAAGTGCTGCCGCGCCCAGCAGCGCTGTGGTTTTCAGTTTCATGGTCATCCTCCCAGGATCGGGGCATGAGTGCCCCAAGTTGTAAAGTCAGGCGCAGCGATGGTCCCCCCCCACTGCGGTAAGTGCACAAAATATGATTCCCGCCGCTGCGTCAAGTTAAATAAATCAGAGTGATTTATTATTGACAGATGCCCCTGCACTGGCCCACCTTGCAGGCAGGAGAATCCCTTTTGCCATGCGCAGACAGGGGTGGGGGGCGGTCACAAACGCATCTGTTCACCGCCCGCAAGGTGGTGCATTGGGGGATGTGATCCTTGAATTGGAACGAAACATGCTGCTGGGTATTCCACCCGTTCTGGGGCCTGATATGCTGCACACGCTGCGGTCGATGGGCCACGGCGACGAGATTGCACTGGTTGACGGGAATTACCCGGCGCAAGATCATGCCCGGCGTCTGGTCCGGGCTGACGGCCACGGTTTGCTGACCATGCTGCAGGCGATCCTGCGGGTGCTGCCAATTGATCAAGATGTGCCGCCCGGCATCTTTCGGGCCGCGTTGCAGAATGATCCCGCGCAGTCGGGTGCCATTCACGCGGCAATAGATGCGGCCTGCGCGCGGCATGGCTATCAGACCAAGGCCCTGCGCGGGGCTGATCTGTATCCGCGCATACGGGCCGCACATACCATTGTGGCCACCTCTGAAACGGCGCTGTTTGCCAATGTGATCCTGCGCAAGGGCGTGGTCACGGCACCGGCTGGCACACCCGCATGAAGGCAGGCGCTGATCTTGTCACCGACCGCAGCGCCGCTGACCGTGCGGTGGCAGATGATGTTGGCCTGCGCGGCACCAACCAATCGGGCATGCGCGCACAGAACGAACGGCTGGTGCTGTCATTGGTGCGCCAGCAGGGCGCGCTTGCGAAATCCGACATTGCGCGCATCACCGGGCTGTCGGCGCAAACCGTGTCGGTCATCATGCGCGGGCTGGAACAGGACGGCCTTTTGCTGCGCGGTGAACCGGTGCGCGGGCGCATTGGCCAGCCGTCTGTGCCGATGTCGCTTGATGCGGACGGCGCGTTCTTTTTCGGGCTCAAGATCGGGCGCAGATCTGCCGACCTGATCCTGATTGATTTTCTGGGCAACGTGCGTGGCACGCAGCGGCGGACCTACCGCTATCCTACACCGTCAGCGGTGATGGATTTTGTGGCCGCCGTCCTGCCCGAAATGACGGCCAGCCTGCCCGCACCGGCGCAGGGCCGCATCGGTGGCCTTGGCATCGCCATGCCGTTTCAGCTGTGGAACTGGGTGCAGGCGATTGGCGCGCCCCAGTCGGAAATGGACGCATGGCGCAACCGCGATATTCAGGCCGAACTGGCAGCACTTACCGGCATGCCGGTCTATGTGCAGAACGATGCCACCGCCGCCTGTGGTGCCGAACTGGTGTTTGGCAGCGGCGATCGGCCCCGCGATTTTCTGTATTTCTATTTTGGCACCTTCATCGGTGGCGGCCTTGTGCTGAATGGCCAGTTGTTCACCGGGCGCACCGGCAATGCCGCAGGCGTGGGCCCCATGCCCGTGCCCGGCCCCGATGGCCGCATGCGACGGCTGCTTTCGGTGGCGTCGTTGTCCACCCTTGCCGAGGCGATGACAGCGGCGGGTGAACCGTCTGATCATTTGTGGGAACAGCATGACCATTGGCAGGTCAGCGAAGCAGTGCTTTCACCCTGGATGGACGGGGCCGCCGAAGGGCTTGCCAGCGCCATTCTGTCCGCGTCCACCCTGATGGAGTTGGAGGCCGTGGTGATTGACGGCTGGATGCCAACCGCCATGCGCGCCGAAATCACCCGCCGCACCCATGCTGCCCTGCACAGGCTGGATCTGGCAGGCATCGAGGCCCCCATGATCCGCGAAGGCACCGTGGGCGCGCAGGCGCGCGCTTTGGGCGCTGCGGCCATTCCATTGTCACAACGCTATCTGCTGGATCAGAACGCCGCCGCACGCGATCAGTAGTCAGCTGTCGCTGTCGCTTTCGCTTGACGGCCCGCCACCCAGTTGAAACACAAGGGGCAACCCCCACATGGGGGCCAACATACCGTCACGCTGACCAGACGAGGACCCTTTGGCCCTAGCCTTGATCGCAGCACTGCCCTTTATCGGCGCGCTGTTTCCCGGATTAATGATCCGCGCCGGACGGGATGCCTGCGCCATGACGGCAGGGGCGTTCACCCTGCTGGCACTTGTGCTGCTGGCCAGCCTTGCCCCCACGGTGCTGGCAGGCGACGTTGTGCAGACGCGCATTGAATGGCTGCCATCCCTGGGCCTGAACGTGAATTTCATGCTGGATGGGCTGGGCCTGCTGTTTGCCGGTCTGATCCTTGGCATTGGCCTTTTGATCATCATCTACGCGCGGTTTTACCTGTCGGCCGCTGATCCGATGGGGCAGTTCTACACCTACCTTCTGCTGTTCCAAGGCGCGATGGTGGGCATTGTTCTGTCGGATAACATCCTGCTTTTGCTTATTTTCTGGGAGCTGACCTCGCTGTCGTCCTTCCTGCTGATCGGCTATTGGAAACATCTGCCCGAGGGGCGCCAAGGTGCCCGCATGGCCCTTGCCGTCACTGGCTCCGGTGGCCTTGCGCTGATCGCGGGGATGCTGATCCTTGGGGGTATCGTGGGCAGCTATGATCTGTCGGTCATCCTGCAGAACAAGGACGCCATTCAATCCAGCCCGTGGTATCTGCCAGCCCTCATCCTCATTCTGCTCGGCTGTTTCACAAAATCCGCGCAGTTCCCGTTCCATTTCTGGCTGCCCCACGCCATGGCCGCCCCCACGCCCGTCTCCGCCTATCTGCATTCCGCCACCATGGTAAAGGCCGGCATTTTCCTGATGGCCCGCATGTGGCCCGTGCTGGCAGGCACCGAGGCGTGGTTTATGATTGTCACCACCGCAGGCCTGATCACCATGCTGATCGGGGCCAAGGTCGCGCTGTTCAAGGATGATCTGAAGGCGCTTCTGGCCTATTCCACCGTCAGCCATCTGGGCCTGATCACCATGCTTTTGGGGCTAGGCACCAAGGCTGCGGCCACCGTCGCCATCTTCCACATCATCAACCACGCCACCTTCAAGGCCGCCCTTTTCATGACCGCTGGCATTGTCGACCACGCCGCCCACACCCGCGATATCCGCCGCCTTGGCGGCCTGCGTCACCTGATGCCCATGGTCTTTACCATTGCGTTGACTGCCTCCCTGTCGATGGCGGGCCTGCCGCCCTTCAACGGCTTTCTGTCCAAGGAACTGATGCTGGAACAGGTGCATGACACCACATGGTTCGGCAGCCCTTGGCTGCTCGGGCTGCTCGCCACCATCGGCGCGCTGTTTTCCGTGGGCTACAGTTTCCGCTTCCTCGCGCATACCTTCCTTGGCCCGGCGCGGACCGATTACCCCCATGCGCCCCACGACCCCGGACCGGGCCTGCTGTTTGCCCCCGCCCTGCTGGCCATTCTGGTGATTGTGATCGGCGTGATCCCCATGGCATCCGCCGCATGGCTGGTGGACGCCGCCGCAGGGGCCGTGGCGGGTGCGCCTGTGCACGCCAAGATCACCCATTGGCACGGGCTGGCGGCCCCCGCCCTGTGGATGAGCGTGATTGCCATCGGCGGTGGCCTGCTGCTGCTGGGGGCCTATCCCACCCTGTCGCGTCTGTGGAACGGCATATGGAAGCCCGACGCCAAGCGCATGTTTGATGCCGTGGTCGGCTCACTTGTCCGCCTGGCAACCGGCATCACCAACGGGCTGCACAACGGCGCGCTGACCCGCGCCATCGCCGTCGGCATCACCGCCATTGTTGCCGCAGGGGTCTGGGCCTTTAACGGCGGCATCCACGCGCCCGGCCTGCGCCTGCCCACAGCCGTGCCGCCCGTGATCTGGGCCGGTTTCACCCTGATTGTCGCGTCCATTGCCAGCGTCGTCATCCTGCACCGCAACCGGTTTCTGGCGTTGATTTTTGTCGGCGTCATTGGCCTGATGATATCCGTGGGCTTTGCGTGGATGTCCGCCCCTGATCTGGCCCTGACCCAATTGACGGTCGAGGTGGTCACGGTCCTGCTGATGCTGCTTGCCCTGAATTTCCTGCCCAAAACCACGCCCGCCGAAAGCCCCCCCCTGCGCAAGCTGCGTGACGGTGCCGTGGCCATTGCCGCAGGTCTGGCCGCCTTTGGCCTGACCGCCGCCATCATGCTGCGCGATGCGGCCTTTCCCACCATTGCGGGCTATCATCTTGCCCAGTCCAAACCCGGCGCGGGCGGCACCAATGCCGTCAACACCATCATCGTCGATTTCCGCGGCTATGATACCTACGGTGAAATCATCGTGCTTGGCATCGCCGCCCTGATCATCTTTGCCCTGATCGAGGCGCTGCTGTCCCCCGGCCCTGCCAATGACCGGCTGCTGGTCTGGCGCACGGGTGAAACGCGCGCCGGTGACCGCCATCCGATGATGCTGGTGGTCATCACCCGCATGCTGCTGCCGATTGCCATCATGGTGGGCGTGTTCATCTATCTGCGCGGGCACAATCTGCCCGGTGGCGGGTTTGTGGCCGGGCTGGTCGTGGCAATTGCGCTGTTGATGCAATACATGGCGTCGGGTTATGCGTGGACCGCCGCCCGCCGCCGTGTGGATTTTCACGCCGTCATCGGCTGGGGCGTGCTGATTGCCGGGCTGTCAGGCGTTGGGGCATGGGTGTTCGGCTTGCCCTTCCTGACCTCGGGGTTTGAATACGTGCATATCTGGCCGCTGGAAGAGTTTGAACTTGCCACCGCCGCGATCTTTGATCTGGGGGTGTTTCTGACCGTGCTGGGCGCTGTCATGCTGGCGCTTGCATCCTTTGCGCGGCTTTCGCTGCGGGCTGGTGCAAAGACAAGCCCGCAGGCCTTTGGCATTGACCCTTCAGAAAACAGGTCGATCTGATGGAATATCTGATTGCCGCCACCGTGGGATTGCTGACCGCATCCGGCATTTACCTGATGCTGCGCCTGCGCAGCTTCCCGGTGATCGTGGGCCTGTCCTTGCTGTCATATGCCGTCAACATCTTTATCTTCGCCTCTGGCCGTCTGGCCATCAACGCCCCCCCGATCGTTGATCCCGCCGCCGCAGGCTATACCGACCCGCTGCCACAGGCCCTTGTCCTGACAGCCATCGTGATTTCATTCGGCATGACCGCCGTGATCCTGATCATGGCGCTTGGGTCCTTCCTTGGCACCGGCGATGACCGGGTGGATATGACCGGCGAAGGTGACGCCAAATGACGTCACATCTGATCATCCTGCCCGTCGTGCTGCCCGCCATGCTGGCCCCCCTGATCGTGCTCGCCCTGCGCCACGACCTTGGCCTGCAACGCATCTTCGGGCTGGCAGGCACTGTGCTGCTGGTGGCCCTGTCCGCATGGCTGCTGATTGTGGCAACCGACGGCCCGCAAGTGTACCGCCTTGGCAACTGGCCTGCCCCGTTCGGCATTGTGCTGGTGCTGGACAGGCTGTCGGCCATGATGGTCGCCCTGACCAGCCTTCTTGCACTTTTCATACAATTATACACCATCGGCACCGGTTGGGATGCCCGCGGCAAGCACTTTCACGCCCTTTTCGCCTTTCAGCTGATGGGCCTGAACGGTGCGTTTCTGACCGGTGATGCGTTCAACCTGTTTGTGTTTTTCGAGGTGCTGCTGATCGCCAGCTATGGCCTGATGATCCATGGCGCGGGCAATGCACGCCTGCGGGCCGGTGTGCAGTATGTGGCGTTCAACCTTGTCGGATCGACCCTGTTCCTGTTCGCCTTGGCCACCATCTATGCCGTCACCGGCACGCTCAACATGGCCGACCTTGCCATCAAGGTGGCCACCCTGCCCCCCGGTGATGCCGCCCTGATCCGCGTGGCGGGCGTGCTGATGCTGATGGTGTTTGCCATCAAGGCCGCCCTTGTGCCGTTCCAGTTCTGGCTGCCCGGCACCTATGCCAATGCCCCCGGCCCCATTGCAGCCCTGTTCGCCGTGATGACCAAGGTCGGCGCCTATGCCGTTATCCGCATGTTCACGCTGGTGTTTCCCCCAACCGTAGCCGCCACCGGCCCGCTGTTTGCCGACCTGCTGCTGCCTGCCGCCATCATCACGCTGATCATCGGATCGCTGGGGGTGCTGGGGGCCACGTCGCTTGCCCGCCTTGCCGCCTTTGCCGCCATCGCATCCATGGGCACCATCTTTCTGGCCGTGGCCACCTTTACCCCGCAGGCCACCACCGCCGCCCTGTATTACCTTGTGCATTCCACCCTTGCCGGTGCCCTGCTGTTTCTGGTGGCTGACCTTGTCACTGACCGGCGCGGTGATGGATCGCTGCACCTGCATTTGCCCCCCATCGCGCAGGGCGGGCTGATTGCCAGCCTGTTCCTGATCGCCGCCATCGGCATGGCTGGCATGCCGCCACTGTCTGGCTTTCTGGGCAAACTGCTGATCCTTGATGCCCTGCGCGAACAGGCCCCCCTGATCTGGTCCGTGGTCCTGATCACCTCGCTGATCCTGATCCTTGGCTTTGCCCGTGCCGGATCAACCCTGTTCTGGAAGGCCCATGCCACCGATGCCACCCCAACCGAACACGCGTCCGAACCCGTTGCCTTTGCCGCCGCCTTCGGGCTGATCGCGGCCCTTGCGGCCCTGACCATCTTTGCAGGCCCCGTCACCGCATGGATGGCCGGGGCCGCGCAGCAGTTGCACGCGCCCACCGCCTACATCGCCGCCACCGCGTTGGAGCGTTTGCCATGACCCTGCGCCGCATCCTGCCGCACCCCTACATGTCAGCCACGCTGTTCATCATCTGGTTCCTTTTGGTGAATGATCCCAAAATCGGCAGCATCGTCATGGCAGGCGTGCTGGCCATTGCCATTCCGCTGCTGACCGCCGCCTACTGGCCCGACCGCCCGAAACTGAAATCCATGCCTGCCTTTCTGGCTTATCTGGCGCTTGTGCTCTGGGACATCATCCTTGCCAATATCGCCGTGGCAAAGATCATCCTGTTCATGCCCCGCGACCGCATCCAATCAGCCTTTATCGCCGTGCCGATCGATCTGCGCACGCCCGAGGCGATCACCATGCTGGCCGGCACCATCACCATGACACCCGGCACCGTCACCGCCGACATGTCATCCTGCGGGCGTGTGCTGCTTGTTCATTCACTGCATGCTCCTGACCCGGCTGCCATCCGGGATGAGATAAAGTCCCGCTACGAGGCCCGCCTGAAAAGGATATTCGAATGATCCTGCCCTATGCCCTGACCTTTGCCTTCGGATGCTTTGGCCTTGCCATTCTGTTGAACCTCTGGCGGCTGATCCGGGGCCCCGCCCCCACCGACCGCATCCTTGCCGTGGATACCATGGTCGTCAATGTGGTTGCCCTGATCGTGCTGTACGGCATTGCCACCGGCAACCCGATCAACTTTGAGGCCGCGATCCTGTTTGCCATGACCGGCTTCATCTCCACCGTCGCGTTCAGCAAATTCCTGCTGCGCGGCGATATCATCGAGTAATGCCCATGCCCGCAATTTCAGACATCATCATTTCCGTCATGCTGGTGATTGGTGGCAGCTTTGCCCTGATCGGCAGCTATGGGTTGATAAAGCTGCGCGATGGCATGCAGCGCCTGCACGCGCCGACCAAGGGCACCACCGTGGGCGTGGGCACAGCACTGATTGCATCATCGGTCAATTTCTGGCTGACGCACGGGCAGTTCAGCATGCAGGAAATCCTGATCGTGGTGTTCCTGTTCGTGACGGCCCCGCTGACAGCACTGTTCCTGTCCAAGGCGCAACTTCACGCCATGCAGGACCGCAGCACCCTGCCGCCCACAGACCGCGCCGCGCCATGGGCCACATTTGATGACGGCGTCGAAGACGAAGAACCCCGCCTGCCACATGCACCACCGGGCTGAGCGTATACTGACCAAACGGTCAAACTTTCAGACGAAACAGCACCCGTGACCCTTGCCTGCACGCCGCCGCTCTGCGAACCTGCACGCAGACCCGCCGGAGCACGCCCATGCCATCGACCATCGCCTTGCCCATTGGCACGCCCATTGGCACACCCAGCTTGCTGCCGCAGATCGCACATCCGCGCAATGACGGCATGCCGCTGGATCTGGACTGGGTCGCATCGGTGCAGGCCAATACATCGTCCATCGAACGGCGCGCGGCCACCATTGGCGGGCGGCGCACGGTCAAGAAAGATCATCAGGCAGCATGGCTGTGCAAGGCGGTATCGCTGATCGACCTGACCACCCTGTCAGGCGATGATACGGCAGGCCGGGTGCGCCGCCTGTGCGCCAAGGCGCGCCAACCCGTGGCCCCGTGGATGCTGGAAAAGCTGGGATTGCCGGGCCTGCGGGTGGGGGCGGTCTGCGTGTATCACGACATGGTCGCTGCTGCCGTTGATGCCCTCGCAGGCTCCGGCATTCCGGTGGCCGCCGTGTCTACCGGGTTTCCCGCAGGCCTGTCGCCCCTCCACCTGCGCATGGCCGAAATCGGCGAAAGCGTTGCCGCCGGGGCTGCGGAGATCGACATCGTCATCTCCCGCCGCCATGTGCTGACGCAGAACTGGCAGGCCCTTTATGACGAAATGCGCGACATGCGCGCAGCCTGCGGGCAGGCCCATGTCAAGGCCATCCTGGCAACGGGTGAGTTGGGCACCCTGCGCAACGTGGCCCGCGCCAGCCTGATCTGCATGATGGCGGGGGCAGATTTCATCAAGACCTCGACAGGCAAGGAAGGCGTGAATGCAACGCTGCCGGTGACGCTGACAATGATCCGCGCGATCCGGGATTATCAGGACCGGACGGGCATCAAGGTCGGCTACAAACCCGCAGGCGGCATTGCCAAGGCCAAGGATGCGCTGGTCTACATGGCAATGATGAAGGATGAACTCGGCCTGCCATGGCTGCAGCCCGACCTCTTCCGCTTTGGCGCGTCCTCCCTGCTGGGTGATATCGAACGCCAGCTCGAACACCACCTCACCGGCCACTATTCCGCCGCCAACTGCCATGCAATGGGCTAGGCGAATGAGCCCCCCAACTCCCAGCCCGCGCATGGGCTTTCACCTGTTCACAAATATCCCCGCCGGAGGCCGCCCGAGCCGGTTGCGCGCCCTTCGCGCGCAGAGGCGAGACAAAAGGCTTGCGCGGAACGCGCTCCATTCAATAGCAGCCCCCACCCACGCGGCCGCAAAGGACCAACCCCATGACCGTCTCTGACATCTTCAACAGCATGGATTACGGCCCCGCCCCCGAAAGCAGCGCCGAGGCCCTTGCATGGATCGCCGCCCACAATGCCAGCTTTGGCCACTGGATTGACGGGGCCTTTACCGCCCCCGAAGCCCCGTTTGACACCCGCAATCCTGCCACCGGCAAACCCCTTGCGACAGTCAGCCAAGGCTCCCCATCCGCCCTCGCCGCCGCCCTGTCAGCCGCCCGCCGCGCCCAGCCCAAATGGGCCAAACTCCCCGGCCACCAGCGCGCCAAGCACCTCTATGCCCTCGCCCGCATGGTCCAGAAACACGCCCGCCTGTTCGCCACACTCGAAACCCTCGACAACGGCAAACCCATCCGCGAATCCCGCGATATCGACATCCCCCTTGTCGCCCGGCATTTCTATTACCACGCAGGCCTCGCCCAACTGATGCACGCCGAACTCCCCCACCACGCCCCCCTTGGCGTCTGCGCAGCCATCATCCCCTGGAACTTCCCCCTGCTCATGCTCGCCTGGAAGGTCGCCCCCGCCCTCGCCGCAGGCAATACCGTCATCCTCAAACCCGCCGAATTCACCCCCCTTACCGCCTTGCTGTTCGCTGAACTCAGCGCGCAGGCTGGTCTGCCCAAAGGCGTTCTGAACATCCTCACCGGCGACGGCACCACCGGTGCCCTTCTTGTCGATGCCCCCGTCGACAAGATCGCTTTCACCGGCTCCACCACCGTCGGCAAGCGCATCCGCCAAGCCACCGCAGGCACCGGCAAGGCCCTCACCCTCGAACTCGGTGGCAAATCCCCCTACATCGTCTTTGACGACGCCGATCTTGACAGCGCGGTGGAGGGCCTCGTCGATGCCATCTGGTTCAACCAAGGTCAGGTCTGCTGCGCAGGCTCCCGCCTCCTCATTCAGGAAGGTATCGCCGACCGCTTCCACGCCAAACTCAAACGCCGCATGGACGGGCTGCGCATCGGCGATCCCATGGACAAATGCATCGACATCGGCGCTATCGTTGACCCCAGCCAACTGACCGCCATCACCGCCATGGTCGATGCCAATACCGAAGGCCACACCTACCGCGCCGCCTGCGCCGTGCCCGATGGCTGTTTCTACCCCCCCACCCTGATCACCGGCCTGTCCGCCGCCAGCACCCTGATGCAGGAAGAAATCTTTGGCCCGGTGCTGGTATCGATGACCTTCCGCACCCCTGCAGAGGCTGTCGAACTCGCCAACAACACCCGCTACGGCCTCGCCTCCTCCGTCTGGACCGAAAACATCAACCTCGCCCTCGACATCGCCCCCAAAATCCGCGCAGGCATCGTCTGGGTCAACGGCACCAACATGTTCGACGCCGCTGCAGGCTTTGGCGGTGTGCGCGAAAGCGGCTTTGGCCGCGAAGGCGGCTGGGAAGGCTTGCTCGCCTATGTCAAACCCACCGGCAGCCCCAAACTCCTCAAGACCCCCACACAACAGCCCCCCGTCACCCAGTCCGCCGATGGCCTTGACCGCACCGCCAAACTGTTCATCGGCGGCAAGCAGGCCCGCCCCGACGGCGGCTATTCCCGCGCCATCACCACCCCGCGCGGCAAACTGCTAGGCCATATCGGCCTTGGCAACCGCAAGGATATCCGCAACGCGGTTGAGGCGGCGCAGGCTGCCAAAGGCTGGGGTCGCACCACCGCCCACACCCGCGCACAGATCCTGTATTACATCGCCGAAAACCTGTCGGCCCGTGCGAATGAATTTGCCCGCAGGCTGCAGGACATGACCGGAAAACCGGGTGAGGCAGAGGTAGAGGCATCCATCCAGCGCCTCTTCACCTATGCCGCATGGGCCGACAAATTCGATGGCGCGGTGAAATCCGTGCCCATCCGTGGCGTCGCCATCGCCATGAACGAACCCTGCGGCGTGATTGGTGCCATCTGCCCCGATGAGGCCCCGCTTTTGGGGTTCATCAGCCTGATGGCCCCCGCCATTGCCATGGGCAACACCTGCGTGCTGGTGCCGTCCGACCCGCACCCCTTGGCTGCCACTGACCTGTATCAGGTGCTTGAAACATCCGATCTGCCCGCAGGCGTGGTCAATATCGTGACCGGTGCGCATGCTGATCTGGCCAAACCGCTGGCGGGCCACATGGATGTGGATGCCGTCTGGTATTTCGGCACAGCACCATTGTCAGGCATGGTGGAACATGAGGCCGCGACGAACATCAAACGCACATGGGTCAACCACGGCCATGCGCGCGATTGGATGGGGACGGACGGCGAGGGCAAAGTGTTCCTGCGCGCCGCAACGGAGGTGAAAACGGTCTGGGTGCCGTATGGGGAGTGATGTCGCCTTCATTGGCGGGCCGATCCGCCCCAAGGCGTAGGGTGGGTGTCAACCCACCGCTTGCGTCCGGTCCAAAGCAAACGGTGGGTTCCACCCACCCTACTCGCTACAGCGCACTGCCGGATAATGTGCTGTAGCGCTTCCTTCATAGGATCTGTAGCCTTTCCGCCTTGGCAACGGCCATGACCAAACATCTATTTGCGAAACTGTTTTTCACGTTCTGTGCCGTGGCTTCTTTAGTCTTTAGGGATGCACCCGCGACACGCGGGTATCTGATGTCCGCTTGCGTCGTTTTGGCCGCAGTCTGGTTTGACTGGCTATTGGTTGCAGCCGCAAGGCGCCTTAAAAAAGCTGTGGGCCGCTTCCGCTTGTAGCTACAATGCGTAGGGTGGGTGTCAACCCACCGCTCCCGTCCGATCCAAAGCACACGGTGGGTTGCCACCCACCCTACTCCCCAAACCTGCCGTCAATCTCTGACCCGGCCTTTGATCCGGCCCGTTCCGGCTCGATTTGCCCAAATCGCCTGTCCCGATGCACCGAAGAATACGGCCAAACCACCGGCGTCGTGACCAACCCGTGTTTCACTGGGTTCCACCAGCAATACTGAAGGTGCGTCTCAAAATCGCGCGCGTCGCGGATATGGTGATCCCAGAATCGCCTCTGCCAGATCCCCGCCTCGCCCTTCGCGACCTTCGACCTGCTGCGTGGGCCGACGCGACCCACGGCTTTGGTAAATCCCGTCTTGATCTCTTTCCATCTGCCAGAAAAATCCGCATCCCCTTCCGGCAGTGTCCAGACGCAATGCATGTGATCAGGCAGCACAACCCACGCGTCTATACTGAACGGACGCACCACCCGCGCGGCCCTTACAACATCGCGCAGCACCGCGATCTCACGCACCAATAAATCTGATCCACGCACAGCCAGCGCCACGGTAAAAAACACCGTCGCACCGGGAACTTTGGGGCGGACATATTGCGACATGTGCAAAACCTAAACCACGCAAGGTTAACGCGTGGTTACCACCGTAGGGTGGGTGCCAACCCACCACCCCCAATTCGCCAAACACAGTTAACGCACCCGCAGCCGCATGTCCGTCTGGGCCGGAACCAGACGCATACCATACCAAAGCCATACGCTTAACTTCCCGTTAACCGGGCCGATTAACACAGCGTTCGCAAAGGCTTACGCCCGCCCGGCAGTCGCGCTCAGCGTGATCGGGTCAATGCCCATATGCCGCAGCGCCGCCGTCCATTTGCCCGCATCATCCGCCGAAAACACCAGCTCCGCCGCCGCATCGGCCGTCAGCCAGTCGTTCCGCGCGATCTCGGCCTCCAGCTGCCCCGGCCCCCAGCCCGCATAGCCCAACGCCAGGATCGCCACCTCGGGCCCCTCGCCCTGCGCGAGTGCCTCGAGCACATCCAGCGTGGCTGTCATGCCGAACCCGCCTTCCACCCGCATCGTCGCCTGCCCGCCCGGATAATCCGCCGAATGCAGCACGAAACCGCGCCCACGTTCCACCGGCCCGCCGAAATGCACGCGGATATCACGACCACTGTCCGCACGCGGGATACCCAGCTGATCCAACAGGCCGGCAAAGTTCAGATCGCGCGCGGGGCGGTTCAGGATCAGGCCCATCGACCCCTCCGCCGAACTGGCGCAGACAAGGATCACCGTATGGGCAAAACGGGGGTCGCCCATGCCCGGCATCGCAATCAACAGCTTTCCTGCAAGGTCCATCAGGCCAGAATGATGCAACAAAGTGCCAAGTGCAATCACACAAGCGTGGGTTTCGGATTTGTGACTTCCCTTGCGCAGGCCGTTGCCTATGGTCCCCTTGATGACATACAAACCACCCCTTTTCGCCCTTGCCCTGATGGCCCTGATGGCAGGCCCGGCCCATGCCAACCCGGATGAGGCCGTGCTGAATGCCAGCCTTTTGCCCGGTTGGGCCACCGATCAGGGCACGCATATGGCGGCCTTGAACCTGACGCTGGCCCCCGGCTGGAAAACCTATTGGCGCAGCCCCGGTGAGGCAGGCATTCCGCCATCATTTGACTGGTCCGGGTCGCAGAACCTGCAATCGGTGGCCTTGCACTGGCCGACACCGCAGGTGTTTCATACGGCGGGCTTGCTCAGCATCGGGTATCATGACGGCATGCTGCTGCCCATTGAGGTAACGGCGATTGACCCATCACAGCCCATCACCCTGCGCGCGCGTGTCGATATCGGCGTGTGCAAGGATATCTGCGTACCCGCCATGCTGGATGTGTCGGTCACGCTGACGCAACCCGGCATCGGCGATCCGGCGATCAAGGCTGCACTGCGCGATCAACCGATAGGGGCCCGCGCAGGCGGGTTGAACAAGATCAGTTGCACCGTTGATGCAACAGATGATGGATTGCGCCTGATTGCAACGCTGGCCCTGCCAGCAACCGGCCCGGATGAAACCGTGGTGGTCGAATCCGGCATGCCGGGGGTCTGGACATCAGATACGGCGGTGATGCGCGCGGGTGATGTGCTGACAGCTGCCGCTGATCTGGTCGGGCCTTCGGGTTCGCCCTTTGCGCTGGACCGGTCAGCCATTGTGCTGACGGTGCTGGGCGGCGGTCAAGCCATTGAAATCACGGGCTGCCCGGCAGACTAGCGCCTTGGCACAGCGCGCCTGCGTGGCCGCAACATGACACGGCCCGCAACCCACGCCACGGCACACACCACCCCCGCCGCAATGATGGAAGCAGCCAGCGCCGCGCTGCCCCCGGCAGGCAGAAACGGCAGGCCCGGCAGGCCGGTGATTGCAGGCAGCCAGATCACCGCCACCACTACCGCACACACCCCCGCCGCCCCGCGCACAACACCCACAGGCCCGCCACGCAAGCCCCGCCGCCCTGCGCGCAAGGCCCGCTCGATATCCACCTGTGCCGCCAGCAGCGCCGGAATGACCAGCAGCACCAGCACCATACCAAAGCCCAATCCGTAGGCCAGCGTCACGATCGTGGGCTTCAGAAATTCCGCCTGACTGCTGCGTTCGTACAGCAGCGGCGCCAGCCCCAGCACCGTTGTTGCCGTGGTCAGCAGCACCGGGCGGAACCGGTCTGCCACGGCATCCACGATGGCCGGTTTGATCCCGCGCCTGACGGCATATTCATCCACGGTCGAAATCAGCACAATCGCATCATTGATGATGATCCCAGACATCCCGATCATCCCCACAATGGAAAACATCGACATCGGAATATCCCAATGCCAATGGCCAAAGATCGCGCCCACAAGACCAAAGGGGATCACGCTCATCACCACCAAAGGCCGGGTCCAGCTTTCAAATATCCATGCAAGGCACAGATAAATTCCGATCAGTGCCAATATCAGGCCCTGCAACGCACCGCCCAGAAACCGGGCTTCCTCGGCTGCGGACCCCGACAGACGGCTGGCCACCCCATGCGCCTGTTCTACCGCCGGAATGATGCTATCCCGCATCCGCGCCTCAATCAGCGCTGCGCGGTCTGCGTCATCTTCGGCCAGATCGCCAAATACCGTCACCACCTGCAATCCGTTTTCCCGCACAACGGATGAAAAGCCCGCTTGCCGTTCCACCGTCACCACATCTGCCAATGGCACATAGATCCCACTGGGTGCGCGCATTTGCGTGCGGTCCAGAAAATCGGCGGTCAGTTCACCCGCCGGCAATTCCACCCGGATGGAGGCCGCCCTTGGCCCGTCGGGATAGGTGGCCGCCTCAATCCCGTTCAGCCGGTCACGCAGCGCGCGGCCCAGATCATCGATCGCAAATCCAAGCGCCTGGCCTTGTGCTGTCAGGTTCAGGATCAGTTCTTCCTTGTCATAGGCCAGACTGTCTTCCAGTGCCGACACTTCGGCAAACTGTGCCAGTTGGCCCTTCAGGTCTTCCGCCGCTGCCTTCAGCCCCGCCGCATCCGAGCCATACAGATCAATCGCAATGGAATCGCCCCCCGGCCCAAAGCGCCCGCCCCGGAATGACATTTCCTCCAGCAATGGCGCGCGGCGGATTTCGGCCTCAAGATCGGTGATGAACTGAAAGCTAGAATAGGGCCGCAGGTCGGGGTTCACCAATTCGATGGAAATGCCGCCCAGCAGATCTGCATCCTTGGTTTCGGCGCTTGCCAGCCCGCGCCCCGCCCCGCCGCCAATTTCGGCCAGAACATACGTCACCGGGTTGGTGCCGTGCTCGGCCTCCAGCCGTGTGGCCACAGCCCCCACTGCGCGCTGCAATTCCTGCATCATCGTCAGACTGTCGGCCCGGCTGGCCCCCGGCAGCATGGCGAAATTGCCTGAAACGCTGGATTGTTCGGGCGCGTTGAAAAACCGGAACTGCACGTCACCGCGCTGAAACAGCGCCACCTGTGTGGCCAGCAGCAGCACCGAAAACGCAAGGACCGGATAACGCCAGATGATGATCCACCGCATCAGTGGTTTCATCATCCGGTCCTGAAACCAGATCATCCCACGGTTCACCACCCGGCTGGGCGCATCATACCAGGGTTTTTCGTTCACCGCGCGCAAGGCCCCGACCATGTGGTGCGGCAGGATGAAAAAGCATTCGATGGTTGATGCCACCAGCACCGCAATCACCGTGAACGGGATATCGGCGATCAGATCACCAAATCGCCCGCCAATGATGACCAGCCCCCAGAACGCGATGATCGTGGTCAGGGTCGATGCAATGACCGGCGCGCCCATTCGCCGCGCGCCGAATTCCGCCGCCGTCACCGGGTCTTCGCCCAAAACCCGCGCGCGGAAATCGGCATGTTCGGCCACCACGATGCCATCATCCACCACCACGCCCACCATGATGATCAGCGCGAAAAGCGAGATCATGTTCAGCGTGACACCGCCCAGATACATCGCCCCCACAGCCGCAAACATGGATACCGGAATGCCCATGGCCACCCAGATGGCCGCCCGCGCATTCAGAAACAAGAACAGCAGGATCAGCACCAACCCCAGCCCCATCAGCCCGTTGTCCAGCAAAAGCGCCAGCCGGTCGGTTATCTGTTCGGCGCGGGTGCGCACAAGGTCAACCGTCACACCCGGTGGCAAGGTGGCTTGCAGTGCAGCAGCTGCGGCCCTGACATCATCCTGCATGCGGATCGCATCACCTTCGGGCGTACGGTCCACCCGGATTGTCATTGCCGGATTGTTGCCCACAAAGGCCGCGCGGCCCCGCGTTGCCCCATCCACCCGTACCGTGCCCACATCGCCGATTGTCACTTGTGTGCCATCCGGCGCCGATGTCAGCACGATGGCCGCAATTTCATCGGCCGTGCGGCGTTCCTGCCCAGCGCGCACCCGCGCCGTGCCACCCGCCACTTCGCCCACCGGTGCGGTCGCCACCTGCGCTGCAATCGCCTGCGCGATCTGTTCCAGCGTCACGTCATGGCGCAGCAGCGCCGTTGATGCCACCTCGATCACCGTTTCGGGTGCCACCAGCCCCTGAATGGTTGTGCGCGTAACACCGGTCGCAAACAGCCGGCCCACCAGCTCATCCGCAAAGCGCGCCAGCTGATCCACGCCCACCGGCCCGGTGATGACCACATCAGTCACCCCGTCGCGCCACTGGCCCTGCCGCACCGTGGGGTCATCCGCCGCTTCGGGCAGGGTGGTGATGGCGTCCACCGCCATTTGCACGTTGTCAGTCGCTTTGGCGATATCGGTACCCGGCGCGAATTCCAGATCAATCGACGCCCGCCCTTCGCGCGAAAGCGATGACACGTTCGCCACCCCGTCTACTGCCAGCAAGGCCGGTTCCAGCACCTGCACGATGCCGCGGTCAACATCATCGGCCCCCGCGCCATCCCAGCGGACAGTCACCTCGACCTCGGACACGATCACATCAGGGAAATACTGCGCGCGTATCAGCGTAGCCGCCCAGACGCCCAGCACCAGAAGGGCCGCCAGCAACAGGTTCGCAATCGTACCATGCCGCGTGAAATAGGTGATCAGGCCACCGCCCGCCTGTGACCCGCGTGCCATCGCCCGTCAGCCCCCCACGCCGGGTTGCAATTGCGCAATCAGGCCCGACGGCACCTGCGCCTGCGCCAGTTGCGCCAGCAGCGCTGCCTTTTCCGCATCTGCCATGGCCGACGCTTCAACCTGTGCAATCAGATCAGCCCGCTGATCTTCGGTCAGGGTCACCCAGCCGGGCCGCACCGGATTGATCCGGATACCCGCCCCCAGCAAAGGAGAGCGTTCTGCCACCACATCACGCCCCGCCGCCGCACCGGGGGCCACGATCACATCATCACCCTGCCGCCGCAGCACCGAAACCTGTACCACGTCCAGCCGGTTTTCCGCCCCAACCGCCAGCACCGTGCTATCCGCCCCCACCGCCGTATTCGGCAACAGCGCAACTTTGGTCATGGGCGGTTCGTGCAGCGACACCGTCACAAAATCACCCGGCAGCAGCCCATCGGCCTGTTGCAACGTGCCAAACACCACCCGGCCGCTTTCGCCTTCGCCCACGCGTGCGCCCTGCCGCGTCAGAATGCCCTGCCCCGTCATCGCGCCATCCTGCACCGTGAACAGCGTGGGCGCTGCGTCCAGCGGCGGCAGTTGTGCCGCCTGACTGGCCGACAACCGGATCATCACCTCCAGATCGGTCGGATCCACCACCTCGGCCAGCACCTCATTCGGGCTGACCAGACCGCCCAACGTCACGTTCACTGCCGTTAGGCGCCCATCAAACGGCGCGCGGATTGCGGTCTCACGCAGCGCCCTTTCCGCGTCAGACAGGCTGATCTGCGCGCGCTGCAGCGTGGATGCCGTCATTTCGACCCGCGCCTGCGCTTGCAACACCGCTTGCCTGCGCGCCAGCACCGCCTGTTCCGCCGATGACAGTGCCAGTGCCGCATCCTCGGATGCCGCATCCGACCCAAGGCCACGGCTGCGCAGATCGGCCTGCCGCGCCGCGGCCTGTTCGCGCAGTGCAAACTGCCGTTCCGCAGCGGCCAGATCATCGCTGGCAAACAACAGGTCGGCCTTGGCCGCCGCCTCATCCGCCGCAGCCTCGAGCACGCCCGCCTGTGCCAGATCGCGCGCCGATGTTGCATCCGCCGGATCAAGCCGGATCAGCAGCGCACCCTCGGCCACGGCGGCCCCTTCCTCAAACCCAGGTGCCAGATCAACCACCACGCCGCCACCTGCACTGCGCAGTTGCAACGTGCGCCGCGCGCGCACCTCGCCATAGGCTGTCATCACCGGAGAGATGCGGGCAGGTTCCACCGTCAGCACGTTGGCTGAAAACACCCGCTCTTCGACAGGCGCATCAGGCCTGACCTTACCATCGCGTGACCGCGCCGCGCTGATCACCACCTGCACCGCAGCCGCCAGCAGCGCCAGCGTCACCGCCGCCAGAAACACCCCCATCAGACTGCGTGAAAAGAACCGCATGGCATTCCCTTGTTCCCAAAGTCAATCTTAGGGCATCCGCACCGGAATGCCACCATGCCGCAAGGCACAGTTGCGTGTGCTATTTGCGGCGCTTGTGTTCTTCCAGACGCGGCATGATTTCAACGAAATTGCAGGGGCTGTGGCGGTAATCCAGCTGCCATTGCAGAATGTCATCCCAGGCATCACGGCAGGCCCCCGGACTGCCCGGCAAAGCAAACAGATAGGTGCCCTGTGCCACCCCCCCGCAGGCGCGCGATTGCACCGCCGATGTGCCGATCTTGCCCATGCTGACAATCGTGAACACCGTCCCGAACGCCTCAATTTCCTTTTCATAGACATCGCGGTGCGCCTCAACCGTCACATCGCGCCCTGTCAGGCCGGTGCCCCCTGTTGTCAGGATCACATCCACCAACGGATCAGCGCACCAGTCGCGCAACGCCTGCGCAATCACCGCCCGGTCATCGCGCACAATTCCGCGTGCTGCGAGCACATGCCCCGCCGCTGTCAGCCGGTCCACCAGCGTATCACCAGACCTGTCATCCGCCGCCGTGCGTGTGTCTGACACCGTCAGCACGGCAATGCGCACCGGGATAAAGGTTTTGCTATCGTCAATGCCCATCGCCTACCCCCGCTGCACCACGGCCAGCCGCGCCGCCAGCATGGCAAAAATCATGGCTGACACGCGCGGCACAAACCGCCCAAGCATCACCGACCCCGCCAGCCTGCGCGCCATACCCCCGGCAAAGCCACCCACCAGCCCGTTGATCAGCAACCCACCCATGGTCAGGATCGCCCCCAGAAACAGGAACTGCGGCAGCACGGCCTGGGCAGGGTCCACAAACTGCGGCAAGAAGGCAAGGATGAACAGGATCACCTTGGGGTTCAGCAGATTTACGATCAGCGCATCCCGGAACACCCGCCCCAACGGCTGCGCCACCACCGCGCGCGCCTGCAGATCAACGGGTTTCCGCAGGGCCTGCAAGGCCAGCCACACAAGGTAGGCCACGCCCAGCCAGCGGGTTGCATCAAACGCCAGCGGGTGCGACGCCACCACGGCCCCAAGGCCCAGGCCCGCCAATGCCGTATGCACCATGCACCCCGCCCCGATACCCAGATTGGCGGCCATCGCGGCACGCGGGCCTGACCGCAGGCCCTGCCCCAGACAGAACATCATATCTGCCCCCGGCGTCAGGTTCAGCGCCAGACAGGCCGGGATGAACGTCAACAGCAGCACCGGGTCCACGATCATGCGCGCAGCCTTGCCTGCAAGGATATCAGGTCAGCCCAAGCCTCACGCTTGGCCTCGGGGTTGTGCAAAAGATAGGCCGGATGCGCCATCAGCAGCACCGGTTTGCCCATCACCTCGCGCCACTGGCCCCGCGCCCGCAGAATACCCTTTTCGTCAAACAGGCAGGCCAGCGGAACGTTGCCCATGGCCACGATGATATCCGGATCCGCCAAGGCAATGTGCCGCAGCACAAACGGGCGGAACATGGCGATTTCTGCCGGCGATGGATCACGGTTTTCCGGCGGCCGCCACGGCAATACATTGGTGATATACAGGCCGCGCGCCGGGTCAGGGCTGCCACGGTCCATGCCGATGGCCGCAAACATCCGGTCCAGCAGTTGCCCCGATGCCCCCACAAAGGGCCGGGCGGCGCGGTCTTCATCCACACCCGGTGCCTCACCCAGAATCAGAACGCGGGCAGCGGGGCTGCCATCTGCAAACACCATGTTGCGCGCACCGCGTTTCAGATCGCAATGGTCATAGGCCGCAATCGCATCACGCAGAGCATCCAGCGACGCGGCGCCCTGGGCCATATCCTTGGCCAGACCAACGGCATCGACCGGGCCCGTCGCCACCGCAACGTCAACAGGCGCGGGCACGGGCTTGCGCGCCACCTCGGTCACCAGATCATAGCGGTTCAGGGCGGCGTCACCGATCGGGTCAACCGCGCCAAGCTCTGCCTGCCAGGCCAGCGCCTGCACCGCCGCCTGCCAGCCATTCCACGTTTCAAGGTTTTCACCGATTCCCATGGCCGCAGGATAGGCCTGTGGCACAGGCAGGGACAACCCACCCTCGCGGCCCGCGTATTGGCTGGATGGGTTGCCTTTGCCGCAGGTGGGCCTGCGGTCAGCCCGGTTCTGGCCCGCTGTGGCGCGGTGATATGCTTGCAGGGTCGGCCATTGGCATTGCAGACCATACGCCCCGCCCCCTATAAGCGCCGCATCACCACGGGGAATCCAGCATGGCCTTTCGCGCACGCCACATCCTTGGCATCGAACAGATGTCACCGCAGGATATCGTGACGATCCTTGATGAGGCGAACCGCTATGTTGATCTGAACCGCAGCCGCGTGCCGCCCAAACCCGTGCTGGCCGGGCTGACGCAGGTCAACATGTTCTTTGAGGCGTCGACCCGCACCCAGGCCTCGTTTGAACTGGCCGGCAAGCGGCTGGGCGCAGATGTGATGAACATGTCGGTCGCCCATTCATCGGTGAAAAAGGGCGAGACGCTGATTGATACCGCCATGACGCTGAACGCGATGCGGCCTGACCTGCTGGTGGTGCGGCATCCATCCAGCGGCGCGGTCAACCTGCTGGCCAGCAAGGTGAACTGCGCCGTGCTGAATGCAGGTGACGGACGGCATGAACACCCCACGCAGGCCCTGCTCGATGCGCTGACGATCCGCCGCGCCAAGGGCCGCATCCAACGCCTGACGATTGCGATTTGCGGCGATATTGCGCATTCCCGCGTGGCGCGTTCGAATCTGATTTTGCTGGGCAAAATGGAAAACCGCCTGCGCCTGATCGCACCGCCCACGCTGATGCCCGCAGGTGTGCAGGATTTCGGGTGCGAGTTGTTTGACGACATGCGCAAGGGCCTTGAAGGCGCGGATGTGGTGATGATGCTGCGCCTGCAGAAGGAGCGCATGGACGGCGGTTTCATCCCGTCGGAACGCGAATACTATCACCGGTTCGGCCTTGATGCCGATAAACTCGCCCATGCCAAACCCGATGCCATCGTCATGCACCCCGGCCCGATGAACCGCGGGGTCGAAATTGACGGCGACATCGCCGATGACATCAACCGGTCGGTCATTCAGGAACAGGTGGAAATGGGCGTGGCCGTGCGCATGGCCTGCATGGACCTGCTGGCGCGCAACCTGCGGGCAGAGCGGGGGCGGGCGGCGGTGGGGGTGATGGTGTGAGGGGGGTATGAGTAGAACGAAAACCGGCGACAATTGGGAAGTTGGCTCTGATGACGCACCACCTGCATTGCTTGCCGCTGCAATGATGGATGGCGAACGGTTATTGTGGGCCAAGTCCTTGCCGAGTAGTCATTTCGTTCAACTTTGGCTGTGGTTTGGCGCAGTTTCCGCCCTGTTTGCCATTCTATTCTTCTACTTTGCGCCGTGGGGACAAAGCATCGCGGAGTACTGCGTCGCTCACAAAGGCTTGTCATGCCGAAAGTTCTACTTGATCGTGTGGCCGAGCGCGGTCTGTGGTGTGTGTCTGACCGTTTTCGGCTTCCATATGGCATGGAAATCAAAGACCTCACCTTGGCCCATCCACTATGGTATTTCCACTGACCGTGCGATCAGGATCGCGGGAAACAAGCCAGAGACAATTCACAGTCAAAAGCTTGATGCCAACACGGCCCGACAACACATGCTTGGCAATGTCATCTTCGGCAAATCCAAGACCGTGATTGGTTTTGCCGGATTGGCCCCGCTAGACGCGAGGCACGCAATCTATTGGGCAAATACCGGGCGTTTCCGCCCCGAGTTTCAAAATGGACTCTCCCCATGACCGCCCCGCCAGATCGCAAACAAACCAGACAGAAACTACTCCGGGGGCGGGTAACAGCGGTGCACAGCAGTAAGGGTGAAGGTGTGAGCAGGGCTTTAGGGTGCGTGCTGGCACACGCCATTGCGTTGAAAGAAGAGGTGCGCGCAAGCGCACACCCTACGAAGTTTTGCCTATGACCATCCCCATCCCCCCCAACGAACGCCACACCCTGCGCGTCTTTGCGCTCGACATGACCCTGCCCGAAGTCGCCGCCCTGCGCGACGCCAATGCCCTGCTCAACCCCGGTCAGATCATCCCCCCCATGCGCGCGGACGCCGCCCAGCGGTTGCTCGGTGCCCCTGTGGATGTCGCGCAGGTGGATGTGTTCCACAGCGATGATGTGGAGGCCATCGGCCTTGCCGCCTACCTGATCGAAGGCAATGCCGTGGCTGAAACCCAGATCGCAGCCGATGCGGAACGCCTTGATGCCTACCGTGGGTGTGTGCTGGCCATCCGCTCGCAGGCCTTTGGCGGGCAAGCGGCCATGCTGCACCCCGATCCACGGCTGCGGCTGATGGGCACCTACACCGAAGAAAGCCCGCCAGTGCGGTTTGACCCCCTGCCCTCACAGGCCGCACAGGGCGTGCTAGGCGGTGGCAAGCCCCCCATGTCGGATGCGCGTATCGGTGGGATGGTGGCCACGGCGGCGCTGATCTTCCTGTTCGCCCTGACCGCATTTGTCATCTGGTTTGCCGGATGACCGGAGAACCCATGACCATCCATTTGACCAACGCCCGCCTGATTGACCCCGAGGCTCGCACCGATACGCCCGGTAGCATCACCCTGCAGGATGGCATGATCACGGCCATCAACGGCACGGCACCCAAAGGCGCACAGATCATTGATTGCGGTGGCCATCCCCTTGCTCCCGGCATCGTCGACATCGGCGTGAAGATCGGCGAACCGGGGGAGCGGCACAAGGAAAGTTTCCGTTCCGCTGGTCTGGCGGCGGCGGCGGGTGGCATTACCACAATCATCGCGCGCCCCGATACAACCCCCGCCATTGATACCCCCGAACTGCTGGAATTCGTCACCCGCCGCGCCACGGAATCACAGGTGCGCATCCGCCATATCGCAGCGCTGACCAAAGGCCGACAGGGGCGCGAGATGGCCGAGATCGGCTTTTTGCTGGATGCCGGGGCCATCGCCTTTTCCGACGGTGATCATGTGGTGACCGACAGTAAAACCCTGTCTCGCGCCCTGACCTATGCCCGCGGCCTTGGCGCGCTGGTGATCGGCCATCCGCAGGATGCGGGGCTTTCATCCGGGGCCGCCGCCACATCGGGCAAGTTTGCATCCCTGCGCGGTATTCCGGCGGTGCATCCGATGGCCGAACGCATGGGGCTGGACCGGGACCTTGCCTTGGTCGAAATGACCGGCGCGCGCTATCACGCCGACCAGATCACCACCGCCCGCAGCCTGCCTGCGCTGGCCCGCGCCAAGGCCAATGGTCTGGATGTGACGGCAGGTGTGTCGATCCACCACCTGACACTGAATGAACTGGACGTGGGCGATTACCGCACCTTCTTCAAACTGACGCCGCCCCTGCGGTCTGAGGATGACCGGTTGGGCATTGTGGAAGCTGTGGCCACTGGCCTGATTGATGTCATCGGGTCGTTCCACACCCCTGCCGATGAAGAAAGCAAGCGCCTGCCGTTCGAAGAGGCTGCATCGGGTGCCGTGGCGTTGCAAACCCTGCTGCCTGCGGCCATGCGCCTTGTGCATGCAGGCCATATGGACCTGCCCACGCTGTGGCGCGCCTTGTCGCTGAACCCCGCGCGCCGTCTGGGCCTGCCGCAGGGGCGCATGGCCATCGGCGCGCCCGCCGACCTTGTGCTGTTTGACCCGGACGCGCCGTTTCTGCTGGACCGCTTTACCCTGCTGTCAAAATCCAAGAATACCCCGTTTGATGGCCAGCGGATGGAGGGTAAGGTTCTGCGCACATTCGTGGCCGGTGTGGAGGTATTTTCCGCGTGATCCCTGACATCACCTCTGCCCCTCTGTCGCTCGCACTGGTTGCGCTGTGCGCCTATATTTTGGGGTCAATCCCCTTTGGCATCGTCATCACACGCGCCTTTGGCCTTGGTGATCTGCGTAGCATCGGATCGGGCAATATCGGCGCCACCAACGTGCTGCGCACCGGCAACAAGGGGGCCGCACTGGCCACCCTGCTGCTGGATGCAGGCAAGGGTGGCATTGCCGTGCTGCTGGCCCGCGCGCTCGTCGGCCCTGACGCCGCTCAACTCGCTGCTCTTGCCGCCTTCATAGGCCACCTTTTCCCCCTCTGGCTCGGCTTCAAGGGTGGCAAGGGTGTTGCGACCTTCCTTGGCACCCTGCTGGCCCTTGCCTGGCCCGTGGGCCTTGCCGCCTGCGCCACATGGGCCGCCACCGCCGCTGTCAGCCGCATCTCATCGCTGTCAGCCCTTGTTGCTGCTGCAAGTGCCGCGCTTTGGGCATGGGTGTTTGGCGTACCGCAGATGATCCTTCTCATCCTCGCGCTTGCCGCCCTTGTCATCATCCGCCACCACGCCAACATCCGCCGCATTCTGGCTGGCACCGAACCCAGGATCGGCAAGAAAGCCTGACCCTTTCTCATTTTTGGCCCCTAAATATCTCGGGGGTTTGGGGGCTGGCCCCCAAACCCGCATTTTCCGCTTGTCGGTACAGTCAATTCTGATATTTCTGTCATTACAGAAATAAAAGGCGATTCGAATGCACCTGACCCCCGCCATGCAAGACTTCATCCTTCACTGGGGGGATATGGGTGCCAAATGGGGCGTCAACCGGTCTGTGGCCCAGATACACGCGCTGCTGCACATCGCCCCCACCCCGCTGGATGCCGAAGACATTGCCGAAACGCTGGGGCTTGCACGTTCCAACGTGTCCACCGGGCTGAAGGAATTGCAGGGCTGGAAGCTGGCCAAATCCAGCCGCCCTTTGGGTGAACGGCGCGATATGTTCACATCGGTTCAGGACATGTTCGAACTGGTCAACGTGGTGATCGAAGGCCGGCGCGAGCGTGAATACGCCCCCACCCTCGCCGCCCTGAAACAGGTCGCTGCCGCCGCTGAAACCGATGCCACCCCCGCCCATGTGCAAAAGCGCATGAAGGAAACGCTGGATACGATGCAGATGTTTGATGACTGGTACCGCGATATCGCCCGCCTGCCCCGCGCCGTGCAGATGGCCGCCGTAAAGCTTGGCGCAAGGATTGCCCGCTTTCTGCCGAAGTAACCAAAAATTTTTGGCAAAGGATTTCTGACATGTCAGAAAAGAATGAAATAGCTCCGCTGAACCCTGTAGCATTTGCCGTGGCCATGATCTGCGGGCCGTTGTTGGTGACGATCTGCACAATCTGGATGTACTTCATTCCGGCCTTTGCCCTTGTGGTCGGCGGCATCCCCTATCTTGTGATCGGCACACCATTGGCGCTGCTGATGGCAATGACAGGGCCAGTATCCGCCGGGCGCGGCGCAACCTGGGGTGCTGTCACCATCATCTGCTGCACCATCCCTTACGCAGCTGTGACAGGCCTGATGCAAGATGGCGATGATGCCATGGGTGTGCTGGCCTATGGCGCAGTCTGCGGCGTGTTCGCCGCCGCATGGGCCGCAACCTCGGGCTGGATTTACAGCGCGATGACAACCCCGAAACCCAACTGAAAAGAGCATGATCATGACACTTGCCATCCTTGGATACTTTGCCGATACCCTCTGCACGCTGATCGCTTTGGGCCGCATGATCCTGCAACTTGGCCGCACCATGGGCGATTGCCAGCAGAACGGCGCAGCAGCGCGTGGGGCGGCGCTTGCCACTGCTGCGGGCTTTCTGGCCATCGGGCTGGGTGGGGTGATCCTGCTCGCAGCCCTGATCCCCGCACTGGCGCAGGCGGCAAACCCGGCCGAGATGGGGGTGATAACGCTGCTGGCGGTGGGGTTGTGCTGCATGACGCTGGGCCTTGGTTTTGCCCATGCCTTGCGCAACCTGCGCGCATTGGTGCAACCGCCCATGCCCGCAACCCTGCCCGAACCTGTTATGGCGTGAACGCAAAACGGCGGCCCATCATGCGGACCGCCGTTTTATTTGCCACAACTGCAATCAGCGCGCAGCCAGCTTTTCCAGCGCTTCCGCCGTGCGGCGCGTGTTGTTGTGCACCCCGACGGCCAGCAGGAACATGCCGCAGAACAGAATGGCATAAATCGGCCCCAGAATGATAAGTGCGATGCCCTGCATCTGGCCATTCACCATGGCAACGACACCAGCGATAATACCACCGATGGCAAAAATCCCGCCGACAATCCAGATCAACACGTCCAGTGATTTGATCACAAACTCACGCATGCAATAACTCCTTCCTGTTCAATTGCTGCAAAAATCAAAACGTCACAGCCGGAAAACACCATCCGGCAGCATCACGCTAACCCAGCGTTAACTTGCGATCAAGAAATTGTGTAAGCGCCCGTCCAAGCGATCACAGGCTGGACACTTTGTAGATCGGTGCGAGTGATCCGCCCCATGCCCCGTGGTAGGCGTCCAGCAAACGGTCAGCCTGCACCCGGCCTGTGGCCACGCTGTCCAGCATCGGGGCCAGATACACCTCTTCGCCCAAACCCCGCGCCGCCAGCCCGGCCTGCGACAAATCCATCGCCGCGCGCGCCAGATCAAGGATCCTTACGCCGTCCGCCTCACCCATCAGCGCAGCCTCAGACGCAGCCACGCGCAGCCCTTCGCGCGTCCGCGCCGTAAAGCCTTTGACCAGATCCCATGCGGCATCGAGTGCGCCCTGATCGTACATCAGCCCCACCCAGAACGCGGGCAGGCCCACGATATGGCCAAAATCCCCGCAATCCGCCCCGCGCATTTCGATGTATTTCTTGACCCGCGCCTCGGGGAAAACGGTTGTCATATGGTCCGCCCAATCTGACAAAGTGGGCTTTTCACCCGGCAGGGCGGGCAGTTCGCCATTCATGAAATCACGGAAAGATTGCCCAAGCGCGTTGATGTAATGCCCGTCGCGATAGACAAAATACATCGGCACATCCAGCACCCAATCGACATAGCGCTGAAAGCCCATGCCGTCTTCGAACGCCCAGGGCAGCATGCCGGTGCGACTGTCATCCAGGCCCCGCCAGATGCGGCTGCGCCAACTGCGATGACCATTGGGTTTGCCGTCAAAGAACGGACTAGAGGCGAACAGCGCTGTGGCCACCGGCTGCAAGGCAATTGCCACCCGCAGCTTTTTCACCATGTCCGCCTCGGACGCGAAATCAAGGTTCACCTGCGTGGTCGATGTGCGGTACATCATCTGTGTGCCATGCGTGCCTACGCGGCCCATGTACTGCGTCATCAGCCGGTAGCGGCCCTTTGGCATCACGGGCATCGTGTCATGCGCCCAATCAGGGGCCGCCCCCGTGCCCATGAATTTGATCCCCAAGGGGTCGGCGATGGCCGCGACCTCATCAAGGTGGGTCTGCAATTCAACTTTTGTGCCGTGCAGATCGGCCATGATATCGCCCGACAGTTCAAACTGCCCGCCCGGCTCCAGGCTGATGTTCGCCCCGCCGCGTTTCAGCCCGATCACATGCGCCCCCTCGCGTACCGGTGCCCAGCCGAACCGCGCCTCAAGCCCTTGGAACAACGCAGAAATCGAACGATCACCGGCATAGGGCAAAGGGGCATTGGTAGCCGTCAGATAGCCAAACTTTTCATGCTCGGTCCCGATGCCCCATTCGGATTTTGGTTTGCAGCCAGAGGCCATGTAGGCCGCCAGCTGATCAAAATCTTCGATCGGCCCGCCGCCGGATTGTGGGATCGACATAACGATAACCGCCCTTGGTGTGTGGCCGCTAGACCTGACGCCCGGCGCGTGCTTCGTCAAGGGCTGGCGCGCAAGCGTGACCCTGCATTTCTGTGATGATCCGGTTCACCCACTGCGCGGCAACGCCACCTGCCTGCGCCAGATCAGCCGCATGTCAGCGGTGGCCGGGGCGTCAGATATCGCCACGGGCACACCCGCACCATTCACAGGGCCAGCCGTGCCAATCGCCGCCATCAGTGCAGCCATATCCATGCCCGGCAGGCTGACAAAGGCATCAAACAAACGGTCCGACCCCGCTGCATCCACCGGGATCAGCACCGCCTGCCCATCCGCCTGTTTCAGCCGCCACATGCGGCGGCCATACATGGTGACTAGGCGCACCTCTGACAGGTCCGGAATGGCCACATAGCCGCCAAACGTAGGCCCAAGATAGCCGATCTGGCCTTCGTCCACCTCAACCACCCCCGGCGCATTCACCGATTGCACAAACCGCAGCCGCCGCAATGCCGTCAACGCCCATGCCGCCGCCGCAACCAGCACCACACCGCCCGCAGGAAACAGCACATACCCGCCCAGCCAGATCAACCACAGGCCAAACGCCCCGAACCCCGCCGCCGCAATCACCTCGCGCAAGCGCCACGCACCTGCCGCAACTTCGGGGCGCACACCCATCATGCCCAATCCCCCCGCGTGGCCTGCCACAGCGTGATCGCCGCCACCGCCGCCGTATCGGCCCGCAAGATGCGCGGCCCAAGGCTGATGGCGCGGGTGCGCGGCAGGGCGCGGATGCGCGCCTGTTCAGCCGCCGAAAACCCGCCTTCGGGGCCAATCAAAATGGCACAAGGGCCACGCGGCACCTGCGCAAGGCTGACCCCCTGCCCCACCATCGCCTCATCACACCACACCAGCGTGCGGTCGGCTGGAAAGCTGGCCAGCACGCGGTCAAGCGGCTGAAGCGCTGCCACGTCCGGCACCGCTGTCGCACCGCATTGTTCCGCCGCCTCCATGGCATGCGCCTGCAACCGGTCTTGCCGGATGCGGTCGGCGTTGGTGTGCTGCGTCTGCACCGGCATGATCCGCGCCGCCCCCAGTTCCACCGCCTTTTCCACAATGAAATCCGTGCGCGCCTTCTTGATCGGCGCAAAGATCAGCCACAGGTCAGCAGGCAATCGCAACGCCGCCGTCTGATCGGCGCAGACCAGCACCCCACCCCGTTTGCCCGCCACCTGCACGGCTGCGCGCCATTCGCCGTGCCGCCCGTTGAACAGCCGCACAGTATCCCCAACCGCCAGCCGCATGACCCCGAACAGGTAATGCGCCTGATCCGTGGTCAGCGCTACGGCTTGCCCCGGTGCAAGATCATGCTCTACATGCAAGCGAACCTTGGTATCCATGGCACGCAACCTATGACCCAATCGCCCGAATTGCCAGATACCGCCACCGATAGCGTCGCCGATGCCCCGCGTGGCAACTGGGTTGATAGGTTTGCCCCGCCCGCAATGCGCCCCTATCTGCGCCTGTCACGCGCCGACCGGCCCATCGGCACCTGGCTGCTGTTCATTCCCTGCCTGTGGGGCGTGGCCCTTGCCGCCGTCAACGGCACGCCGCGCCTGTGGGATCTGTGGATCATCGCGGGGTGTGCCGTGGGCGCGTTCCTGATGCGTGGCGCGGGCTGTACCTGGAATGATATCACCGACCGGCACATTGATGCACAGGTTGCGCGTACCCGGTCGCGCCCGTTGCCATCGGGGCAGGTGACCACCCGGCAGGCCCTGATCTGGATGATCGCACAGGCGCTGATTGCCGCGCTGATCCTGTTTTCATACAACCTGACCGCCATCTTTTTGGGCATTGCCGCCCTGTTGCCCGTGGCGATCTATCCGTTTGCCAAGCGGTTTACCTGGTGGCCGCAGGTGTTTCTTGGCGTGGCCTTCAACTGGGGGGCGCTGTTTGCATGGGTCGCCCATCAGGGCAGTCTGTCTGCGTCCCCCGTGCT
>JAYUZO010000095.1:0-5131 GCA_043751715.1 Rhodobacterales bacterium | reverse complement strand
TTTTGGGCATTGCCGCCCTGTTGCCCGTGGCGATCTATCCGTTTGCCAAACGGTTCACCTGGTGGCCGCAGGTGTTTCTTGGCGTGGCCTTCAACTGGGGGGCGCTGTTTGCATGGGTCGCCCATCAGGGCAGTCTGTCTGCGTCCCCCGTGCTGCTGTATCTGGCCGGCATTGCCTGGACGCTGTTTTATGACACGATCTATGCCCATCAGGACCGCGAGGATGATGCCCTGATCGGCGTGAAATCCACTGCACGGCTGTTCGGGCAAAACTCGGTGCCATGGCTGCGCGGATTTCTGATGGCCGCCGTGGTGCTGGCCGGTGCTGCGGTGATCGTCGCCTTGATTGATGCGGGCGTTCTGGCGCTTGTTGTTGCATTGACCGGGGTCTGGGCCTTTGGCTGGCACATGGCGTGGCAGTTGCGCCGGCTGAATGTCGATGATGCCGATGTTTGCCTGCGCCTGTTCCGGTCAAACCGTGATGCCGGGCTTGTGCTTGCGCTGTTTCTTGCCGCCGCTGCATTCCTGTGATTGAAGCACGCATCGCCGCGCCCTAATCCTCGCGGGTTGGTGCAATAACCGGGTGCTTGCCGATTCCATGTGGTCAGAATTACGGACATCACAATCCTTTATCGCCGGTGTTGCCTTTGCCGGTGCATCGCTGCTGGCTGTGCTGGTGGCGTTTCTGATGACGCTGATCGTGGAAAGCCGGTCCGCTTTTGTGGTGCGGGGCGAGTTGGCCGCATCCAAGATGGACTGGGCCACGGTTGAGGCCGACGGTCTGCAAATCGTGCTGACCGGCACCGCCCCGAATGAGGCCGCGCGCTTTCGTGCCGTGAACATTGCCGGTGCACAGGTCGAAGCCAGCCGGGTGCGTGATCTGCTGGATGTCACCCCCGCCCGCGCGGTTGAGGCACCGCGCTTTTCGGTGGAAATGCTGCGCAATGACAATGAAATACAGCTGATCGGCCTGTTGCCTGACCCCTTGCCAGATTCCCAAGGGATGGTTGTGGCACCTGCAATCTCTGAGGCAGATCTGACCGATGCCGCCGCCGCACTGACCGGCGGGGTGCCGGTGGCCAATATGCTGGAAACCGCCGCCTACCCCGCCCCCGCTGGCTGGGATGCCGCCCTTGCCTTTGGGCTGGAGGCGCTGCAAACCCTGCCGCGCGCCAAAATTTCGGTCGCCGCTGACCGTATTGCCGTGACCGCGATTTCCGACAGTGAGGCCGAAAAGCGCCGGATCGAAGCGGCACTGCGCGCCATTGCCCCCGAAGGCATTGCCCTGCTGCTTAAGGTATCGGCTCCACGCCCGGTCCTGACGCCCTTTACCCTGCGCTTTTTGATTGATGCGGATGGCGCCCGGTTTGATGCTTGTTCGGCCGATACCGACAGCGCCAAGACACGTATCATTCTGGCCGCCACACAGGCCGGTGTGGCCGGGCAGCCCAACTGTACCGTGGGACTGGGTGTGCCATCACCCCGCTGGGCCGATGCGACGATTTCCGGGATCAACGCGGTGCAGGCGCTTGGGCAAGGCACCATCACATTCAGCGATGCCGATGTCAGCCTTGAGGCGGCCGTGGGTACGCCGCAGGCCACCTTTGACCGCGTGGTGGGCGAATTGCAGGCCGCCCTGCCGCCGTCATTTTCGCTGGACGCCAAACTGCCCCGGCCCGAAGCTGTGGCCGCCGGGCCTGCCGAATTCACCGCCAGCCTTGCGGATGATGGCAAGGTGGAACTGCGCGGACGCCTGATTGACGAGATGCAGCGCGATGCCGTGGATGCCTTTGCCAAGGCGAAATTCGGCACGGGTGCGGTGTACACGGCCACACGGCTGGATCAGGGGCTGCCCGCCGGGTGGCCCACCCGCGTGCTGGCGGGCATTGCGGCACTGGCAGAACTGGAAAACGGCACGCTGCTGGTGCGGGCGGATACTGTTGAGGTGTCGGGCGTGACCGGATCACAGCGCGCGCAGGACCGCATCACGCAAACACTGTCATCGGCCCTTGGCCAAGGGGCGACGTTCAAGGTGACCGTGCGCTATGACGAAGACCTTGATCCGCTGGCCGCCCTGCCCACCCCGCAGGAATGCAAGGCCGAGGTTGATACAGCCACGGCGCGGCAAAAGATCACCTTCACGCCCGGATCGGCCGAAATTGCCAGTGCCGCACAGGCAACGATTGCGGAACTGGCCGATATTCTGACCGATTGCCCCGGCATTCAGATGGAAATTGCCGGCCACACGGATGCTCAGGGCAGCGAAGGCGGCAACCTTTCGCTGTCACAGGCCCGCGCCGAGGCTGTGGTGATTGCCCTGCAAGGGCGCGGTGTTGATGTGGCCAACATGAAGGCGCAGGGCTACGGCGAGGCTGCACCCATTGCCGACAATGGCAGCGACACGGGGCGCGAGGCGAACCGCCGGATCGAATTCACGCTGCTGGGCGTGGCAGACACCGCCACCACCGCCGCAATCACGCCTGCCATTGCCGCGAACGGTGCGGCACCCGATTTCAGTGGCGATACCAGCCCGTCTGTGGCACCAACCGCGCAAACGCAACGCCCGGAACGCCGCCCCGCACAAGACGGCGCGGGCCAGGATCAGAACACCGCCCCATGAACCGTACCGAATTCATTATCGCCACCGCCATCATCCTGCTGGCCGCCTTTGCGCTTGGTTGGTTTGCCTATTGGGTGCTTCACCGCTTTACCCGTGTGCAGGGCGATATGGGCGAGGTTGAAAATCTGGCCCAGCAACTGCACGAGGCCGAAGAAACCCGCGATCAGGCGCTGTATTACCTTGAAACGCGCGAGGCAGAACTGACCAGTCAGGTGGCACAAACCGAAGCGGAATTGCGCGCCGCGATGGACGGGCTGCGCGAAGCCCGGCAAGAGGCCGAAGAAATGCGCGCCTATATCGAACGGATGCACGCGCAAAACTGAAGTGCGCGCGGGGCTGCCACACCGATGGCTGTTGCCCGCACAATCAGCGTTTGATTCAGAACTTTTGCAAAAAACCGGCAGACAGGCGCGGCTACAGTCCGGTCAGGCAGATGTGCATCAACGCGCTGTCGGGATCGGTCAGGTCGTCAATCACATCGAAATGGTGCTTGCCCGGCGCAACTGTCCATGGGCAACCCCAGCATTCCGACAGCGTGCGCGCCTGCCACAGGAATGCCGGGCGTTCATTGCCACCGACCCAGACATGCGCTTGCACCCCGGTCCGCCGGGCTGATAGCGCCGGGCTTTCAACCGCCACCTCATCTGCGTCCAGTTGCAGCTTTGCGTTCATCGCCGTGCCCAGCAGCGGGCCAAGGTCCGCCAGCGGAGAGATCGGCACCACGCGGGCAACCGGCACAGCACTGTCCGTGCAGGCCAGCCGCGCCGCCAGATGCCCCCCCGCCGAATGCCCCGCCACCACAACAGGCCCCGGCACCCGCACCGCAATAGCCCGCACCGCCGCCGCGATTTCCATGGTCATGGCCCCGATCCGCGCATCAGGCGCCAGCGTATACCCCGGCACAGCGCAGGCCCATCCGCGCGCCAAAGCCCCTGCCGCCAGATGCGACCAATCCTGCCGCCCGAACGCCATCCAATAGCCGCCATGCACAAAAACCAGCACGCCCTTCGGTGTGCTTTCCGGCAAAAACAGATCATACGCCTGCCGCGCCCCCGCACCATAGCGGGTATCGCACAGGGCCCGCACCCCCAGCCCCGCCCGAAACGCCGCCGCCTGCGTGGCCCAGCGTGGCGGATAATCCGCAGCCCCTGCAATGAACGCGCCATTGCTGTAGGCCAGATCCATTTTCGCAGTATCGCTCATGTTTCCGCCAACATTTGATCAAAACCTTGTCCCGGACCTAGACTTTCTGCCCCGTTCCCTGCATTGCATGGGCGTGGCAAAAAAGGGAGGCCCCGATGCTTGATTCCGTAACCGATCTGCGCAGTCTGCTACAGGATCCGGGTCTGTTGCCGAACAAGGCCTATGTCGCGGGGGAATGGATCGACGCCGCCGATGGTGGCACGTTTGATGTGACCAACCCCGCGCGCGGCGATGTGATTGCCCGCGTGCCCGATCTTGACCGTAGCGATGCCGCCCGCGCGATTGCCAAGGCGGATGTGGTCCGCCGTGAATGGGCCGCACGCACCGGCAAGGAACGCGCACAAGTGATGCGCAAATGGTTCGATCTGTGCATGGCAGCACAGGATGATCTGGCCATCATCCTGACCGCCGAAATGGGCAAACCCGTGGCCGAGGCCAAGGGTGAAATTGCATATGGATCAGCCTATATCGAATGGTTCGGCGAAGAGGCCAAGCGCACCTATGGCGAAACCATTCCGGGCCATCAGCGCGACAAGCGCATCACAGTGATCAAGCAGCCGATCGGCGTGGCGGCATCCATCACACCGTGGAATTTCCCCAACGCCATGATCGCACGCAAGGTGGCACCCGCGCTGGCTGCAGGCTGCGGCTTTGTCGCGCGCCCTGCGGCGGAAACCCCCTTGTCGGCGATTGCGCTGGCGGTGCTGGCCGAACGCGCGGGCATCCCCGCCGGGCTGTTTTCGGTGATCACCTCCAGCCGGTCATCCGCGATTGGCAAAGAGTTTTGCGAAAACCCGGCCATTCGCAAGCTGACCTTTACGGGGTCAACCGAAGTGGGGCGCATCCTGTTGAAACAGGCCGCTGATCAGGTGCTGAAATGCAGCATGGAGCTGGGCGGCAACGCGCCGTTCATCGTGTTTGATGATGCAGATCTGGATCTGGCCGTGGAAGGCGCGATGATTTCCAAGTTCCGCAATAACGGGCAGACCTGCGTTTGTGCCAACCGGATTTACGTGCAGGCCGGGGTATATGATGCCTTTGCAGCCAAGCTTTCGGCGGCGGTAGAAAAGCTGAACATCGGTGACGGGCTGGCATCAGGCATCACCACCGGGCCGCTGATCAACATGGATGCTGTTGAAAAGGTTGAAGAACACATCGCCGATGTGCTGAAAGGAGGTGGCAAGATCCTTACCGGGGGCAAACGCCATGCGCTTGGCGGTACGTTCTTTGAACCAACCGTTGTCACGGGCGTGACGCCCGCCATGATGGTGGCGAATGAAGAAACCTTTGGGCCCTTGGCACCCTTGTT
>JAYUZO010000094.1:0-30736 GCA_043751715.1 Rhodobacterales bacterium | reverse complement strand
TGCGCACGGCGCTGGCGATGGGGGCCGACCGCGCGATTTTGATCGAAGCTGTGTCGGACGTGCATGTGGATGTTGAACCCTTGACGGTGGCCAAGTTGTTGGCGGCTGTGGTGCGCGAAGAGGCACCCGGCATTGTGCTGTGTGGTAAGCAAGCCATTGATAACGATATGAATGCGACGGGGCAGATGCTGTCGGCGCTGCTGGGCTGGAGCCAAGCGACCTTTGCCAGTGAACTGTCGGTAGAGGGCGATCATGCAGTTGTGACGCGGGAAGTGGACGGCGGTTTGCAGACCATTAAGGTGAAGATGCCGACGATTGTGACGGTTGATCTGCGCCTGAATGAGCCGCGCTATGCGAGCCTGCCCAATATCATGAAGGCGAAAGCCAAGCCGATGGCGATGAAGACGCCCGTCGATTACGGGGTCGATGTGACGCCGCGTTTGGTGATTGTGAAAACGGTGGAACCTGCGGGCCGCAAGGCGGGTGTCAAGGTGGCGTCGGTTGCGGAATTGATTGCGAAACTTAAAGACGAAGCAGGGGTGATCTGATGGCTGTTCTTCTTCTTGCTGATGTAATTGACGGGGCGTTGGCGACGGATCAAGTTGCAAAAACCCTGACGGCGGTAAAATCGCTTGGCCCGGTGACAGTGCTGGTGGCGGGCACGGGTGGTGATACTGCCGCCGCCGAGGCGGCAACGCTGGCGGGAGTGGCAAAGGTTATATTCGCCGAAGATCACGCCTATTGCCATGCCATGTCCGAACCTACGGCGGCGCTGATCCAATCACTTGCGGGCGATTACAGCCATATCGTGGCACCATCGGGCGCGTTTTCGAAATCGGTGCTGCCGCGTGTGGCGGCGATGCTGGATGTGATGGTGATATCCGAAGTGTTGGCGGTGATTGACGCAGACACGTTTGATCGCCCGATCTATGCGGGAAACGCGATACAGACGGTAAAATCATCAGACGTGAAAAAGGTGATGACGATACGGACTGCTACGTTTGATGCGGCAGGCAAAGGCAATGCGGCCCCGGTGGAAAAGATTTCCACGGCGGCCGATGGCAGCCTGTCTGCTTGGGTTGAAGATAAGGTTGCATCGTCTGACAGGCCTGAACTGACATCGGCAGGCATCGTAGTGTCGGGCGGGCGGGGCGTGGGATCGCTGGCCGATTTTGTCCTGATCGAGAAGCTGGCGGATAAGCTGAATGCGGCTGTTGGTGCATCGCGCGCGGCAGTGGACTCTGGCTATGCGCCGAACGACTGGCAAGTCGGGCAGACCGGCAAGGTGGTTGCACCTGACCTCTATGTCGCGATCGGCATTTCCGGTGCGATCCAGCATTTGGCCGGCATGAAGGACAGCAAAGTGATCGTCGCCATCAACAAGGATGAAGACGCGCCGATTTTCCAAGTGGCTGATTACGGTTTGGTGGCAGATTTGTTCACTGCCGTGCCGGAGCTGATCGAAAAGTTGTAAGTACTTGCAAGCACGACCCCCTACGGAATGGATCGAAAAAGGGGCGCGTCATCGAATGCGCCCCTTTTGTGTTACATCATCGCGCGCAGAACTGGGGCAAGGGATTGCGCAACCTCATGGTGCACTCCGGGACCCAGAACTTCGGCTGCGGCGGGGCGGTCGAATTCAGCAAAGGCCATGCCGCGCAGGCCGTTTAATTGCGCCATAGGAGAGCCTACCACCTGTAGGTAATCCGTCGCGTAGGGCCGGATGGTGGCCAACATTTCAGTATCAACCAGCAACGGATCGTTCTGCAACAGCAGGTTTGTTTGGCGGCGGGGTGCTGGGGCATGGTTGGCGACCCACAGCAGCAGCGTATTACTGGACAGCCGGGCCAGCAGCAATTTCATCCGCGAAATCCATGCCGTGCGCAATTCTTCGGCAACCACTTCAAAGCGTTCCGGCGATTTGCGGGCAAGTGCGCCCAGCAGATGCCGGGTGAAGTGGAATTCGGTAAAGTCGATGTCGCGGTAAAGTGCCTTGAGGCCGGGAGCCGCATGAACGACCCGGTCATTGCGGCGCGGATGCACCGTGTAATAGCGGTTTGACAGGTTCTGCGCGCCCAAAATTTGCAGCACGGTTACCTTTGCACCAGCCGCCACATCGGCAATGGCGGGTTCGTTCAGGAATACGTCTATCCCTGCATTGACGCAGCCAAGATTGGCCATAGCTACGCCCAACCTGCCCTGCACAAGGGCCGGATAGGGATCGGGCACGAATTTCCCAAAGGTTTCAGTGCCGCCCAGACAGGCGACATATTGCTCCGATAAATCGCAGCGCGGGCCGCGAAACTGTACCTTTGAGTTGCCGTAACGGCATACCGAATAGTCAAGCGCCGCAGCGCCTTGAAAAGCAAAAGCCATGAGACCCACCCATATCTATCTACACCCAAGATCTAAGGTGACGGCATTTCCTTGCCAAAAGGCTAAGGAGCAAATTTACGACGAACTTTAGAGAAAGGGATGCCCTTGCGCCCTGCCCCACGCGGCGCTTATGGTTTGCAGCGGTTGCAACGATAGGAGACGCGCGATGGACATTCAGCATGTGGGCGTCGTCGGGGCCGGGCAGATGGGCAGCGGCATAGCACATGTGTTCGCGCTGGCGGGTTTTGACATTTTGATGACAGATATTTCGGCTGAGGGGCTGACACGCGCCGTTGCGTTGATTGACCGCAATATCGAACGGCAAGTATCGCGCGGCAAGGTCACGGCAGAAGCAAAGGCGAAGGCACTGTCGCATATCAAGACCACACTAAACTTGGCAGATTTGGGGCAATGCGACCTGATCATAGAAGCAGCAACCGAACGGGAAACCGTGAAACAGGCTATTTTTGAAGATCTGGCCCCGCATCTGAAGACAGGCACGATTCTGACATCAAACACATCCTCTATTTCGATCACCCGGCTGGCCAGCCGGACCGACAGGCCAGAAAAATTCATGGGGTTTCATTTCATGAATCCTGTGCCGGTGATGCAGTTGGTTGAATTGATCCGCGGTATTGCGACCGACAAAGAGACGTTCGACAGCTGTCTCGCGGTGGTGGAACGGTTGGGGAAAACGGCCTCCAGTTCGGAAGATTTTCCAGCGTTTATCGTCAACCGTATCCTGATGCCGATGATCAATGAGGCGGTTTATACGCTGTATGAAGGCGTGGGGTCAGTCAAAAGCATCGACGAATCGCTGAAACTGGGGGCCAATCATCCGATGGGGCCGCTGGAACTGGCCGATTTCATCGGGCTGGATACCTGTCTGGCAATCATGAACGTGCTGCATGACGGGCTGGCCGATACCAAATACCGCCCCTGCCCGTTGCTGACGAAATATGTCGAGGCCGGGTGGTTGGGCCGCAAGACGCAGCGGGGGTTTTACGACTATCGCGGCGAGGTGCCGGTGCCGACGCGGTAGGGGCCGCTAACCCGTTGCGAACGCTGTGTTAATCAGCCCGGTTAATGAGAAGTTAATTGTATGGCTTTGATATGGAAACTGTCTGGTTTTGGCCCAGACAAAAACGGTGCGGGTGCTGGGTTAACCATGTTGACGCAGGCCCGGCGAATCACACGCCGATACGCTGTTTAGGTGGTATGTCGAAGTGGACAGGCTGGTTACCAGAACACATTGGCTTTTGTGCCTATCAGGATGGGGTGCCGGTGCAGTGAACGGGCAAACCAGAGTCCGCGCCCCTCAAGGGTGTTAACCCTCGAAAAGCTCTATGCAATTCAACTCGTACCCAATGTATGACCATGCCGCGCCGCACAGGAGAGACACGAACGCCAAGGCACCGGCGAGGCGCGGCAATGACAACCTTCTGAGCACAAGCGCCAAGGCCAATCCAACGATGACGATGAGCCAACTTTCGGGATCAAGGAATGTGCCACGCAGACACTCCTCATAAGTCATTGCATCGCTTTCCATCAAAGACCTTTGCTATGCTTGGCGCCCCAACTCCAGCGTATGCTGCCGTAGCCACGCCAGAAAGCCGCGCGGGTTGCCTTCCCAGTCTTTCAGCACATCGGCCGAAATGGCCTTGCCGACATAGGGCCGCTGCGGTTTGAACAGTGCCCGCTTGATTTCACGCAACAGCAGGCCCTGCCGCAGCGTATCACTGATCCGGTTGGCAATCAGAAATGCACGTGAGTTCTGCCCCGGAAAGTAGATCGGCACGATGGTTGCGCCGGTGGATCGCACGATTTTATGCGTGAACACGTTCCATTCCGCCTCAATGGCCTTGCCCCACCAGCCCTCGCTCATCGCGACCTTGCCTGCAGGGAAAATGATGATCACCCCCCCTGCCTTGAGGTGGCGGATCGTTTCATCGCGCATTTGCAGGCCCAGTTCGCGCGCGTTGTCTTCATGCGGGAACGGCACCGGAATCATGAATTCCTCTACCTCGGGGATGCCGGTCAGCAGGGACCGCGTCAGGATCTTGAAATCCGGCCGCACCCGGCACACCAGTTCCGCCATCACCATGCCATCTACCAGCCCCGACGGATGATTGGCCACCACCACCACCGGGCCGGTTTTCGGGATATTGGCAATCTCGGCCTCGGGCGTATCAATGCGGATGCCCATATGCCTGATCGCCTTGGGCCAGAACGCCGGCCCATGCGGCGCGCCCGATTTTTCAAAACTGCGGATCAGGCTAAGAAGCTGCACCTTGGCCGTCAGCCATTCGATCAGCCGAATGCTGCCGGCTTTGAACGGGTTCTTGAACGTGCCCGCATACGAAAGCCTGCGCATGTCATAGGCGCGGTTTACCGGATGGGCGCGGTGCGCCTGTGGGGTCTTTATGTGCGACTGTTCAGTCACCAAGCGCCTGCCTTCATTTGACCGCGCTTCAGTAATCCTCACCGAAGCGGTTCGCAACCAGCGCACCCAACGCATCGGCAAGAACCGTCGCATCAGCCCCGCTTGTTGTTACCTCAATAGAGGTTCCACGGCTGGCTGCCAACATCAAAAGCCCCATGATGCTGTCGCCCGACACTGTCATGCCATCGCGGCTAACCTCGGCGCGGCCTTCATGCGCCTCAACCACCTCGACGAATTTGGCCGATGCACGCGCGTGCAGACCCTTTTCGTTGATGATCTGAAATGTCCGGGAGGTTGATGTCATGCAGGCCTCTGTGTCATCCGGTGGGCCCCATATCCAGACAGTTGATATACTTTCGACCGGCATCCAGGGCCGCAGCCACGGCATCGGGTACCGTCCGGTCACGCGATTTGGCAAGTTTGATCAGCATTGGCAGGTTCGCCCCATAGATGATGCGCCGATTTGCCCCGGCACAAGCCATCAGTGACAGGTTCGATGGCGATCCGCCAAACATATCGGTCACCACGACCACGCCCTGCCCGCTGTCCACGGCATCAGCCGCGGCACAAATCTCGGCCTGTTTGCCGTTGCGGTCATGATCATCTTCAATGGCGATTGCGCGCATGCCCGTTTGCGGCCCTACGACATGTTCCACCGCCGCCAGATATTCGCGCGCAAGCCCGCCATGGGCCACAATCACAATTCCGATCACGGCCTGGCCACCCCGTGTGCGCTGCCCGGTTCGCCCAGACGGCGTTCCAGTTCGCGGTGGCGTTTTGATACCGTCCATCCTGCCTCCACCAGGCTTGCGCCCAGAATTTCAACCATCGCCACAGACCGGTGCTGCCCGCCGGTACAGCCAAACCCGATGGCCAGATGTGCCTTGCCTTCATCCAGATGCGCGGGAAGCAGAAACAGGATCAGATCGCGCACCTTGTCGTGAAATGCCGCAAAGCGCGGGTCTTTGCGGATGTAATCTTCGACCGCCGCATCGCGCCCGTCCATGGCGCGCAGGTCTTTGACCCAATGCGGATTGTTCAGGAACCGGCAATCAAAGATCATGTCCACACCACGCGGCAGACCGCGCCGGTAGCTGAATGATTGCAATGACACGGCCAGCGCACTTGCACTGTCACGCCCAAAGATCCGCCCCATTTCGGCCTTCAGATCATGCACGGACAGATCGGATGTATCAATCAGATGGTCAGCCCGCACGCGGACCGGCATCAGCAGATCAATCTCGCGCGCGATGCCTTCGGTCGGGGTTTGATAGGGGGCGAGCGGGTGGCGGCGGCGGGTTTCGGAATAGCGTTTGATCAGTTCGGATGCGGCGCAATCCAGATACAGCACCTCAAGCGCCACTTCGGGGTTGCGCGTCAGAGTGTCGATCAGCTCAATCAGGGCGGTGGCGTTGAAATCACGGTTGCGCACATCAAGGCCAAGGGCGATGGGGCGCCCGGATGGTGTGCCATCAATCAGCCGCGGCACAAGGCGCAGGGGCAGATTGTCGATCACCTCGTAATCCATATCCTCAAACGCGCGCACGGCAGTAGAGCGGCCCGCACCAGACGGGCCGGTTACGAAAACCAGCCGGTGCATCACGGGGGTCAGGGGGCCTTGGTCCAACGACGTGTTCCTGGGAAACTGGTCAAGCATGGCGACCATGCCGCAAGTGCAGCATCAACGCCACGGGAAAGGTGGGGCTTTGGCTGCCATAAACAAGGTCTATCGCACATCCGAGCACATTGACGCTGCGGCGGGGTGGCAGGCGGTCTGCCTCATGCCGGTCCAGATCAACCACAAGGGCAAGGGGGGCGGCATCAATCGCGTTACAGCGCAACAGGCCAATGGCGCGCGCCTCGATGACGCCTTTCAGGCCGGGGTGGGGGCAGGACAGCGTGACGGTGCCATTGTCAGCTGTGACCGTGGTCTGGTCATCAGACACCAGCGTGGCCCCCAGCCCGATCAAAGCCAGTGCAAGGGTGGATTTTCCGGCACCCGATGCACCGGTGATCAGAAGGCCGCGCCCATCCACCGCGATGGCGGTTGCATGCAGGGTGCCATGGGCCGCAGCCCCGACCATTACAGGGAATTTGCCGGGGCCATGGCCTGCGGCTGTGTCATACGGGCAGGCCCACAACAAAGCGGGCACCCAGCGGTTCGGATGTCAGATCAGCATGGGTGGGGCGAATGTTTTCGGCCCAGATCACGCCGCCATGCGCCTCGATGATCTGTTTGGAAATCGCAAGGCCAAGGCCGGAATGGTTGCCAAAATCGGTCTGCGGGCGTTCGGAATAGAACCGCTTGAACACCTTGGTCAGCGCCTGTTCGGGAATGCCGGGGCCGGTATCTTCGACCACCACCAACACGCGGTTATCGCGCTGGCGCACCCAGACGCGCACGGCATCGCCGTCTTCGCAGAATGACACCGCGTTGGTGATCAGGTTGACAAACACCTGTGCCAGCCGCCCTTCCAGCCCGCGCACGCTGATCGCTCCGGCGGGCAGGTCTGTCAGGAATTCCACACCCTTTTCGGCGGCCTGTTTGCCCAGATATTCCGACAGGTTGCCAACGGTTTTCAACAGGTCAAAGGATTCCTCTTCCTCTTTCACCAGTTCACTGTCCAGCCGTGACGCGTTGGAAATATCGCTGACCAGCCGGTCAAGCCGGCGCACATCGTGTTCGATCACCTCAAGCAACCGCTCGCGCTGATCGTCGCGCTTGGCCACCCGCATCGTGCCCACCGCTGAGCGCAGGCTGGCCAGCGGGTTCTTGATTTCATGCGCCACGTCTGCTGCGAACTGTTCGTTCGCCTCGATCCGGTCATACAGCGCCGCCACCATGCCGCGCATGGCCACCGACAAACGCCCAATTTCATCGGGGCGCGCCGTCAGGTCGGGAATCCGCACCCGGCCCGGCGCCATTTTGCGCGCATCGCGGTCATGGCCCATTTCGGCCGCTGCGGCCAGATCAGCAAGCGGGTTGGCAATGGTCGATGCCAAAAGGATGCTAAGGCCAATCGACACCAGCAGCGCAATCACGAACATCTGCAGGATCTGCTCGCGTTCATAGCGTACCAGCCGCTCAATCTCGCCTTCGGTGAAGGCAAGCGCCACCACGCCTGTTACCACGCCGTTCAGTTGAATGGGTGAGGCCACCGAAAACACCGGCCCGCCTTCTGCGTTGACACCGGTGTTCACCACCGTTTCGCCCACCAGTGCCCGGCTGAACAGATCAACCGCCATGCGTTCGGGGGATGCGGCCTGCCCCGGCTCGGGCACGCCAACCACAATGCGCGACACGCCGTCCCAGATGGCTGACAGGAAATCCGTAATTACTGTCGGGCGTTCCAGTTCTGGTACCGTGGGTGCGGTGATCTGATCCACGCCTGTGGCCTGCGCCACGATCACGCCATTGGGATCAAAGACGTAAACCTCCACGCCCTTTTCCAGCGACAATTCGCCCGCAATCTGCGCGCTTGCCACAGCCAGCCCCACGCCCGGTGCCTGTGCTGCCAGACGCGCCTCAAACACGTTGGCCACCAGCTTGGATTCCACCACCAGCCCGCGTTCGCGCTGTTGCACGAACGTATCGCGGAACGGGTTCAGGAACAGCACCCCCGCCACCATGACAAGCAGCGCCATCAGGTTGAACACAATGATCTTGCGCGCCAGCGGCGAGCCTTTCAGCGAGAATATCCCCCGCCGTGCCCGCGCCGCCCGCATGCCCGTTTCACCGGCGGCATCGGGATGATCCCAATCTTCGCCCAGCAGCACATCACCAGAGGCTTTGCTGTTGCGGTTCATGCTGATGCGCGGCAGGGCGGTCATTCTTTACCGTCACTCTTCGTTGTAACGGTAGCCGATGCCGTACAGCGTTTCGATCGCCGTGAAATCATCATCAACCGACCGCATCTTTTTGCGCAACCGTTTGATATGGCTGTCAATGGTGCGGTCATCGACGTAAACCTGATCGTCATAGGCCACGTCCATCAGCTGATCCCGGCTTTTCACGAAACCGGGCCGCGTGGCCAGTGCCTGCAACAGCAGGAATTCCGTTACCGTCAAAGAAACCTCACGGCCCTTCCACGACACCGAATGGCGCAGCGGGTCCATCGACAATTCGCCACGCTGCATCATCTTGGTTTCTTCGGTGGTTGCCACTTCGCCCGTGGCAATCGCCTCTTGGCGGCGCAGCAGCGCGCGGATCCGTTCGACCAGCAGGCGCTGGCTGAACGGCTTTTTCACATAGTCATCGGCGCCCATGCGCAGGCCCAGCACTTCGTCAATCTCATCATCCTTGGACGTGAGGAAAATCACCGGCATCGTGGTTTTCAGACGCAGGCGTTGCAACAGGTCCATCCCGTCCATCCGCGGCATCTTGATATCCAGCACCGCCATATCCGGCAGGCGTTTGTTGAACGCGTCCAGCGCTGACTGGCCGTCGTTATAGGTTTCAACCTCAAAGCCCTCGGCTTCAAGAGTCATTGATACCGACGTCAGGATATTCCTGTCGTCGTCCACAAGCGCGATCCTGGACATCTGCGATATTCCTGCTCTGGTCTGTTTCTTGTTTTCCGGCATGATCCGTGTTCCCGCCTGAAATATCAACGGCAAAGTGCGAATCACCCTTCAGCACACCCCCTATCCAGCCCAAAAAATCCAAAGGAATGACTAATTTGCGACACATCCCCCGATGCGCCGGAATTGGTGGCGCTAACATGCCAATGGTTGCGCTAACAGGCGCAACCATTGCTTTTCCTGTGTGAAAGCAATGTGTTATTAGTGTGTAACAAAGTGTCCTAACGATGAAACGGGCACAAAAATCGCTCAATTTCCACTGAAACACCGCGCTGCAGCCCAGGCTGCAAAAAGGAGCCTTCGATGACCACAGGACGCGTCAACCCCGCGCAACGTCTCGAAAATCAAGGGATTTCTGGCCTGGGTCGCGTCTTTTATAACCATGGCGAGGCGGCTTTGGTCAGTGCTGCGGTGATGCGCGGTGAAGGTACGTTGGGCAATGGTGGTGCGTTTTTGTGTGCCACGGGGCAGTTCACAGGCCGGTCACCCAAGGACAAATTCGTGGTCCGCACGCCATTGGTGGAGCACAGCATCTGGTGGGACAACAACGCGCCGATGACGGAAGCGGGCTTTGCGAGCCTGCGGGCGGATATGCTGGCGCATATGCAGGGGCGCGATTATTTCGTGCAGGACCTGTATGCGGGGGCTGACCCGGTTCACCGTGTTGATGTGCGTGTGGTCACGGAACTTGCTTGGCATGGCCTGTTCATCCGCCACCTGCTGCGGCGGCCTGCGCGGGCGGAGCTGGATACGTTCACCCCGGACTGGACGATCATCAACTGCCCGTCGTTCAAGGCCGATCCTGTGCTGCACGGTTGCCGCACTGAAACGGTGATCGCGCTGAACTTTGACGCGCGGACGGTGCTGATTGGTGGCACGGCCTATGCGGGTGAGAATAAAAAGGCGGTGTTCACACTGCTGAATTACCTGTTGCCGGACAAGGGCGTGATGCCGATGCATTGCAGCGCCAACCACGCGCCGGGCAACCCGGTGGATACGGCGGTGTTCTTTGGGCTGTCGGGCACGGGGAAAACCACGCTGTCAGCCAGCCCTGACCGGACGCTGATCGGCGATGATGAACATGGCTGGTCCGACCGGGGTACGTTTAACTTTGAAGGCGGTTGCTATGCCAAAACCATCAACCTGAGCGCCGAGGCGGAGCCTGCGATTTACGCCACCACGCGGCGCTTTGGCACGGTGGTGGAAAACATGGTGTTTGATCCCGAAACGCTGGAGCTGGATTTCGCGGATGACAGTCTGACGGCGAATATGCGCTGCGCCTATCCGCTGGAGGCGATTTCGAATGCGTCATTGACGGGGCTGGGCGGGCACCCGCGCCATGTGGTGATGCTGACCTGTGATGCGTTTGGCGTGCTGCCACCGATTGCGCGGTTGACGCCTGCGCAGGCGATGTATCACTTTCTGTCGGGCTTCACGTCCAAGGTGGCGGGAACGGAACGCGGGGTGACCGAACCGCAGCCAACGTTCAGCACCTGTTTCGGCGCGCCGTTCATGCCGCGCAGGCCCGAAGTGTATGGCAAACTGTTGCAGGCCAAGATCGCCAAGCACGGGGCCAGTTGCTGGCTGGTGAATACGGGCTGGACGGGGGGGGCTTATGGTACGGGCAGCCGCATGCCGATCAAGGCGACACGGGCGCTGCTGGCGGCGGCACTGGACGGGTCACTGTCGGCGGGGCAATTCCGGCGCGATGCGAACTTTGGCTTTGATGTGCCTGTGGCTGTGCCGGGGGTGAACGCGCGCCTGCTGGACCCAAGGAGCACATGGGCTGACGGCAGCGCCTATGATGCGCAGGCGGCCAAACTGGTGGGCATGTTCGCGGCCAACTTTGACCAGTATGCGCCGTTCATCGGCGATGATGTGCGGGCGGCGGCCATCGGGTAGGGCGGGGTTCAGGACGCGCCCCCCACAGGCCCCATGCGACGTGGCTGGCAAGCTGGCCTATCTGGACCGGGACGGCATGTTTGGGTGCTGCGTCCGCTCATGGTCATCTTCCGCACGATGGCCCAGCCATTCCGCACTGGTAATCGCGCCGTCCTTCATCGACACATGCCCGAAATTCCGCAAGACGAAACGCCGGTCATTACCGGCCAGACTGTCGGCACGGATGGCTGGCACATAGGGCCGCAATGCCGCTGGGATGATATAATCCGATGTTGTCGGCAGCGGCAGAAACGCACCGTCAACCTGAGCCACCGCCGCATCATACATCATGTGCAGCGCCACCCGTGAAAGGCCAACCTGCACCCATGGCCGGTCCGGCACCAGCCGTTTTTCATACACGAAAACCCGACGCATGGACGGATTATACCGCCCGCCTGTTGGCACAACGGTCTCGGTCACCGGCGTCATGTCACGCACAAACCCGCCCGTTGGTTCGCGGGCATTCAGAAACCCTTCGCGCACAAAAACCGCCTCGGCCGCTGTGTTGGCCGCAGGGCTGCGGTCTGCCTGTCGCGCCGCCGCTTGTGCGGCCTCGGCTTTTGCCCTTGTGGTGAACATGCGCCGGGTGGCAGGCCCCATGTTTACCCAGTCACCCGGATCACGGTAGCCGCCGCCCACATCCGAATGCGCACCCGGCAGTTCCAGCGACACCCCACCCCCCGGCGTATTGCGGTTCAGCTGGAAATTCCGGCGGTATCCCCCGGCCCCCACGGGTCATACCGCATGCTGCCCGCCCGCACCGCGTTCACAAAATACCGCGCCGCCGCCGCGCCCCGGCTAAAGCCGAAGACATCCAGAATAACCTTGTCCAGCGCGCCAGCCCCGCCCGCCAAGGCGACCTGCCCTGCTGCAAGGAACGGCCCGGTCGGCGCAAGGTCCTGTTCGATGGCAAACTGCACCAGCACCACGGGCGATGCCCAATAGCTGCTGAACGACAGTGAAAGATAATCCCCGGCGTCGGCCCAAAGCCTGCTAAACCCAGTTGCGCCAATTACCACGACGGCGGCCAGCACCGCGCCATAGCCGATGGCCCGCCTCATCGCACAAACCCCTTGCTGGGGCCGGTTCCCAGCGGCCAAGGCTGGCCGATCAGCCGGATATCTGGCTGAGGCAGGGCCCAATCAACCAGCGTGATCGCTGTGTCGGTGTAAACGGCCTCCAGCCATTCCGTGATGTCGGCAACCACAAAATCTTCGACCGGCGTGCCTGCAAGCGGCGGTGGCGCCGGGGTTGCACCGTAAATCGCGCCCGGCGGCAAAACGCCCGGACGTGCCACCAGCCGGTCATGCACCGGAGCGCCATCCGGGTCTGGCGCCTCGCGCAAAAAGGCGGGTATGGCCAGCACCTGATTGATGATTTGCAGGTCCGGCGGTTCTGGAATGGGTTGGGTCATATTGGGCATTTCCAGCGTGCAAAGCCGGGGTGACAAAAACCCGTAGCCCAGTTGGCAGACCACAGGACGACCTCACCCAGGTTTCCATGCGCAATGGTCTGCACATCGCCTGCCAGATCGCTATCACCGTCAAAGATGTACGCCATCAGCGGTGCCAGCCGGGCGGGATCAATAAGCCGCAGCCGGCCACCCGCCAAGGCCACCAACCCATAGGTTGACCACACATCGCGCAGGGTTGCCGGAAAGCGGCCAGTGTCAGCCGCCAAACGACCGCCGTGAAAGGCCGGACCGGTGTGATGCGCTGGCCCGATTGATTTGGCAATCGCGGCCCTTAGGTCTGGATCAAGCTCTGACATGCGTACTTTCTCACACTCACACCAAATACCTGACCCTGTTCCGAAATCATATGGCCGCATGCGGTGCATTTTCAAGGCATTGCCGTGCCAGACCCGGATCTGCTTGCACGGTGCGGGGTGAGCGATGGGCGGTTACAACCCCACCGCGCGCCGCATCAGGTTCAGCCCTGTCAGCACAAGCAGCACCTGCGTCCACCATGCAAAGCGCGTCTGATCCAGCCGGTCCTGCACACGGTAGCCCAGCCAAAGCCCCGCCAATGCAGGCCCGACAAGCACGGCCGAAAACGGCAGCGTCACGCCGTTCAGCACGCCCGATTGCAGATGCGCCAGCAGCAGCACCGCGGCCCCGATCAGAAACACCACCCCCTGCACCCGCACGGTTTCGTCTTTCGCTGCACCAGTACTGATCAGATACACCAAAAGCGGCGGCCCCCACACGCCCGACACCCCGCCATACAACCCGCCCACCACGGCTGTGCCCACCTCCAGCCGCCCCTGATGTTCGACCCGCACTGCAAGTGGCACGCCGCGCAGCCGCATCAGCGCAAACACGGTGATCGGCAGGCCCAAGGCAAACAGGAACCACGCCTGCGGAATCGCGCCCACAAACTGCGCCGATATGATCAGGGCTGCGATGGTCATACCCAGATAGCGCCGCCACGCCACGACCGTATCGCAGAACGCCGCCACCCCCTGCCGGAAAGCCTGCGAGATATTGGTGAACAATGTGGGCAGGATCAGCGCGGCCAAGGCCATTTCAGGTGGCAGAAAAGATGACAGCACGGCGATCATGATCATCGGCATGGCAAACCCGACAGCCCCCTTCACAAAGCCTGCAAACAGCGTCACGCCCAACGCCACGGCAAACCCTGTGCCGGAAAGCCCGCCCATCACCCATTCCATGCCGCGCGCCCCCTTTGATCCGCAGCCCTTGTGCGCCATCGCCTGCCAAAGCGCAAAGCCCTTGCCACACGGCATTCCGCGTGGTTTCGTGGGGCTGAACCACGGGGGCACCATGCGCCGGATCATCCTTTCTGTCCTGATCCTGCCCCTGATGGTGCTTGCGGCCATGGCCAAACCCGCAGCCCCCTACCGCGACCCCGCCCTGGCCCACATCACCTTTGGCCTGTTCTGCGCCATCACCACCACCGGCCAGACAGATGCACCCGGCACCACATCCGGCTGGATTCACACCACGCAAGACGCCCCGGCCTTTCACTGGCCCGGCCAGCGCACAGTGCCTGCAGTTCTTGGCCTTGCCTTTGGCGTGCGTGCCCAGACCCAACCCGGCATTGCCTTTCCTGATGCCGAAATGCGCGTTTATCGCCCCGGCACGGAACGGCCTGATATCTGGTCTTCACCGATGTCTGATACCGGCCCCGCGCTTGCGTTTTTCCGCTTTGACACCGACGCCGAACGCATTCCCGGTCTTTGGGTATTGGAGGCATGGTCTGGCCCCACCCGCCTGTACCGCGTTGAATTTGATGTTGTGCCCGCCACCACAGGCAACCCCATTGCGCAGGCTTGCGGTGGCACGGCCTGAATCCGCTGCGACATTATCGTTCGCAATGCACCTACTGAATGAATTTTTCTTGCGCCACCGCTGCAAGCGCACTATCTGATTTCGCAGATGCAGAATCCGGGGGTGACCATGGCACATGATGGACAAGGCGTGACGGCAGCCGCGCTGCTGGCGGATATTGCCAACCTGACACGCGCCGCGCTGCCCGGTGTGGATGCAATCTTTACCGCCGCCCGTGAAAACCTGCGCGCCGCTGTGACTGTGGCGGGCAAGATCGCGCCCGCAGCGCTGGAAGAACACCAGTTCGCCGCCCATACGCTGGCCTGGCTTGCGACCTATCGCCAAGCCCTGCACCAGATGCAGGCCTGGGCCGACCAGCTGACCGCCGAGCACGTCTTTGGCGAAATTGAAGGCCTGTTGTTGCAGATCAGCTTTGGCGAATACCTGCACCACATCCACGGCGGCATTGCGATGTCACAGACCGAGGTTGCGCGCCTGTCTGATGTCTGGGTTACCGCCACGCCGGATGATGCGGCCCAACGCCTGATGGCCTATGGCAACACCAACGCCGCCCGCATGCGCCTTGTGGTGCTGATGCAGGATAACGCCGGGCGCGCCACCTTTGGTGCCACCGGACTGGATGCCGAGCTGGAGATGATCCGTGATCAGTTCCGCCGTTATGCCGATGCCGAAATCACGCCGCATGCCCATGGCTGGCATTTGCGCGATGACCTGATCCCGATGTCGGTGATCCAGTCGCTTGCCGAAATGGGCGTATTCGGCCTGACGATACCCGAGGAATTTGGCGGCCTTGGCCTGACAAAGGCCAGCATGGTGGTGGTGTCGGAAGAGCTGTCACGCGGCTATATCGGCGTCGGATCGCTGGGCACGCGTAGTGAAATTGCGGCAGAGCTGATCTTGTGTGGCGGCACCGATGCGCAGAAACAGCAGTGGCTGCCGGGCCTTGCGGATGGGTCGATCCTGCCGACGGCGGTGTTTACCGAACCCAATACCGGGTCTGATCTGGGCGCTTTGCGCACCCGCGCTGTGCCCCAGGGTGATGATTGGCGCATCACCGGCAACAAGACATGGATCACCCATGCAGCCCGCACCCATGTGATGACGCTGCTGGCACGCACCGACCCTGCCAGCACGGATTACCGGGGGCTAAGCATGTTTCTGGCCGAGAAAACCCCCGGTACGGATGCGGCACCGTTTCCCACGCCGGGCATGACGGGTGGTGAGATCGAGGTGCTGGGATACCGCGGGATGAAGGAGTATGAACTGGCGTTTGATGGCTTTGCGGTGCGCGGTGAAAACCTGCTGGGCGGGGTGCCGGGACAGGGATTCAAACAGCTGATGCAAACGTTTGAAAGCGCGCGCATTCAGACGGCGGCACGGGCAATTGGCGTGGCGCAGAACGCGCTGGAGCTGGCCATGCAATACGCGATTGACCGCAAGCAATTTGGCAAGCCGCTGATCGCGTTTCCGCGTGTGGCGGGCAAGCTTGCGATGATGGCGGTGGAGATTATGGTGGCGCGGCAGCTGACCTATTTCAGCGCCTGGCAAAAGGACCATGATCAGCGCTGTGATCTGGAGGCGGGCATGGCAAAACTGCTGGGCGCGCGGGTGGCGTGGTCGGCGGCAGACAACGCGCTGCAAATTCATGGCGGCAACGGGTTTGCGCTGGAATATCAGATCAGCCGCGTGCTGTGCGATGCGCGTATCCTGAACATATTCGAAGGGGCTGCAGAAATTCAGGCCACGGTGATTGCGCGGCGGCTGCTGGATTGATGTAGGATGGGCAATTCTGCCCATCTTCCCGCCGGCATGATGGGTACAATTGCCCATCCTACGTCGCGCGCGGTACCGCCTTTGACCTATACCCTGTAATGACGTTACCAAAAACGGGGCACCGCATGCCTGAAACCATCCTTCTGGCGGGCAGTTCCGGCTTTGTTGCCAGGCACATCGCCGTGCAGCTGCTGAATGCCGCGTATGCCTTGCGCGGCACTTGGCCGGCAGTTGACCGATAAAAATGCGCGGGCCAACCTGACGTTTCACATCGCCGATCTGGCGCAGGATGCAGGCTGGCCGGGTGCCACGGCAGGCATAACGGCGGTGATCCTGACATCATCCACCGTTGCAATGGTTGATGAAACGGTGACGGGCCTGCAAACCGATGCCAATTGGCGCAACCTGAATGCCCCCGGCACATCTGCTTATGCGGGGTCCAAGACGCTGGCCGAACGGGCGGCATGGGACAGGACCAAAGACCCATGGGCCGCGTGCGTGCCGTATCAAACGGGCGGGCAGGGACGGAACTGGGCATGGGCTTTATTCTGGTGGAGGATGCGATGCCCTAAGCACCCCGCACAGGACGCGTGCTATGTGCCACCCCGCGAAGGCCGCGCGTCACCCAAGCGGGGGTGCAGCTTTCCCGCCATGCCCCAGGCCAGCGCCATGCCCGCAGCACAGGCCGCGAAAATGGCGGGCAAGGGTGCCACCAGCAGCACCGCAAACGCCACGCCCGGCGTCAAAATGCCGCTGACATCACGAAAGCTGGAATAAACTGCCGACATTTCCGTCCGCTCGCTGGGTTTGACCGCCATCAGAAACGGCAAGCCGCCCACCACATCCAGCGTCACCAGAAACCCCGATGCAACCATCAGGCAAATCACCGTCGCCCAAGGCCAGGGTGACACCAGCGTCGCCACCACCAGACACACCCCGCAGGCAGCAAACGCCACCTGCACCGCGCGTCGCACCCCTGCTGCCCGTGCCCGCCGCGCAATCATCGGGGCCACGAACAGCAGCGCGTTTGATACCGACAGGGCCATGCCGCCGACCTTGTCACCCAAACCCGCCTCGACACAGAAAATCGGCAGATACACCACATAGACCCACCACCCGCAGGACCGGATCACGGCAAACCCCCAGCCTGCAATCAGCCGCGTTTGCTGAAAGAACCGCCCCAGATAGGACAGCGGGTTTGCGGCAGGCCCCTTGGCGCGCGCGATCTGCTTGCCATTGCCAAGGCGCAGCCACCAGAACGTGCCCAGCAGACACAGCGCAAACACCGCCGCCAGCACGAATGGGGCCGGGGCCCACAGGCTGCGCAACCAGACCCCCAGAACCGGGCCGATCATCCACGGCGTGGCGGCATACAGCATCTGGGTGGACTGGTTGCGCGCCAGATCGGCGCGGTCGATATAATCCAGCACATAGGCGTTCAGGCAGACAAAGATCGTCACCGTCGCCATGGCGTTCAGCATCAGCGCTGCCACAATTGCCACCGGGTTGCCGGTGATGGCCAGCGCCATGCCGCACAGATACATCGCACAGCCCAGCGTATAGGCCCAGCGGCGCGGGATGAACCGCGTGGCCCATGGCACCATCAAGCCCCAGAACAGCGATGCAATGCCCGCGACGAAATACACCACACTGGTCGCCGCCGCCGAGCCGAGCGTGGCGTACACCGTCAGCGGCATGGCCGAAATCAAAATGCCCCGCACCGCCGCCTCCAGCCCCGTCAGCAGGGCAAAGTCGCGCAAGCGGCTGGTGGGGCTGTGACGCAGGTGAAGGGGAAGGTATCTGATGGCCATGATGCTAGGGGCAGGTTGGCCGCGTTGCCCCTGCCGCGTCGCAGTCAGGTACGACATCATGGGTCGTTTGCCGCCGTGTTACTGCAAATCCGGTGGCACAAGGCCGCGCGCCAAATCCTGTGCGTGCTGCAACCACCCCCTGCGCATGGCATCCGTGCTTGTTGCGATCACACCAAACAGCCGCCGCTCTACCCGCGCCGTGCTGCAGTAGCCAAGCAGGCAATCGCGCCAGATACGCCCTAGCGGGTCACCAAACACGGCGGCTTCACGGTCAGTCGGCGTATTCCCGGTGTTGAGCACAAGCGCCCCACGCAACGGCAGCAACCCCATCGGGGTATCTCCGGCATCAACGCCCTTGGCAAAGGCATAGGCGGCACCGGGCGCGAAAACACGGTCGATCCAGCCTTTCATGATGGCGGGTGGCGCGCCCCAACAATTGGGATGCACCACGCATAACAGGTCTGCCCCGACCAGATCGGCGATATGGCGTTTCACCAAGGGGTCTTGCGTTGGCCCCCCGCGCGCTTCGTCTGCGGTCAGCAAGGGATCAAACCTTTGGGCTGTCAGGTCATGCAGTGCAACGGCGCAACCCGCATCCGCCCACACCGCATGCACCGACGCCGCCAGTGCGTGGTTGAAACTGTCTGGTGCCGGATGGCCAACAACAATCATTGCTTTCATTCGGTCATCAACCCGCCCACCATTTCCACCAATCGACGCCGCGCCTCGGGCAGACTGCCCGTTGCCGCCAGTTCCCGCGCCAGAAAATGCCCGGTAATCGCCAGCCCCTGGGCCAGCCCACCCCCATCACCGCCCATGCAGGCGGGCAAGGGCAGCAGTTTGTCTGCCCAGTCGCCCGCCCCTGCCCGGCTGACGGCGCGGCCGGTTTTCGGGCTGACATAGGCAAGGTCAGACATGGCCCCCGTCACTGCACAGCGGCCCAGATCAAGGCCAAAGCCCAAGGCATCCAGCAGACCGATTTCCCACCGCAGATAGACCAGCGGCCAGTCGGGCAGGTGGCCCAACGCATCCAGCAGCGTTTGCGTGGCGCCGTACAGCGGCGGGTGGGCCTGCCGTTCGGGCAGGGCGACATGCAGCATGGCGCAAATTGCGTTCAGGCCAGCCAGTGCGCGCCTGTCTGCCATCAGGTGTGACCGGGACTTCACCGGTTCAACCGTGAACGCGCCGATATGTTCGCCCAGCCGCGCGCGCCATGTCACCTCGACCTGTCCGCCCGGTTGCAGCACCGGGGCCATGCGGCGTGACGTGCCGCCGCGCACCACACCGGCGTGGCGGCCGTGATCTGCGGTCAGCACATCAATGATCGCCGCATGTTCGCCATGCGGGCGCAGGGTCAGCACCACGGCCTGTTCACGCCATTCCATGCCTGCATCATGGCGCAGGCGCGACCTGCCAGCAAGATCAGCCGCCCTGCCCGGTGGTCATCACCATTGCCGCCTTCAACGGCATATCGGCGGCGAAATGCCCGGTGTGCAGAAACGTCAGCGTCTGGGCGATCACGCGGGGGTTGATCATCATGTAGGTATGCGTGACCGGCATGGTCAGATGGGCGGCCATTCCCGCAACCTTTGTGCTTGCGACCGAAACCTTGCCATCATTCGGGCCCGGAATCGTGGATGACATCAAGGGGTTCAGTGAGCGGTTGCCCGCGATGATGCCCAGATCGAAATCCACCGGTGGCAGGCCGCGCGGCACAGACCCTTCGCCGGTGCCCAGTTCAAGCCCTGCCGGGCCATTGACCCAGGCAAACACCTTGATGCCGCCCAGCGCATCCACCACCTCGGACCCGGCATTGGGCGGGGCCAGCATCACGGTGCGGCCCAGATTGGGCGGGCGATGATCCAGCAGCCATTGGCGCAGCAAGATACCGCCCATCGAATGGGTAACGAAATGCACGCGGGCAGCACCTGCACATTCGGCCACCGCCGGGCCGACATGGCCTTCGGCAAGTTCGGCAATGGTGGCGGTGGTGGACGGATAGCTGCGGTTGACAGTGTGATAGCCGTTGGCGCGCAAGGCAGCCTCCATCGGCATCAGTGATGCACCGCTGCGGGCAAGGCCGTGAATCAGCACCACCGCCTCATCGCGACGGGGGGTGGGCAAAAGGCGGGTCAAAACGGGTGCGGGCTGTTTCATGGGCCATATCTAGGCGGTTGTGCGGCTGATTGCACCCCTGACCATGGACAATCCTGCGGGGCCGGGCCACCGTTACAGCATGCCCTCACCCCGCCTTGCCGTACGCGCGCTGATTTTGCTTGATGACCGGCTGTTGCTGGTGAACGCCTATCCGGGCGGGCAATCAGACCTGTGGTGCGCGCCGGGCGGTGGGGTGGAGCGTGGCACATCGCTGCCCGAAAACCTGCTGCGCGAGATACACGAGGAAACGGGGCTGACGGTGGCCGTTGGCGCACCGGCGCTGGTGAATGAATTTCACGACCCGGCAACCGGGTTTCATCAGGTTGAGGTGTTCTTTCGCTGCACGGTGACCGCAGGCCGGATCAACCCCACCTGGCAAGACCCGGCAGGCGTAGTGACGGACCGGCGGTTTTTCAGCCGGGCGGATATGGCGGGTATCCGGTTCAAACCCGGACTGTTGGCTGATGCGGCATGGGGCACCGGCCTGATGTATGACCCGCTTGAGGTGATCGTGCCATGAGCGTGACCGCTGACCAGACCAGTGCCGCGCCGATGCTGACGATCCGCCCCTTGCACCGGGCGCAGGATCGGGATGCCGTGGGAGCGCTGTATGAGGCTGCGGCGGATTACTGGCAACTGGCTGAAGGGCGCGCGCCTGATGCGGCGATGGTGGCGGCCTTTTTTACCGACACGCCGCCGGGTTGTGACCCTGTGGCATCGCAGCGGTTGGGGGTATTTACCCAAGGGCAGGCCATCGGCGGGGTGGCCGTGCTGTCATTCGGGTTTCCCGTGCCGGAGGCGGCCTATATTGATCTGATGCTGCTGGCGCCGCACCTGCGCGGGCGGGGGTATGGGGCACAGGTTTTGCATGATCTGGAACTGCGCGCGCGGGGCGGGGGGGCGCGGCATTTGTATCTGGCGGTGTTGGGGGCCAACGGGCGGGGGCGGGCGTTCTGGAACCGCGAAGGGTTTGCCGATACCGGCCTATGGCGCGATGATCCGGATACCGGGCATCGTTTGCACCGGTTGGGCAAGCCGTTATAGCGGGCGGGGCTTTCAGCCTTTAGCCCGGCCAGACAGGCTGGCCAGTGCCACCCCGCCCAGCACCAACGCGCCCGCCAGCACAAACCGCCAGCCCACACCTTCGCCCAGCCAGATGGCCCCGCCCATGGCCGCAATCACCGGCACCGTCAGTTGCGCCACCGCCGCGCGCTGCAGCCCGAGTGCGGGCAGCACGGCATACCACAGCGCATAGCCAAGGCCCGATGTCACCGCGCCCGACAGCACCGCCAGCCAAAATCCCGCACCCGGCAGCGGTGCCGCGCCCATTGCGGCCCAGAACAGCAGCATCAGCGGCACGGCCAGCACAAAATTCACCGCCGTGCCTGCCAGCGCATCGGCACTGGCCCCGCCCGCCAGCGAATACACGCCCCAGCCCAGCCCTGCGGCAATCATCGCCATGGCAGCACTGGTGCTGACCGGGTTTGGCCCCGGCCACAGCAGAATCAGCAGCCCCGCAAACGCCACCCCAGCCCCAAGGATGCGCAAGGGTGCCACGGGTTGCCTGCGCAAAACCGCCGCGCCAAACATGGTGATCTGCACCGTGCCAAACAGGATCAGCGCGCCGGTGCCCGCGCCAAGCCCGGTATAGGCCACCGAAAACCCCGCCAGATAGACGACCAGCCCCAGCACCCCCGGCACCGCCGCCAGATTGGCCGGGGGCCAGATGCCACCACCGCGCCGCGTGTTGCGCAGGGCCAGCAGCAGTGCCAGAACCACGGCCCCCGCCAGCACCCGGATCAGCGCAAAACTGGCCGCATCCATGCCCGCGCCCACCACGCCGAACCGGTTCAGCAGCGAATTGCCTGCAAAGGCAGTCATGGTGGCAGCGGTCAACAGAAACAGGCGCATGGCGCAAGTGTGGCGGGTCTGGCAGGGCTGTGCAAGCGGGCAAACCTTTGCGTTCGCCGTGCCGGCCCATCTGGGATGGGGCCGCGTGGCAATAGCATGATGACCTTTGGAGGAGAGTGATCCATACTTGCGCCGCAAAATAGGCGTGAACAATCAGGGCAGGTGCGCAGTGAAGGTATGGCTTGGTGGCTGGCTGGTGGCCGGCGTTATGGCGGTGGCAGGTGCAGCGGTGGCGCAGGACGCTGACCTGACGATTTTTGTCGATGGGGCGCTGCTGGAGCATGGCGGGCTGGTCGAAGTGTCAATGCTGGCCGTACCCGACGGGACCACGCAACCGCAGATCGTTACGCTGACCGACCGCTATGCGCAGATCACGCTGCGCTATCCTGTGGGGGCAAGCTATAACTTTCGGTTCCGCCCTGCGCCGGATGCCGCCGACCGCGCTGGTCTGAACAATTTTTCAACCGCAGCGCTGGGCGTTGGGACAAAAACTGAAACCGGGCCGGATGGCGAACAAGAGTATGACACGCAGGAGATTTGGGTGTTTCCGTTTGCAGCATACGGCGGTGGTGGACCAGCAGAATCGATCAGTGCGATATGGGGCGAAACGCAAGAATTTGATGATCCACCACCGGCGAACGTGTGGGGCGCGCGGGCCTTGCCGCAGGTCTTTGATACGTTTGGCGACCGGCGCGGTGTGGGGCTGATCTGTACGGACACAGGCGCTGTCAACGTTTGCACCCCAGACCCGGGCGACGCATTGCTGATGGAGGCGCTGTGGTGGCGCGCGATTGCCGAAGGGCGGTTGGAACGGCTGCGGTTCAATGCGCTGGATGCCTGCTATGAAGGGGGCGGGCTGTTGGGCAGGCCGGAACGCTGCACCGAAGATGCGGGCGATGGCTGGCCCGCGTATGTGCCTGCCGATTGATACAACGGCGGTGATGTGTGTCCTGCGGCGATGAACCACCGCCGCAGGCCATGGGTGCAGCGTTACCCGACCGGATTGATATCACCCACAAAGCGCACCATGTCGGCCATGGTGAAATGGTCCGGCGTGGCTGATGGCAGTTCGGGTTTCCAGTTGGCGCGCAACCACAAAAATGATTTGTGGTCACCATGGATCAGTCCCAGAAAGGTTTCGGCAATGATGGTTGACCCGACCGGGCCAAGCCGTATGCCTGCGTGCTTCACCTCGGCCTCTTTCAGGATGTAATACCACAGCGGCGTGGCCTTGTGCAGGTTATGGCCGCGCAAGGTGGTCTTGTCGGCGGCCGACAGGCCCGCCAGCACCTCATCCTCGGTCAGTTTGGCCAGACCCATGGCGCGTGCCACATCCTGCCCGGATGGCAGCCCCAGGATCACCCCGCGCCGCAGATTGCGGAAGGCCAGCGATGCCTCGCGCCCCGACAGGCCCGGCAAGCTGTGCAGGGCTGGCACGATCTTTGTATCCAGCCTGCGCGCGGGGTTTAGGGCGAAATCGGGCGTGCCAAGGTGTGTGCCCATGTCAAAGAAACGGCGCCAGTCGATGACCCAGTTGGATGGCAGATCGCGCAGCGGGCCGGGGCCGGTGCCGGTGTTCAAAGCACCCTGATCCACCAGTTCACCCACGATCTGGCCGGATTTGGCAGTAAAGTTGAACAGCAGGCCCAGCGTGCCGGGGGCAACCCCGCCATCACGGAACACGCGGTTGTGGCTGTAGCGTTCACGCACCATCGAATGCCCCAGCCGGTAGGCGGCGGCGGCAAATTCCGCTGGCATGTAAGGGCGGGACCGGAACCGGTAAAACCGCCGTCCCGCTGTCTTGATGCGTTTGACAAGGCCCGGTTCGGTCAGGCGTTCCACAAAATCAAACAGCACGATCCACTGATAGTGCCATGTCACAATGCGCCGTGCCTCATCAAACAAAGCGCTTCCGGTCAGGGCGGGCTGGGTGGACATCAACAGATCAACCACCTTGTTGTGGAATTTCAGCAGCAGCACATGGGTTTGCGCGACCAGCAGGTTTTCATCATTGCGTTCATCGCCGATCAGGGCGCGCCCCACCTGATTGCGCGGCAGATCGTTGGGCAGGTCGGGCACATTACCGCCTGCGGGATCAAAGGATGCGCCCGCGCGGCCAATCAGCAGTTTGGCGGTGGTGCGGTGGGTGGCGGGGTCACGCTGATACAGATGTGGATGGATGGCCGGACCCTGGCCGTAGACCGAGTCCAGATCAACAGATGGCGAGCGGAAGTTGGAGGTGGCAAGGGGATCAACCTCTTGCGCCTCCAAGGGTGTGGTATCAAGGGTGATGTCATGGTCAATGAACTGGCCAAGATAGGTGTAACCGGCGGGCACAGTGGGGTTGTCACCAGCAGGCAGCGTATCGCCTGCGGCATCCACGCTGTCCTTCATCAGGCCAGCCAGAAATTCCAAAGCATCGTCAGATACTTGCAATGGGTCCAGCATGGGGAACATGCGGCCGAACTTGCCGGGGTCACCGGTGGTGGACAGGGCGTTGAGGGCAGCGCGTGACATTTCGCGGGTGGCATGCCCGTGGGCGGAAATGGCTTTCATGGGATGGCTCCGTGGGAAAGGGGGGGGTGAAATAAAATGCAGTATCGCGCAGCACGGAGGGTCGCGCAGGCCACCAATCATGGCAGGGTCAGAATGGCACAACCGGGTGCGCGCAATCCTGAAAATGGCGTGAGTTTTTCGTGAAAACGCCACCGCGCTTGCAGCCGCACGGTTGGGTGGCGCTATCCTTTGAACCGATGCTGGCGGTGCCATTGCAGATAGCCCTGATGGGGACGGTGCGCAGGATCAGGGGGCATGATCAGCCGCCGGTCTGCCACAAGCAGACGATCGGCAACCTCGGACGCGATCGAATTGGGTGCGGTCAGGATGGTGCCGTCATGGTCCACGCTGACAAGGCCACGGTCAAACATCCAGTGCACGGTGCCCGACAGCGCCAGACCGTTGCGCACGGTGTCGGGGCCTTGTTCCTCAACCGGCAGGATATGGGCGGCCTCAACCTCGGGGCGGCCGCCGCCATTGCGCAACGACAAGCCCGACATGGCACAACGGGCCGCATAGGCGCGCTTGACCTGACGGGCAAAGCTGCGGTCACGAAAGGCACGCGATGACAGGACCATGGGGCGGATGTCATCGGGCTGCGGCATTGCAAAGGGTTCGGGTGCCTCGGCCATGCCGGTTGGCTGTGACAGATTGCGTGAACGCAGCTCATCCGCGCCGCCAGACCTTGTCAGGGTTTCGGCATCATCCACGGCGCGCAGGCCAGCACTGATGATGGCGGCAAAATCAGAATCCGAAATCAGCCGGACGGCACTGGTGTTTGATCCGCGCGAAAGTGGCAGTCCGGTTTCATAGGGTGCCTGATCATCGCGCAGGCGCGGCACATTGGTTTCAAACCCAAGTTCGGAGGCGCGGTCCAGAATGGCAAAGCTGTGGGTGTGATCAGCCGGATCAGGCGCGATCTTGGACACGCGCTGCACCGCGTAATAGCCGCGCGAACCACCCCGCCGCCCTTCGAAAAAGATCACCCAATCGCCAACCGTTTGCGCCACGCGCGACAGGTAAATGTTGGGGAAATGATAAACCTCACCCGGCCTGTCCTGATAGGCCGAATGCGAAGATGCGATGAAGACTGCCTTTGTCATGGGGCAAAACTTACCAGGTCCGTGCAAAAGCAAAAGGGCGCAGTTGCCTGCGCCCTTTCGTTCGTTAGGCCAATGGCCGGGGTGATTACATCATCCCGTCCATGCCGCCCATGCCGCCCATGCCGCCGCCGCCAGCCGATTCCTTGGATGGACGATCAGCGATCATGGCTTCGGTGGTGATCAGCAGTGATGCAACGGATGCCGCATCCTCCAGTGCTGTGCGTACAACCTTGGCCGGGTCGATCACACCGAAGGCGAACATGTCACCATATTCTTCGGTCTGGGCGTTAAAGCCATAGGTCACGTCAGTTGCTTCGCGGATCTTGCCCGCAACAACAGCCCCGTCAACGCCTGCGTTTTCGGCGATCTGGCGCAGCGGCGCTTCCAGCGCGCGGCGCACGATGCCGATACCGGCGTTCTGGTCAGAGTTGGCGCCCGTCATGCCTTCCAGCACCTTGCCAGCTTGGATCAGGGCAACACCGCCACCCACAACGATCCCTTCCTGCACGGCTGCGCGGGTTGCGTTCAGTGCGTCATCAACGCGGTCCTTACGCTCCTTGACCTCAACTTCGGTCATGCCGCCGACCTTGATCACCGCAACACCGCCAGCGAGCTTCGCCACACGTTCCTGCAGTTTTTCACGGTCATAGTCAGACGTGGTTTCTTCGATCTGCGCACGGATCTGCGACACGCGGGCAGCGATTTCAGCCTTGTCACCAGCGCCATCCACCAGCGTGGTGTTGTCTTTGGTGATCGAGATTTTCTTGGCACGACCCAGCATGTCAATGCCGACGTTTTCCAGCTTCATGCCCAGATCATCGGAGATCACCTGACCACCGGTCAGAATGGCGATGTCCTGCAGCATGGCCTTGCGACGGTCGCCAAAGCCCGGTGCCTTGACGGCAGCGATTTTCAGGCCGCCACGCAGCTTGTTGACAACCAGCGTGGCCAAAGCCTCGCCTTCCACGTCTTCGGAAATGATCACGAGCGGGCGCTGTGATTGGATCACGGCTTCCAGCAGCGGCACCATTGGCTGCAACGACGACAGTTTCTTTTCGTGCAGCAGGATGTAGGCGTCTTCCAGTTCGACAATCATCTTGTCAGCGTTGGTGACAAAGTAAGGCGACAGATAGCCACGGTCGAACTGCATGCCTTCGACGACGGTGGTTTCGGTTTCCAGACCCTTGTTTTCTTCAACAGTGATCACGCCTTCGTTGCCGACCTTCTGCATCGCGTCGGCGATTTGCCGCCCGATTTCAGCTTCGCCGTTGGCGGAGATGGTGCCAACCTGGGCCACTTCGGCGCTGTCCTTGACGGGGCGCGAGGCGGCCTTGATGGCAGCCACAACCTTGGTCACGGCCAGATCGATGCCGCGCTTCAGGTCCATCGGGTTCATCCCGGCGGCCACAGCCTTGAGGCCGTCCTTGATAATGGCTTGTGCCAGCACGGTGGCGGTGGTGGTGCCGTCGCCAGCCTCATCATTGGTGCGGGAAGCGACTTCCTTCACCATCTGCGCGCCCATGTTTTCGAACTTGTCAGCCAGTTCGATTTCCTTGGCAACCGTCACACCGTCTTTGGTGATGCGGGGCGAGCCGAAGGATTTGTCGATCACCACGTTGCGGCCTTTTGGCCCCAGTGTGACCTTCACGGCATCGGCCAGGATGTTCACGCCGCGCAGCATGCGGTCGCGGGCATCGGTATCAAAGCGTACGTCTTTTGCAGCCATTTTGATAGCTCCTTGAATGGGTTAAGTCAGCGTAGGGTGGGTGAAACCCACCGTTCCTCAGGCGATCACGCCGAGGATGTCGCTTTCTTTCATGATCAGCAGTTCCTTGCCGTCGATCGTCACTTCGGTGCCCGACCATTTGCCGAACAGCACGCGGTCACCGGCCTTGACGGACGGGGCGATCAGCTCGCCGCTGTCCTTGCGGGCGCCGGGACCTACGGCCACAACTTCAGCCTCGGCTGGTTTTTCCTTGGCGGTATCGGGGATAATCAGCCCGCCCTTGGTTTTTTCTTCGCCTTCGATGCGACGGACCAATACGCGGTCATGCAGCGGTGTGAATGCCATCTGGTGTCACTCCCTTTGTGTTCCAGGTTGAAAATCTTAGCACTCAGCGAATGCGAGTGCTAACGAGTGGTCAGTTAGGCATCCGGCGCGCGCCTGTCAACACCTGACCTTTGAAAAGTTGATCGGGCAAAGGCAACCTTTCGCTTGGCAGAACGTGGCGCGGATGGCAGCGTCTGGCCAACGGTGTTGCCCCACGCAAAGGAACGGTCTGAATGTTGCGCCATATGTTGTCGGTTTTTGCCTTAGTGGCCCTGTGCCAGCCCGCGTTTTCAGATTGCATCGGTCAGAACTTGCTGGATGCCCTGCCGGATGCCGATCGTGCGGCGCTGCAGGCGCGGGCCGACGCATCGCCGTTTGCGCAGGGCAATTTCTGGCGCGCGTCAAAAGCGGGTGCCGAGGTGACCATTATCGGCACTTACCATCTGGGCGATCCACGCCACAGCGCGACCTTGCAGGTGATTGGCCCGATGATTGCGCAGGCGTCAACGGTGCTGGTCGAGGCGGGACCCGAGGAAGAGGCGGCACTGATGGCACAGATGGCGGATGATCCGTCGGGAATGCTGATCACCACGGGGCCGTCACTGATGGAGCAACTGCCCCCGGCGGATTGGGCGCGGCTGACCAAGGCGATGGCGGCACGGCAGATTCCGGGGTTCATGGCCGCGAAGTTTCAGCCTTGGTACATCTCGATTCTGCTGTCGGTGCCGCCCTGCGCGATGGCGGCGATAGCGGCAAAGGACGGGCTGGATTTCAGCGTGATTGCAGCAGCCGAGGCGGCAAGCGTGCCGGTGCGGGCGCTGGAACCCTTTGACACCGTGCTACGGTTGTTCGGGCAGATGCCTGCGGCGTCGCAGATTGAAATGGTGCAGACAGCACTGGTGATGGAAGACCGGGCGGCCGATTCGTCGGTTACGCTGGCGGATGCGTATTTTGCGCAGAACAGCCGGGTGGTGTGGGAATTGTTGCAGGATCAGGCGCTGGATTTGCCGGGCTACACGCCGGAGCGGGTAGAGGTGGAATTCGAGATGATGGAAGAGTTGCTGATGAACGCGCGCAACCGGTCGTGGATTCCGGTGATTGAGGCGGCAGCGGACACAGGGCCAGTGTTCGCGGCGTTCGGGGCGCTGCACCTGTCGGGCGATGAGGGCGTGCTGAACCTGCTGGCGCAGCGGGGTTGGGTACTGGAGCGGTTGGCGCTGTGATGGGTGGGGCGGATGGGCAGATTGCCCATACTGTAAAACCGCCGTTGTGACCGTAGGATGGGCAACCTGCCCATCCCCCGTGCCTAGTTCCCTTCGGCCATCATCGCCTGCAAAATCGCCTGTGCATCGGCACTGTCCCATTCCGCATCACCGATCAGGCGCGCCACCTCTTGCCCTTGCGGATTCACGATCACTGTCACGGGCAGGCCCATGACGGCCATGTTGCGTGCGAGTTCTGATTTCGGGTCCAGCAGCACGGGCAGGTTCGCAACCCCAGCCTCATCATAGAACCGCGTGATCCCATCAACCGAGTTGCGCCCGGTGGCCACGGGCAACACCACCAATGCGGGCATGGCAGCCTGCAACCGGCCCAGTGAGGGCATTTCGTGACGGCAGGGCGCGCACCATGTGGCCCAGAAGTTCAACACCACCCATTGACCCTGCCATTGTGACAGGCTGTGTTCGGCGCCGTCACCGTCCAAAATGGGCACATCCGGCAGGGTGGCGGGTTCCACAAGGTTCAGCTTCAGCATATCGCCAGTGCGCAGCGCGCTGACATCGGCGTGGGCGGCATTTGCACCCATCAACAGGGCCGTATAGATGACAATCAGAACCTTGCGCATTCACCGCTCCCAAAGGGTATTCCATGACAAACCATGCAGCCAACACCATGTGGGGCGGGCGTTTTGCCGAAGGCCCGGACGCGATCATGACGGCGATCAACGCGTCAATCGGGTTTGACCAACGGCTTTACGCCCAGGACATACGGGGCAGCCGCGCCCATGCGGCCATGTTGGCAGCGGTGGGCATTCTGATCAATAAGGACGCGGAGGCGATCGGGGAAGGCCTTCTCACGGTGTTGTCAGAGATTGAAACGGGAAAGCTGCAATTCCGCGTTGATCTGGAAGACATCCACATGAATGTGGAGGCGCGGCTGAAGGATTTGATTGGTGAGGCGGCGGGGCGGCTGCACACGGCGCGCAGCCGGAATGATCAGGTGGCGGTGGATTTCCGGCTATGGGTGCGTGATCAGTGCGATGCGGCGGTTACGGGCATCACGGCGCTGATGGGGGCGTTTCTGGCGCAGGCCGAGGCGGGTGCTGATTGGGTGATGCCGGGCTTTACGCATTTGCAGACAGCGCAGCCGGTGACCTGGGGGCATCACATGATGGCCTATGTCGAAATGCTGGCGCGGGATCGTTCGCGGTTTGCCGATGCGCGGGCGCGGATGAACGAATGCCCTTTGGGGGCGGCGGCGCTGGCGGGGACAAGCTTTCCGATTGACCGACATATGACGGCGCAGGCGTTGGGGTTTGCGCGGCCGACAGCGAACAGTCTGGATTCGGTCAGTGACCGGGACTTTGCGTTGGAGTTTCTGGGCGCGTCGGCGATCTGTGCAATGCACCTGAGCCGCTTTGCGGAAGAGCTGGTGATCTGGTCCACGGCGCAGTTCCGCTTTGTGACGCTAAGCGACAGATGGACGACGGGATCATCCATC
>JAYUZO010000093.1:0-9213 GCA_043751715.1 Rhodobacterales bacterium | reverse complement strand
CGACAGTGTTTCTGATGTCTGCCGAAGGTGCCTCGGTGGACAGTGTCATGGCCAATCCGCAGGTCTTTGCAGCACAGATTTCGGCGCATCCGGTGACGGTGGGGCTGATGATCGGCGCTACGGTGATCTCACTTGCGCTGTCGGCGTTGTTGTCGGTGCCAATGGCGGGGGCCGCGATTTCGGCCACCCCCAAAATGGGGCCAACCGACCCGTTTCTGGGGCTGGGCACCGCATTTCTGCCGGTGCTGCTGGTGCTGATTGCGACCGGGGTTTTGTGCACGGCAACCGGCGCCTACGCGATGTCATTCGGCCTGATTGCGACGGTGGCATCAAATCTGGTGCTGCTGATCACCAGCGAGCCGATGATCTGGCCACCGGTTGAATTCGTGCTGCTGGGCCTTGCGATGACCCTGCTGGTGATCTGGTCATCTTGCTGGTTTTACGCGGCATCGGCCCTGGGCTGGAAGCGGTTCAGTGATGACCGTGACGCGGCGACGACGGCCAAGGTCAGTTATAACCGGTTTGAACCCGAAGACCTACGCGCCCTGCGCGAAAAGCGTGATCACGAACGCGGTGGGGCGGGCGGGCACTAAGGCCTAGTCGATCACGGTTGCCACGGCGAATACGGTGTCGATCATCGCCTGCGTGCCCTTGACGAATTCCAGCGAGCAGGGATAGGGCGACCCGGTTTGTACCGAATGACAAAACGCCTCAACCTGCAGCACATAGTGGTTGGCGGTAGGCCAGCGTTCGGTCAGCACGGTGTTGCCGTCACGGTGCAATTCCACCTGTGCCATGCTGTTCACATTGGCATTGAACGGCCCGCCCTCCAGCCGGATCATGCCGCGGTCGCCCTGAAATGTCACAACCTGCCGGTTATACATGTTGATCGCCGTCATCGACCCATAGGTAAAGCGGCCCGTTGGCCCCTCCATCACGCCGTTGACCTGGGCAAACACATCCACCCCATTGTGCAGGCGCAGTTGCGCGGACAGGGCCACCGGTTCGGCCCCTGTCACAAACCGCGCCGACCCAAAGGTGTAAACCCCGATGTCGCGGATCCCTCCACCCCCGGTTTCGGGCCGTGCACGGATGTTCCCCATATCGGTCAGGTTATAGGTGAAGGCCGCATCCACATGCCGCAAGGTGCCGATTTCACCCGCAAGCAGCCATTCGCGTGCCCTTATCCACTGCGGATGGTGCACGATCATGTAAGCCTCGGCTGCAAGCAACCCCGTCCGGTCACGCGCGGCAATGATCTGGTCAATCTCATCGGCCTGCAAGGCTATGGGCTTTTCGGTCAGCACATGTTTGCCCGCAGCCAGTGCCTTTAGCGTCCATTCCACATGCAGATGGTTGGGCAGCGGCACATAAACCGCATCAATAGCCGGGTCGGCCAGCAGCGCGTCATAGCTGCTGTGCAACCGCAGGCCAGGGCAAAACGCCTGAAACCCCACAGCATTGGCCGGGTCCGAGGTCGCAAGCGCCACCAGTTCCGCGCCTTTGGCGGCATGAATGGCCGGGGCCATGAAATTCTGCGCAAAATTGGCCGCGCCCAGAATACCCCACCGAACAGCTTGCATGATCGCCCCCTTGTTTGGCGCTAAATTAAGGGCGAGGGCCGCCTTACGCAACCCGCCGAAAGCGCAGGAATGTCATCAGACCAAAAGGTGGCACATGCACCTCTTCCTCCAGATGCAGGCGCGCGTCGCCCATCACGCGGGCGCGTGCGAAATCGGAATGCCAGCCCAGCAAATGCGCCAGCGGTGCCGCCATGCGTTCCACCCAGCCCCAGCCTTCGGCCGTATGGGCGAAATGGTTGGCAATCATCACACTGCCCCCCACCCGGCACACCCGCACCATTTCTGCCAGCACCTGTTCGGGGTCAGGCACCACCGACATGATGTGCATCGCTGCCACATGATCAAACGCGCCATCCGCAAACGCCATGCTGCGTGCATCCATCTGGTGCAAGCCCACCACATTGCGCAGGCCCTGCCGCGCAATCTTGTCTTGCGCTTTGGCCAGCATTTCGGCGCTGACATCAATGCCCGTCACCTGTACCTGCGGCGCATAGCGGCCAAAGGCAAGGCCGGTGCCCACGCCCACCTCCAGCACCGAACCACCCATCCGGTTGACATGCGCTGCCGCCCGCCTGCGTCCGCCATTGGTGATACGTCCAAAGGCAAGGTCATAAACCGGGGCCCAACGGGCATAGCTGCGACGAATGGCATCAACTTGCATGGGTGTATCCACTTTGTTCGTTTCAAATTTTCTTGCGCAGAACAGTAAAAATCAGCATCGCGGCATAAACCAGATCAAGCATCAGCAGCGTGGCCCAGGGATAGGTCGCAAGCGCCGCCACCAGGGCCACAAAGGCCACCACCATCCAATGCACCTGATCAGCATAAACGGTGGTTTTCTTGAAGGACGGCGTCCTGAACCGGCCAATCATCAACAGACCCACCGCCACCATCCACACCGCCACCATGGGTGCCGGAATTGAAACAGCGTGGTCCATCACAAACGAAAAGAACAGGGGCAGCATCGCCAGCATGGCCCCCGCAGGCGAAGGCACACCCTGAAAATGGCTGCCATCCTCGGTCTCGGGGGCGCGGCTGATGACGTTGAACCGCGCCAGACGCAGCAGGCAACAACAGGTGTAAATCAGCGCCACAATCCAACCGGCACGCGGCATGGCATTCAGCGCCCACAAATACAGCATGATCCCCGGCGCCACACCGAAATTGACGAAATCCACCAGACTGTCCAGTTCCGCGCCAATCTCGCTTTCGCTTTTCAACAGGCGCGCCAAACGACCATCCAGCCCGTCCAGCACCGCAGACAGCACAATCAGCCCGGCAGCGATGCCAAAATCACCGGAAATGGCAAAGCGGATGGCAGTCAGGCCTGCACAAAGTGCGGCAACGGTCAGGAAATTGGGCAGCAGTTGCACCAGCGGCAGTTCGCGTCGCGGGCGGCGGGTTGGGTCTGTCATTGCGTGCGGCCGGCGCGGGCGGTGCCCACGCGCAGGTCTGCCAATACGGTTTCACCGGCCACCATGGTTTGCCCCAAGGCCACCAGCGGGGCCACGCCATCAGGCAGATAGACATCAAGACGCGACCCAAATCGGATCAGCCCAAACCGTTCGCCCGCCTGCACGCCCTGCCCCGACTTGCCCCAACACACGATGCGGCGCGCAACAAGGCCCGCAATCTGCACCACGGCAATCTGGCGGCCATCAGCCATGCGGATCGACAGGGCATTGCGTTCGTTGTCGGATGAAGCCTTATCCAGCGAGGCGTTGAAGAATTTGCCGGGGCGGTAGGCGACAGCGGTAATTTCACCGGCCACGGGTGCGCGGTTCACATGGCAGTTGAACACGTTCATGAACACCGACACGCGGGTCAGGGCGGCTGGCCCCATGTTCAGTTCCGGCGGCGGCACGGCATGTTCGATCAGGCTGATCACACCGTCAGCCGGTGACAGGATCAGGTTGGCATCCTGCGGAACGCTGCGTTTGGGATCGCGGAAAAAATAATAGCACCAGATGGTTGCACCCAGACCCAGCCAGCCCAGCGGTTCCCACAGCCAGAACAATGCCGCGGTGATGACCGCAAAGATCGCCACAAACTTATAGCCTTCGGGGTGCATGGGTTTAAGAAAGGTGCCGAGCATGGTCATGGATGTACTTCCCAATTTTCCAATGCTGCCTAACCCATTCAGCGGCCAAGCGATACCCGCTTTAACAACCGCACTTTAGCCCCGACGAGCTGCATCGCTGCCAGCACAGCGACACGGCCCCTCAGGGACAGAAAGGCGCGCTCAGGCTGGTACCACCATGCCCTTGCCCTTGGCCAGTTGCCGCATGCGTTCCTGCAGCTTTTCAAACGCCCGCACCTCAATCTGGCGGATGCGTTCGCGGCTGACGCCGTAGCGGCTGGAAAGATCCTCCAGCGTGACCGGGCTTTCGGCAAGCCTGCGTTCCATCAGCACATCGCGTTCACGTTCGTTCAGCACCGCCATCGCCTGTGTCAGCAGCGCGCGGCGCGTGTCCAGCTCATCCCGTTCGGCGTAATGTTCGGCCTGATCGCTGTCTTCATCCTCAAGCCAGTCCTGCCATTGCGCGCCACCCTCTTCCGACCCCACGGTCGCATTCAGGCTGGCATCCGACCCAGACAGGCGCCGGTTCATGTCAATCACTTCGGTTTCCGTCACACCCAGATCGGTGGCAATGCGCGCCACGTTTTCAGGCCGCAGATCACCCTCTTCCAACGCGCCGACCTTGGCCTTGGCCTTGCGCAGGTTGAAGAACAGCTTTTTCTGTGCCGATGTGGTGCCCAGCTTCACCAGGCTCCATGACCGCAGGATATATTCCTGAATGCTCGCCCTGATCCACCACATCGCATAGGTTGCCAGACGAAAGCCCTTTTCGGGATCAAAGCGTTTGACCGCCTGCATCAGGCCCACATTCGCCTCGGAAATCACCTCGGCCTGTGGCAGGCCATAGCCGCGATAGCCCATGGCAATCTTGGCAGCCAGCCGCAGATGCGATGTGACCAGCTGATGCGCGGCCTTGGAATCTTCGTGATCAACCCAGGCCTTGGCCAGCATGTATTCCTGTTCAGGTTCCAACAGCGGAAACTTGCGGATGTCCTGCATGTATCGGTTCAGCCCCTGTTCCGGGCTGGGTGCGGGTAGATTTGCATAGGTGCTCATGTCGTGCCCCCCATTTGTGTTGCCGGTGCCATCAGCCCCCGGTGACCATTTATTTATGCGCGCGGTTTCACCGCCACAAGGGCGGCTATCTTACAAACATTAACATCACATGTGCATTCGCGTTCCGTGGATGAAGAATTGTAACCACCGGCTCACGCGAATGTCAGCGCAGCGCAAACCGGTGGGCGCGTGTCAGATCGCCACCCGTTCACCCAGTTCCACCACCCGGTCGCGCGGAAGATGGTAAAAGTCAGTCGGATCAGCGCCAAACCGCGCGAGCGTGACATAGGCGCGGTCTAACAGCCATTCGAGGCCCGACCCGGTGGCAACCGCCCGGCGGCGGCCAAGGAAAAAGGTGCTGGCCATCACATCAAAGCGCAGTCCTGCGCGGCGGGCATGGGCCATGGCGCGGCTGATATTGGGGGTTTCCATAAACCCGAACCGCAGGGTCAGGCGCACAAAACAGCCGCCCAGCGGTTCAACACTGGCGCGTTCGTCGGCAAGGGCAAACGGCACGCGCAGGGTTTCTACCGTTAGCAATACGGTCTGTTCATGCAGCACGCGGTTGTGTTTGAGGTTGTGCATCAGCGCTGACGGCACGATGTCTGCATCCCCGGTCAGAAAGAAGGCGGTGCCGGGAATGACATGCGCGCTGGAATTGCGCATCATCCGCACGAAGGATGGCAGAGCAACGGCCTGTTTCAGCACGCGCGCGCGCACCAGTTGTGTGCCACGCCACCAGATCCACATGATCAGCGCCACGATCAACGCGGCAATCACAGGTACATAGCCGCCATCAAAGATCTTCAGCGCATTTGATGCAAGGAACACAAGCTCGACCATCAGGATCGGGGCGGCCAGCACCATGGTCGCAGGCACAGACAAACGGCCCGACCGCACAAGGTACAAAGCACCCAGCACCGTGGTCAGCACCATGGTGCCAGTCACGGCAATCCCATAAGCCGAGGCAAGCGCCCCCGAGGTCTGAAACGCCACAACCAGCCAGATCACCCCGGCCAGCAGCAGCCAGTTCACCGCACCGATATAGATTTGCCCGCTTTGCCCTTCGGCCGTGTGGCGAATGCGCAGGCGGGGCAGAAAGCCCAGTTGCACGGCACCGCGCGCCATGGAAAACGCCCCGGTGATGACGGCCTGGCTGGCAATGACGGTGGCTGCGGTGGCCAGAACCACCAGAAACGGCAGTGCAGGCGCAGGGGCCATGGCAAAAAATGCATCTGTTGCGGTTTCGGGGTGGGCCAGCACCATGGCCCCCTGCCCCATGTAGTTCAGCACCAAGGCAGGCAGCACCAGTGCGAACCACGCCAGCATGATGGGTTTGCGCCCGAAATGGCCCAGGTCGGCATACAGCGCCTCGCCGCCGGTCACGGCCAGAAACACCGCGCCTAGCACGACAAAAGCCACGCCTGTGTGGTTCAGCAGGAATTGCGCACCCCAGACCGGGTTCAACGATGCGATGACGGATGGCGTTTCAATCAGGTGCCAGATGCCAAGGCCGCCCAACACCGCAAACCAGATCACGGTCACAGGGCCGAACAGCAGCGCGACACTGGCCGTTCCCCAGCGTTGCACGGCAAACAAGGCAATCAGGATGCCAAGGGTCATGGGCAGAATGTAGGCGTGCAGGGCCGGCACCACGAGTTCCATGCCTTCAACGGCAGACAGGACGGAGATGGCTGGCGTGATGGCAGCATCACCGGCAAACAGCGCGGCCCCGCCCAAGGCCAGCAGCAGCACCGGCACCGACCGTTTTCCAGCCGCCAGCCGCACGAGTGTATACAGCGCCAGAATGCCACCCTCTCCCCGGTTATCGGCACGCAGCAGCAGAAAGACGTATTTGACGGTAACAATCAGGATCAGCGTCCAGATCAGCAAAGACAAGATACCCAGCACCTCGGCCGGGCCGGGCACGGCGGCCCCTGTGGCCTTAAGCGCCTCACGGAAGGCATAGATCGGTGATGTGCCGATATCGCCGTACACCACCCCCACAGCGCCCAGGGTAAGGGCGGCAAAGCCCTGCTTGCGGGTTGCATCGGTGTGGATGCCGGGGTCTGCTTCGCCTTCGGATTTCAGATAATCGGCAATATCCAGCGCCTCTTCGTCAAACAACGGCAAAGGTGGCTGGTCCGCATATTGGACGGGATCATGAATCATGGGGCCTCGGGGGGAAGCTGAGGGTGAAGGTTTTGCAGGTGTGAAACATATGATCCGGCCCATTCGATGGCAGATCTATCGTAGCAATCCCGCCGGGCAGGGGGACGAGCACCGCTCCTGAAACGTCACCGTGCGAGTCGGCGACTGAAGAAACGATAGGCTTTTCACACGCGCGTCACAAGATGCTGCACCTGCACGGTGGGGTGCGGGCCAATGCGCCGCAGCACAGGCGGGCTGATCACGGCCAAAGTGCTGTCAGGAAATCAAGCATCATCTTCGTGGTCGCCTTATCCTGAAATGTGCCGGACCCGTGCCCGCCACCGGCAACCACCGGACAGGTCACGCCGGTCTGATGCGGGCTTGCCAGCAGTGCGTCACGCAGGCGTTCCGACTGGCCGCGCCCGATATAGGGATCATGTTCACCGTGCATGATCAGAAAAGCCGGCAGCGGTGTGGTGGACCTGGCCAGATAGGCCAGCGGGCTGACCTGTTCGGCCGCCACCGGGTTATCTGACACGCTGTGCCCTACCAGCCGGGATTCGGGCGAATCGTCGGCGTCATTGCGCCCGGTGGCGCGGGCAGTGCCCGTGGCCTCAATATCCGCATCCATGGTGGTAAACTGCACCGGGCCGAACCAATCCACCACCGCTGATACCGCCGTTGCCGGATCGGCCGCCAGCGCAATGCCTGCCGTGCTGGCTAGAAACCCGCCGGCCGATGCACCAAACAGCGCGAGCCGGTTGCCATCCACGCCATAGGCAGCCGCATTGGTGCGGATAAAGCCGACGGCAGCAGTGACATCATGCAGTTGCGCGGGCCAGATGGCCGTATCGGTCAGCCGGTAATTGATTGCTGCCACCGCAAAGCCCGCGCCCAGCAACGCATCCAGTGATTGCGGATCAGCCTTGTCATCCATCATGAACGCGCCGCCGTGAATCCAGATCACCACGGGCGAATTGGCCGCGCCTGCGGGCAGATACACATCCAGCACATTGCGCGGCGATGCATCGGCATAGGCCAGATCAGCCTGCGTCGGTTTGGTTTTCAGCATCTGTTTTCCATTTGCAGCGCCCCAGCCACCCGTGCTGCCACCCCCCGTGCTACCACCCCCAGTGCCCACGCACCTAAGAGAGATATCTGTTGCAACCGCGCCTACCCCCCAAGCCCCGCCAGCAACAGTTGCAGATCATCCGGCAAAGGGGATGCGAATTCCAGCATCTCACCCGTCACCGGATGCTGAAATCCCAGCGTCGCCGCGTGCAGCGCCTGGCGCGGAAAGGCCATGGCAGCCGCCGCCCCCGGCAACTTTTCCGGCAGTTTGCGGCGGTTGCCATAGGTTTGGTCGCCCAGCAGCGCATGGCCCGCATAGGACATGTGCACGCGGATCTGATGCGTGCGGCCGGTTTCCAGCCAGCATTCCACCAATGCCGCGTGCCCGCCTGCCAGATCCTCCACCACCCGCACCCGCGTGACGGCATGCCGCCCGCCATCCCAGACCACCGCCTGCCGCTGACGATCAGTCTTGTGGCGCGCAAGGCCAGTGGCCACGCGCAGAATACCCGCACCTTCAAAGGTGATCCCACGCAAACCCCTCAGGCGCGGATCAGCGGGCGATGGCACACCGTGCACCACGGCCAGATAGCGGCGGTTGACCGTGTGTTCCTCAAACTGCGCGGCCAACCCATGATGCGCGCGATCAGATTTCGCCACCACCAAAAGGCCCGTCGTATCCTTGTCAATCCGGTGCACAATGCCGGGGCGGCGCTGCCCCCCCACGCCTGACAGCGTATCACCGCAATGCGCCAGCAATGCGTTGACCAGCGTGCCATCCGGCGTGCCGGGGGCCGGATGCACCACCATGCCCGCGGGTTTGTCGATCACAATCAGATCGGTGTCTTCCCAGATCACCGACAGCGGAATATCTTGCGCCAGCGTATCGACCGCCGCCGCCGGATCAAGCCGCAGGGTATAGATCTGCCCCTCGGTGACCTTTGCCTTGCCATCCGTGACGGGCCTGCCTTGCAACGACACCGCCCCATCCGCAATCATCCGCATCAGGCGTGAACGCGACAGCGACGCATTCTCTGGCACCGCCTGCGCAAGCGCCTTATCAAGGCGGTCAGGGTGGCCTGCGGGGATTTCCACCTGCAAGGTACCGGGTTCAGGAAGATCAGTCATGGAAGAACATTCACCCGATGGGCTGCCGCCCGGTTTGCGGTTTCTGAAAACGCTGGTCATCGTGCTGACGCTCAGCATGATTGCGGGCGTCATAACCATTGTCGCCCTGCTTGTCACCCGGTTGCAAGGCGGTGGCGCGCTGCC
>JAYUZO010000092.1:0-4057 GCA_043751715.1 Rhodobacterales bacterium | reverse complement strand
ACTGTGCAGCTGATCCTGTTTCAGTTCGGCCTGTATTTCGTGTTTCAGCCCAAAACGCAGGCCGAGGTGCTGATGCAGCTTGGCGTGGTCTATGCCTCGCTTTTTGCGCTCGCCCCACTTTTGCTGTTCGCACAATACCGCTCGCGCCGCTACAAACTCGCGCGCACACGGTTTCGCGGCATTCGCTTTGGCATGCAGAAACAGGCCGCAGGTTATGTGATGCGCGGCATTCTGTTTCTGGTCCTGACCATCGTGTCGCTGGGTCTGCTTTGGCCGCTGATGACCTACCGGCTTGAGGCATACATGACCAATCGCAGCTGGTTTGGCGATACGAAATTCACCCAAGGCGGGCGGTGGGCAGGGCTGTATGGCACCTATAAACATGTGCTGATCGGGCTTGTGCTTGTGGTCGCTGGCACCCTTGTCGGGGTGATGACACAAACGCCAGCCCTGGCCGGCCTTGCGTTCATCGTTGGCTATCTCTGGCTGCTGTTCGGTTATTTCAGTTACAGCGTGCAATCCTTTGGCTACCTGACCCGCACCAAGCAACTGGGCCCCGACATCACCTTTCAGTCCAACCCGCGCACCGGCACTGTGCTGGGCCGCGTCATCCTTGGCTATCTGTTCATCGGCGTCGTTGCCGCCGTCATTGCCGCCATCGGCGCGGGCATCGGCACGACCATGGGGGGCAGCATTTCCCCCGCAAACGCCACCGGTTTTGCCATTCTTGCCGCCGTCGCCTATCTGGGTTTGCTGACCCTTTTGGGGGCCATGGCGCTTGCGTTCATCACCGAACCCATCATCCGCCACATCGTGGGCACCACCGCTATGGTCAACGTCGATGCCATGGATATTATCCGCCAGCGCGTGACCGACAAGGGCGCTGATGCCGAAGGTTTTGCCGATGCGCTGGATTGGGGCGGGGCGATCTGATGACCGCGCGCCCCGACATCACGGCCCAGGGCGCGTATTTTGATGGCGAAACCGCACGCAGCCACCGTGTGACCGTGGGCATACAAGCGGAATACCTGTCACTGACCGCGTTCGACCCGCCGGGCAAGCCGTTTTTCTGGCGGCTTGACCGCATTCGCGCGCAAAGCGGGGCGACGGGGGGCAGGGGCTCGGGGGGTGGAGGCACGGGCAGCAATGGCCCGCTGATCCTGACGCTGCACTCCGCCACCGATGATGAACAACCGCGCGATCCCGCCCGCCTGATCCTGCAGCCGGGGCCGATGGCCGATTGGGTGCGCAGCCATGCCCCCGGCCTGAACGCCCGCGATGTACGCCCCGGCACCTGGGGCCGGGTGATCTGGCGCACGACGGCGGCGCTTGCGGCGCTTGGGGCCATCATATTTGTCATCCTGCCGCGCCTGTCAGACACATTGGCCGAACGCCTGCCCATTGAACGCGAGGTGGCATTCGGCCAGCTGGTGGTAGCGAATATGGAGCAATATCTGGGCGGGGCCGATGGCGCGCTGACCTGCCGGAACCCGGCTGGCCTGGCCGCACTTGACCGCCTGAAACAGCGCCTGACAGCCGGGCAAAACCTGCGCTATGACCTGAGCTTGCAGGTGTTTGACCACCCGATGGTCAATGCCTTTGCCGCCCCCGGCGGGCAAGTGGTAATCGTGCGCGGCCTATTGGATCAGGCCGCAACACCCGCCGAGGTGGCAGGCGTGCTTGCGCATGAAATCGGCCATGTCGAGGCGCGCGATCCCACCCGGCTGGCATTCCGGGCCGTGGGATCGGCGGGGATCGTGTCACTGCTGCTGGGCGATGCTACGGGCGGATCGCTGATTGCGATCATCGGCGACCAGGTGCTGTCAGCCAGCTACACGCGTGAGGCCGAGGCGGCGGCTGATGCCTTTGCCTATGGCCTGCTGAATGACACAGGCATCGGCACGGCAGGTTTGGCTGCGTTCTTTGAAGGGTTGGATGGCAAGGGCATTGATTTGCCGGACTATTTGTCAACGCACCCGAATATGGCAGGCCGGGCAGAAGCGGCCCGCGCTGTTGATGGGGCCGCACATGCCGAAGTTATAAGCGGGGCGGACTGGGCCGCGCTGAAGGCCATCTGCGGCTAGGGTGCAAAAGCGGGGGGCAAGGCGGGCGCTTATCGCCATGATCCGGCAAAGACAGACCGCAAGGTATGGATGAACGGCCCCTTACAATTTTTCCACCCCCAGCCACACGCCGCCTTCGGGCCGCAGTGTCAGGATCATCACGGGTTTCGGTTCGCGCCCCGGCACGCGGGAAAAGCGGAACCGCGCCAGCAGCGTGGCCAGTATGATCACCGCCTCTTGCAGCGCGAAATTCGCCCCGATGCAGATGCGCGGGCCGTCGCCGAACGGCAGATAGGCAAACCGGTCAATGGCTTTTGCATCAGCAAACCGGCTGGGATCAAACCGGTCCGGGTTCGGCCACAGATCGTGGTGCCGGTGCAGCGCATAAATTGGCAGGATCACCGTATCGCCGGGGCGTACCTCGCGCCCGCACAGCGTATCCGCGGCCTGCGCCGTACGTGACAGAAACGCTGCCGGTGGGTACATCCGCAGCGTTTCATCCACGATCTGGCGCACCAACGGCAGCGCCATCACATCCGCAGCCGTGGCTGCCCGCTTTCCCAGCACGGCCTGTGCCTCGGCCCGTGCCGCATCCTGCACGTTCTGGTCGAACGCGCACAGATACAGCGCCCATGACAGCGTCAGCGCCGTTGTCTCATGCCCCGCCACGATGAACGTCAAAAGGTTATCGCGCAATTCTGCCGTCGTCATCCGGCGGCCCGATTTCGGGTCTTCCCCGGCCAGCAGCAGATCCAACAGGTCTGGCACCGGTTTGGCCACTTCGGCCCGGCGCGCATCAATCGCCGTATCCGCCACTCGCTTCATGTCGCGCATCGCCGAACCCGCAATCATCCGCCCCGGACGCGGCACCCAAGGCGGTGCCCCGATGATATCCAGCAGCGAAACCTTCGCCGTCTGGCTGATATACTGCTCAATCGCCTTATGCACCGATGCCCGGTCAAACCCCTCACCATCCGAAAACGTCACATCCGAAATCACCTCGAACGTTGTCGTCACCATTTCATCAAACATATCCGCAGCACGCCCTGCGGACGCCTCAATCCGCGCGCAGGCCCGCTCTGCCGCCAGCGTCATCACTGGTGCCAGAGCCGCCACGTTGCGGTGCGAAAACACCGGTGCCGCCGTGCGCCTTTGCCACAGCCATTGCGCACCTTCCGCCACAAACAGGCTGTCGCCAATCGCCGGTTCAAGGATCAGCTTGGTCACCACCGATTTCGGGTAATCCTCGACCTTGTCGCGCAGGATGCGCCGCAAGGCTTCGGGGTCCATCACCATGTGCCAGCGTTTGACCGTGCGCCCTGACAGGATCGGCGCACGCGTCGCCACCTCGGGGATCAGCAGCAGCACGTTTTCACGCCCCGCCTTCAGGCTGCCAAAAATGCCCAATGGCGTGTTGGACAGCGGCACGTGGGCAGGAACCGGTTCGGGGATGGGGCGTTGATCATTCATGCCTATCAACATAGCAGTGCCTGGCAAATCGCCAATGGGCCAATCACCTGTTGAATGACTTCACGCAACCGTCATTGCACGGCTTCCGGCAGCAGGGTATCGCTGCAGCAGTTGCCCATGGGAATGTCCACGATGATGCGCCTTTTCGCCGCCCTGATCTGCCTGCCCTTGCTGATGGCCTGCGCCACCGAAGATCTGGCCACCACACCACCCGTGCCCTTGGGCGAATTCGCCCTTGGCCTGAACATCACCGTCACCACCAACATGCAAAAGGTGCCGATCTCGCGTGAAGCAACGGGGGCCGAATGGGAGGCCGCCATGGAAAAGGCCATTGCCGACCGGTTCGGCCGCTATGATGGCACCCGGCTGTACAACTTTGGCATCTCGGTTGATGCCTATGCTCTGGCCCCGCCCGGCATTCCTGTTGTGGCAGCGCCCAAATCGGTGCTCGCGATCACGGCCAATATCTGGGATGACCGGATCAGAACCAAGCTGAACCCCGAAGGCAAGCAGATGATTGTCTT
>JAYUZO010000091.1:0-7359 GCA_043751715.1 Rhodobacterales bacterium | reverse complement strand
GCCGCCGCACCATGATATCTATTCGATCGAGGATCTGGCGCAGCTGATCTATGATCTGAAGCAGATCAACCCGCGCGCCAAGGTGACGGTGAAGCTGGTTTCACAGTCTGGCGTGGGCACGATTGCGGCAGGCGTGGCCAAGGCCAAGGCGGATATCATATTGATTTCCGGGCATAATGGCGGCACGGGGGCCAGCCCCGGCACATCGATCAAATACGCGGGCCTGCCGTGGGAAATGGGCTTGACCGAGGCGCATCAGGTGCTGGCGATGAACAATTTGCGCGAACGGGTGACGTTGCGCACAGATGGGGGCCTGCGGACGGGCCGCGATGTGGTGATGGCGGCGATGATGGGGGCCGAGGAGTATGGCATCGGCACGGCGGCGCTGATTGCGATGGGCTGCATCATGGTGCGGCAGTGCCAATCCAACACCTGCCCGGTGGGCGTGTGCACGCAAAACCCTGATTTGCGGGCGAAATTCACCGGCACGGCGGACAAGGTGGTGAACCTGATCACGTTCTATGCGCAGGAAGTGCGGGAGATTCTGGCCAGCATCGGCGCGCGGTCGATGGATGAAATCATCGGGCGGGCGGATTTGCTGACGCAGGTTTCGCGCGGTGCGGCGCATCTGGATGATCTGGACCTGAACCCATTGCTGATTACGGTGGATGGGGCGCAGCGCATTACGTACGACCGTTCAAAGCCGCGCAATGCGGTGCCGGACACGCTGGATGCAGACATCGTCAAGGACGGCGCGCGGTTCTTTGAAGATGGCGAAAAGATGCAGCTGAGCTATGCAGTGCGCAACACGCACCGCACGATTGGCACGCGGGCATCCAGTCATATCGTCAAGCGGTTCGGCATGCGCAACAGCCTGCAACCCGATCATCTGACGGTCAAGCTGACGGGGAATGCGGGGCAATCGCTGGGGGCGTTCGCGGTGCGGGGCCTTAAGCTGGAGGTGATGGGTGATGCGAATGATTATGTGGGCAAGGGCCTGTCGGGCGGGCTGATTGTGGTGCGGCCGCAGATGGCCTCACCGCTGACGGCTGCGGATAACACGATCATCGGCAATACGGTGCTGTATGGGGCGACGGCGGGGCATTTGTTCGCGGCGGGCCGTGCGGGTGAACGCTTTGCGGTGCGCAACAGCGGTGCGTCGGTGGTGGTGGAAGGCTGTGGATCAAACGGGTGCGAATACATGACGGGCGGGGTGGCGGTGATTCTGGGGCGGATCGGCGCGAATTTTGGGGCGGGCATGACGGGGGGGATGGCCTATCTGTATGACCCGACCGGGGTGGCGGAAGATTTCATCAACGGTGAAAGTCTGGTGATGTGCGGTGTCACGCACCCGCATTGGGAGGCGCAGCTGCGCGGGCTGATCGCGGCGCATGTGACGGAAACGGCCAGCGTGAAGGGGGCAAAAATCCTGAACGACTGGGCGGGGGAGCGGCGGAATTTCCTGCAGGTCTGCCCGAAGGAAATGCTGGTGCACCTGCCGCACCCGCTGAGCGACGAGGCGGCAAAAGTACCGGCGGAATAGGCGGAGAAAGTTTTCCAAACCGCTTTGGATGTGATACCAAAGGGGCGCAGCAGGGTGGTGCTGTGCCCTTTTCCTTTTTGGAGGACCGCATGTCCGATCTGATTATCGTGGCCTTTCCGGATGAAGCGACTGCGTTTGAGGCGCGGGCGGAACTGGTGAAGCTGCAAAAGGAATACCTGATCGAGATGGAGGATGTGGTGATCGTCACCCGGTCCGAGGGCGGCCAGGTGCAACTGCATCAGGCCGTGAACCTGACGGCGTCAGGTGCGGTGGGCGGGGGCCTGTGGGGGGCGATTATCGGGATGCTGTTCCTGAACCCGGTGATCGGGGCGGCGGTGGGGGCAAGTGCAGGTGCGCTGGCGGGCAAGTTCACCGATCTGGGGATTGATGATGAATTCCTGCGCAATGTGGGTGAAAGCCTGGACAAGGGCGGGGCTGCGATTGGCGTGTTGATCCGCAAGATGACGGCAGACAAGGTGCTGGACCGGTTGGGCAATTTGAAGGCCAAGGGGCGGGTGTTGCAAACCAGCCTGTCCAAAGAGGCCGAGGCGCAATTGAAGGCACATCTGGAGGCGGTGCAGACCTTGGGGCTGCCGGCAAACCAGTTGGGTGGCGGCAAGGCTTGACGCCCGGCACGGCCTGCGCATAACCCTGCGGGCATGACAGAGGCTGACAGCACAAAAACGACAAAGCCGCGCAAACGGCGCAAACCGGCGCCAAAACGCGGGCCGATCCGGGTTTTGCTGCTGTGGGTCTGGCGGGGGATGCTTGCTGTTCCGGCGGTGCTGGTGGTGCTGGTGCTGCTGTTCAGTTTCATCAACCCACCGACGAACCTGTATCAGATGAGCGAGGACCGCCGTCTGGGCGCGCTGAAGCGCGACTGGGTGGATTGGGATGAGATTGCCCCGGTGATGGCGCGGTCTGCGGTGGCGGCAGAGGATGCGAATTTCTGCCTGCACTGGGGGTTTGACATGGCGGCGATCCGCGATGCGATTGATGCCGGGGGTAACCGGGGGGCATCGACGATTTCGCAGCAGGTGGTGAAGAACGTGTTCCTGTGGCAGAACAGGTCATGGCTGCGCAAGGCGATGGAGGCGGCGCTGACACCGGTGGTTGAACTGGTGTGGTCAAAGCAGCGCGTGCTGGAGGTATATCTGAACGTGGCCGAATTTGCTGAAGGCGTGTTCGGGGTGCAGGCGGCGGCACAGCATTACTTTGGCGTGGATGCGCGTGATCTGACGGATTTGCAGGCAGCACGGCTGGCTGCGGTGCTGCCCAATCCAAAAGAGTGGGATGCGGCCAATCCGGGGCCTCAAACGCGCAGACGCACAGGGCAGATCATCAGCGGGGCGGAAACCATCGCGGCAGATGGCCGGGCGGCGTGTTTTGAATGAGGCACGCCTTGAATTCGGCGTGCGGTAGGGGCAAGGAAGAGGCGTGATACTGCGAGGCACCCCATGATCCGGCTTTACCATTTTCCCCTGTCGCCGTTCTGCCGCAAGGTGCGGTTGGTGCTGGCCGAAAAGAAGCTGGAAGTGGAGTTGGTGGAAGAGCGGTATTGGGAGCCGACACCGGAATTCATGCGGCGCAATCCGGCGGGCAAGGTGCCTGTTCTGAAGATTGACACACGGATGTTAAGCGAGAGTCAGGCGATTTGCGAATATCTGGATGAAAGCGTGCCACAGCCACCCTTGATGCCGCGCGATGTGGATGGGCGGTATGAGGTGCGCAGGCTGTGCGCGTGGTTTGACGACAAGTTCCAGTCGGAGGTGACGTCAAAACTGCTGCATGAGCGGGTGGGCAAGAAGGTGATGGGGCAGGGCTACCCCGACAGCAAGAACGTCAAGGCGGGCAGTCAGCGGATCAAGGGCCATATTGATTACATGGGCCAGCTGCTGGACGAGCGGCGGTGGCTGGCGGGGGATGTGATGACGCTGGCCGATCTGACCGCGGCGGCGCATCTGTCCTGTCTGGATTATATCAGTGATGTGGACTGGCACCGGTCGGCAGTGGTGAAAGACTGGTATGCCAAGATCAAGTCGCGGCCGAGTTTCCGGGCATTGTTGGCAGATCAGATTTCGGGGTTCCCACCGGCGGCGCATTATGCGGATCTTGATTTCTAGCTTGAATTTTCGGCGAAAATTCAGGGGGCTTTCAGCCCCCTCGGCGCGAAGGGCGCCTCACCCCCAGAGGATATTTGGGCAAAGTTGAAAGGGCGACGTGGGCGCTGATCTGAAAGAGCGGTTACGGGCGCGGGCGTTGGGCGAAGGCTTTGCGGGCATGGGGGTTTGCGCGCCGGATGCGGTCGATGGCGGGGCGGCACTGCGGGCGTGGCTGGCGGCAGGGCATCACGGGCAGATGGGGTGGATGGCGGACCGGGCGGAATGGCGGGGGCAGGCGGCGGCGCTGTGGCCTGCGGCGCGGTCGGTGGTGATGCTGGCGGAGGTGTATACGCCGGAGGCTGACCCGCTGGTGGTGTTGCAGCAGCGGGACCGGGGGGCGGTTTCGGTGTATGCCCAAGGGCGCGATTACCATGATCTGGTCAAGCGGCGGCTGAAACGGTTGGGGGGCTGGCTGGTGGGGCAGACGGGGGCCGAGATCAAGGTGTTTGTGGATACCGCCCCGGTGATGGAAAAACCGCTGGCGCAGGCGGCGGGGCTGGGCTGGCAGGGCAAGCATACGAACCTGTTAAGCCGCGAATTGGGGAACTGGTTCTTTCTGGGGGCAATTTTCACGACGCTGGAATTGCCTGTGGATGTGGCGGAGGTTTCGCATTGTGGCAGTTGCACAGCCTGTCTGGATATCTGCCCGACGCAGGCGTTTCCGGCGCCGTATCAATTGGATGCGCGGCGGTGCATTTCGTATCTGACGATCGAACATAAAGGGCCGGTGGATGAGGGTTTGCGCGCCCTGATGGGCAACCGGATTTACGGCTGTGATGATTGTCTGGCGGTGTGCCCGTGGAACAAGTTTGCCGCTGCGGCGCATGAGGTGGGTTATCAGCCGCGCGTCGGGGCACCGGAACTGGCGGAACTGGCGGGGCTGGACGATGCGGCATTCCGGGCGCGGTTTGCGGGGAGCCCGATCAAGCGCATTGGCCGGGACCGGTTTGTGCGCAACGTGGCCTATGCCATCGGGAATTCGGGGATGCCGGAATTGGCGGGTGCGGCAGCGGCACTGGTGGATGACGCGGATGCAGCGGTGGCGGATGCAGCACGCTGGGCGGTGGGGCGGTTGGCGCGGGGTGGCCGATTACGGCAATGACAGGTTGCGGTCCGTGCGTCAGCAGGGGACACTGCGGGAGGAACCATTTGAGCGAAGGGGTGCGAACATGACGGTTGATGTAAAATACTGGACGGAAGCCAAGGCGACAGGTGGCGGGCGCAATGGGGTGGCGGGGCTGGTGAACGGGCAGTTGACGGTGACAATGACCAGCCCGAAAGAGCTGGGCGGATCGGGGCTGGGGCACAACCCGGAAGAGCTGTTCGCGGTGGGCTATGCGGCCTGTTATCTGGGGGCTATGCGGTTTGCAGCGGGGGCGGAAAAGCTGGGCACGGTGCCGGACAACGCGACGGTGAACGCGCATGTGGGCATTGGCGGGCGCAGCGATGGCGGGTTTGGGTTGCGCGTGAAGTTGGTGGTCAGCCTGCCGGGGGTGGACCGCAGCGTGGCGGAAAAGATGGTGGAGCGTGGGCATTTCATTTGCCCGTATTCCAACGCAACGCAGGGCAATATCGACGTGGTGACCGAGCTGTTGTAGCGCTCGGCGCTGTTGTAACGATCGGCGCGCCGTGGCCGATGTGCTGCGGCGCGGCGTTACTGTTGCCATGAGATGTGGCAATATCGGCGCATTGTCAATTTTGGGGGATGCGCCATGAAACACCTTACTGACAGCCACCCACCAGCCAATGCCACAAAACTGCAGCAGTTTCTGCGCATTGAACGGCAGGCGCAGGATGCGCTTTTGCGCGCCAAGATGCGGCATCCGGAAAAGCGCGAATATGGATCGGCGCGCGTGGTGGCATTTGCGCGGATCGCGCGGGGCCAAACAGCCTGAGGTGCAGACAATGGGCGCGCCTTTCACAGGCGCGCCCTTGCAAGGTTGGACCCTTAAGCCCGCACCAGCTTTTCATACTCCATTGACACGCGTTTGGTCAGATCACCGACTTCAAAGGTGTAGTCGCCGATCTGGCCCACAGGTGTTACTTCGGCGGCGGTGCCGGTCAGCCAGCATTGTTCAAACCCTTCCAGTTCTTCCGGCAGGATGTGGCGTTCGTGGACGACGATGTGCATGTCGCGCAGCATGCCGATCACTGTCTGGCGCGTGATGCCGTTCAGGAAAGAATCCGCAAGTGGGGTATGCACCTCACCATCCTTGACAAAGAAGATATTCGCGCCCGTCGCCTCGGCCACATAGCCGCGATAGTCGAACATCATGGCGTCAGAGCAGCCCTTGGCCTCGGCGGCGTGTTTGGACATGGTGCAGATCATATACAGGCCAGCGGCCTTGGCGGCGTGGGGGATGGTTTCGGGGCTGGGGCGTTTCCATTTCGCGATGTCGAGCTTGGCGCCTTTGAACTTGGCGTCGCCGTAGTAGTTGCCCCAGACCCAGCAGGCCACGGCCATGCGGATTGGGTTCTTGTTGCCGGCGATACCCATCATTTCCCCAGCACCACGCCATGCAATCGCGCGCACATAGGCGTCGGTCAGGTTATTGGCCTTGAGCGTGGCCTCTTTGGCGGCGTTAATCTCGGCCATCGAATAGGGCAGCGGCATATCCAGCAGTTCACCCGATGTGCGCAGGCGTTGGGAATGTTCGGAGGATTTGAAAATCTTGCCGTTGTAGCAGCGTTCACCTTCGAACACGCTTGAGGCATAGTGCATGGCGTGGGTCAGGATATGCACATTGGCCGAACGCCAATCCACCAGCTTGCCATCCATCCAGATGAAGCCATCACGATCATCATACCCTGTCATCTTTGCCCCCTGCGGTTTGCATATGTTGCGCTGATAGGTCCGCTTCGGACATAATGTTGCGCAAATTCGGGATTTTGCTAACAGTCAGCGCTTGGAAAGTCAACAAGGCTGACATAAAATCGGCGCAAAGGAGATCACCATGGCAGAGGCTGGGCGGGGTGGCGAAAGCCTGTTGTTTCTGACGGATGAACAGGTGCGCAAGGGCATTGAAGCGATGTTCTTTGCCTATCGGGGGTTCACGGCGGACCCGGACCGCATTCTGGAAGGGATGGATTATGGCCGGGCGCACCACCGGGCGATTCATTTCATCGGGCGGGGGCCGGGGGGGACGGTGAACACGCTGTTGTCGATTCTGGGGGTCACCAAGCAAAGCCTGAACCGCATTCTGCGCACGCTGATGGAGGATGGTCTGGTTGAGGCGCGGGTGGGGCGCGTAGACCGGCGCGAGCGGCATCTGTACCTGACGGACAAGGGCCATGCGCTGGAGCGGCAACTGTCGGAAGCACAGCGGGCGCGGATGCGCAGCGCCTACCGTGCTGCGGGGCCGCAGGCGGTGGCGGGGTTCCGGCAGGTGCTGGAAGCAATGATGGACCCGGACATGCGCCGCCATTATGGTGCGCTAAAAGAGGGGGGATCATGATTGACGCAGGGCCGCATCTGCTGGTGGTGGATGATGATGAACGTATCAGGGGGCTGTTGCAGAAGTTCCTGATCCGCAATGGTTTTCTGGTGACAGTGGCGCGAGACGCGGCCCATGCGCGGCGGCTGCTGGCGGGGCTGGAGTTTGACATGATCGTGCTGGATGTGATGATGCCGGGCGATGATGGCGTTACACTTAC
>JAYUZO010000090.1:0-19734 GCA_043751715.1 Rhodobacterales bacterium | reverse complement strand
CCGGGCAAGTGGCCCGGATCGGCTGCGCGTTTTTGGATATTTGTGAACAGAAAAAGATGCGGGCGGGTTGCGGGGCGGGGCGCGTTCCGGCATCCCATGCAGATGACACGCGCGTTTCTGAATATAGAGCACTCGTTAACATGCCGCCGCTGGGTGGGGCCTGCGGAAGGGGATGTGCGGATGGCGGAAGCCATGGTGCAGCAAACGGCGCTGCCGCTGGCGTTGTGCCAGACGCTGGTCAGGCGGGGCGTGGGGGCGGCAGCGGCGAAGGCGTATCTTGCCCCGGCCCTGCGCGATCTGATGCCCGATCCGCGCGGGATGCGTGATATGGAAAAGGCGGCGGCGCGGTTTCTGGTGGCGGTGCGCGGCGGTCAGCGTATTGCAGTGTTTGCCGATTATGATGTGGATGGCGGGGCGTCAGCTGCCTTGCTGATGGTCTGGCTGCGGGCCATGAGTGCTGCGGCTACGCTGTATATTCCGGACCGGATTGATGAAGGCTATGGGCCGAATGTACCGGCGATGGCCGCACTTGGGGGCACGCACGACCTGATTGTCTGCGTGGATTGCGGCACGCTTTCGCATGGGCCGATTGCGGCGGCGGGGTGTGATGTGGTGGTGCTGGATCACCATCTTGGCGGTGAGACGCTGCCTGCGGCCTATGCGGTGGTCAACCCGAACCGGCAGGATGAGGATGGCAGCCTTGCGCATCTGTGTGCGGCAGGCGTGGTGTTTCTGATGCTGGTCGAGGCGAACCGCCAGTTGCGCAGCGATGGCGTGCAGGGGCCCGATCTGATGGCGATGCTGGATCTGGTGGCACTGGCAACGGTGGCGGATGTGGCGCCATTGCTGGGGGTGAACCGGGCCTTTGTGCGGCAGGGCCTGAAGGTAATGGCGCGGCGCGAACGGGTGGGGCTGGTGGCATTGGCGGATGTGGCGCGCATGGATACCGCACCGTCGGTCTACGCGTTGGGGTTTTTGCTGGGGCCACGGGTGAATGCGGGCGGGCGGATCGGGGCGGCGGATCTGGGTGCACGGCTGCTGGCCACGGATAACGCGGCCGAGGCAGGGGCGATGGCGGCACGGCTGGACGCGCTGAACACCGAACGCCGCGAGATCGAGATGCAGGTGCGCCTTGCCGCCATGGCGCAGGCCGAGGCACGGGGGGTGGAGGGGCCGTTGGTCTGGGCGGCGGGTAATGGCTGGCATCCGGGTGTGGTGGGCATTGTGGCCGCGCGCATGAAAGAGGCCACGCACCGGCCAGCGGTGGTGATCGGCTTTGATGGCGATGAGGGCAAGGGATCGGGGCGCAGTGTTTCGGGGGTTGATCTGGGGGCAGCGGTGCACCGGCTGGCGGATGAGGGGCTGATTGCGCGGGGGGGCGGGCACAAGATGGCAGCGGGTCTGTCGCTGAGCCGGGCGCAACTGGAACCGGCGATGGCGCGGTTGGGCGAATTGCTGGCGCGGCAAGGCGCGGGTGCGGGCGGGCGCGAAGACCTGCGGCTGGACGGGATGCTGATGCCGACGGCGGCGACAATGGCCCTGGTCGAAGAGATCGAGGCGGCGGGGCCGTTCGGGGCGGGCGCCCCTGCCCCGCGTTTTGCCTTTGCGGATCAGGCGGTGCAGGCGCGCCGGATTGGCGAAAGCCACCTGCGGCTGACATTCGGTGATGCAGCGCGGCTGGAGGCGGTGGCATTTGGGGCATTTGACGGGCCGCTGGGGCCTGCGCTGCTGGACGCAGGGCACCAGCGGTTTCATCTGGCGGGGCGGCTGGAAATCAACACCTATGGCGGGCGCAGCAAGGTGCAGTTGCGGCTGGAAGATGCAGCATTGGCTGACTGACGCAAAAGGCAATTTTCTGCTTGCGAGTCAGGGCTGTGATGATTAAAAGCCCGCCCAGTGGCCCGTTCGTCTATCGGTTAGGACATCTGGTTTTCAACCAGGCAAGAGGGGTTCGACTCCCCTACGGGCTGCCACTTATCCGGAAAATTTCCCCCTGCGGTGCGGCGCTCAAACAGCGGCGGTTGCGGCAATTGGCTTGCGTGCGGGTGAATGCCACGTATTCTGCGCAGCGAATGTCATCCGTTGGGGGTTTTTCGTGCGGTTATTTGTGACGATCATGTTTTTTGGACTGGCAGGGGCGGCGCAAGCAGCGCCCTGCAGCGATACCGGCGGGGCCTATGAAGGCTGGAAGCCGCAGATGGCGGCCGAAGCGGCGGCCTTGGGTGTGGGCGAACGCGGCCTGTCGGCGCTGATGAATTCCAGCTATTCGCAATCCACCATCAATGCCGACCGCAATCAGCGCAGCTTCCGCTACAGCCTGTCCAAGTTTCTGGACGTGCGCGGCGCTGATGCGATTGTATCCCAAGGCAAGCGCCGCCTGCGCGACAATCCGGAGTTTTACGCAAGCCTGGAGGCGGCTTACGGCGTGCCAGCGGGCGTCATCATTGCCATTCACGGCATGGAAACCGGCTTTGGCAATTTCATGGGTGATACCAATGTCATCTCGGCCATCGCCACGCTGTCTTATGATTGCCGCCGCAGTGATTTTTTCACCGACCATCTGATTGGCGCGCTGAAGCTGGTGGATCAGGGGTCAATTTCGGCCGCCAGCATCGGGGCCAAGCATGGCGAGTTGGGGCATACCCAGTTTCTGCCGGGCAATGCGCTGCGCTACGGCGTGGATGGCAATGGCGACGGCGTGGTTGATCTGGGCAACCAGACCGATGCGCTGGCATCAACGGCGAATTTTCTGGCGCAAAAGGGCTGGCGTCCGGGGGCGGGCTATCAGGAGGGTGAGCCGAACTTTGCGGTGATCGAAGCGTGGAATGCGGCGACGGTGTATCAGCAGGCGATTGCCATCATGGGTGGGCAGATCGACGGTTAGTCAGCCCGCAGGGCGCGCGCGAACAGGCGGGCCAGCCGGGCCTGCCCAGCCGTGTAGTCATCCATCGTGCGCGCTGACATTTTCAGACCTTTCAGCGCGGTCATGATGCTGTGCGCCACGGCCTGTGCGCCGCCCAGATCAGGCGGAATGGTGCGGGTGTGCAGGAACTGCGCCAGCACACCGACAAACCGCGCCTCACCGGTGGCGGCGATATCGGCGGTCACTGCAAACCCGGCCTCCAGCAGTTCCGGCCCGTGCGGCGTTGACAGAACGGCCTGCATGAATTTGCCATCCTTGGCGACAAAGGCCGCAAGCAGGGCTTGTTCCATGCCATCTGCCGCTGTCAGGGCGGTGGCCATATCGCGGGCGGCCTCTTCAAAATAGCGGGTGGCAAGGGCGCGGAACAGATCATCCTTGTTGCGCCAATGCTGATACAACGCCGTGCGCGACAGGTTTGCTGCGGATGCGATATCCTCCATCACGGTACGGCGATAGCCGTATTGGGCGAACACGCCAAAGGCAGCGTCGAGGATCATATCCTTGCGGTCTTGCACTGCGATGGGTCCGGTTTCAGCCATTCATGACAATCTGACGAAATGGGGCGAAAATGTCAATTGACGAACTGACATTTTGCATCCATTTTGTCAGGCAACACAAGGGAACTAGCACAAAGGAGCCAGCCCCATGCCCGTGACCTTTACCCTGAACGGCACCGCACAGACGGTGGATTTACCCGGTGACATGCCGCTGTTGTGGGTGCTGCGCGACGGGTTGAACCTGACGGGCACCAAGTTTGGCTGCGGGGTGGCGGCCTGCGGGGCCTGCACGGTGCATCTGGACGGGGTGGCGGTGCGGTCATGCCAGACGGCGCTGGCGGATGTGGCGGGGGCCAGCGTTCTGACGATTGAAGGCTTGGGCACGCCGGGTGCGCTGCATGCGGTGCAGGCGGCATGGGCGGCGGCACAGGTGGCGCAGTGCGGCTACTGCCAATCGGGGCAGATCATGCAGGCGGCGGGTTTCCTGGCCGAAAACCCGGCGCCGACCGATGCCGAAATAGATGAGGCGATGGCGGGCAATCTGTGCCGCTGCGGCACCTATCCACGGATCAGGGCGGCGGTGCAGGATGCGGCCAAGCGGTTGGGAGGCGTGTGACATGGGACGCAAGATGACGATTGCGCGGCGCGGGTTTCTGTTCGGGGCAGTGGCGCTTGGCGGTGGGGCGGCCTTTGGCTGGTGGAAATACACGACACCCTATGCGAACCCGCTGGAGGGTGCCTTGCCCAATGGTGCGGCCAGCCTGACGCCCTATGTGATCGTGGACGACACCGGCATCACGGTGATCGCACCGCGTGCGGAAATGGGACAGGGCATTCACACCACGCTGGCGGCATTGGTGGCCGAAGAAATGGACCTGACGCTGGAACAGGTGCGGGTCATCCACGGGCCAGCCTCACACGCATATTTCAACGCGGCCGTGCTGCGTGAAGGCGTGCCGTTTGCGCCCACGGATGAAAGCTGGGTTGCCGAAACCCTGCGCGGGGCGATGGCGGTGCCGGCCAAGTTTCTGGGCCTGCAGATTACGGGGGGGTCATCATCGATTCCCGATGCGTTTGACAAGATGCGCGTAGCGGGGGCTGCGGCGCGGGCGATGCTGGTTGCGGCGGGGGCGGCGCAACTGGGCGTGGCAGCGGGCGATTGCACCACGGAGGGTGGGTTTGTGGTCGGGCCAGATGGCACACGGCTGGCCTATACAGCGCTTGGGCAGGCGGCGGCGGGCGTGGAATTGCCTGAAGAACCGGCGCTGCGCGACCCGGCGACATGGAAAATCCTGGGCCGCACACAGGCGCGGGTGGACATGGTGCCAAAGGTGACGGGCACGGCGCAATATGCCATTGATCTGCGCCTGCCGGGGATGCTGTTTGCCACGGCGCGCACCAACCCGCGTCAGGGCGGGCCGATGAATGGCTATGATGACAGTGCAGCCAAGGCGATGCCAGGTGTGCAACGGATTGTGCCCTTGCCAAACGGCGTAGCGGTGGTGGCCGGCAATACATGGCTGGCAATGCAGGCGGCGGATGCGATTGTGTTTGACTGGGGGCCTGCGCCCTATCCAGCGACATCTGCAGAAATCGCAACGCAGTTGGCCGCGCCGTATGACCCGGCGCTTGAAGACAGCCGGAACCGCGATGACGGCGATGTAGATGCCGCGCTGACCGGTGATGTGTTCACGGCAGATTATACCGTGCCCTACCTTGCCCATGCCACGATGGAGCCGATGAACGCGGCGGCACTGCTGAAAGATGGTCAGTTGACCGTCTGGTCCGGCAACCAGTTGCCGACGCAAGTGCGCATTGAAGGCGTGGCACTGACCGGCCTGCCACCCGAGGCGGTAACGGTGGAAACCTTGCTGATGGGCGGGGGGTTTGGCCGGCGGGCGGAGATGGACATCATCAAGCAGGCGGTGACGGTGGCGATGGCACTGGAAGGCACGCCGGTGCTGCTGACCTGGAGCCGGGAAGAGGATATGACGCATGATGCCTACCGCCCGGCGGCCACAGCGCGGGTGCAGGCCAAGCTGACCGACGGTGTGGTGACGGCGTTTGATTTTGCCACCGCCGCATCATCGGTGGTGCAAAGCCAGACCGGACGCTTGGGCTACAGCATTCCCGGCCCCGATGGCACGATTGTGCAGGGGGCGTGGGAACAGCCCTACCGCTTTGCCAACCACCGGGTGACCGGCTACCGCGCGCCTGCGATGGTGCCGGTGGGATCGTGGCGGTCAGTTGGCGCGTCACAGAACGCGTTTTTCCATGAAACGGCGATTGATGAGCTTGCGTATCTGGCTGGGGCTGATCCGCTGGCCTTCCGCCTTGCGCAGATTGATGATGCGGCCAGCCGCAAGGTGCTGGAAGCGGTGGGCGAGATGAGCAATTGGGGCACCGCCCTGCCGGGCCGCGCGCGGGGCGTGGCGTTCTGCCTGAGTTTCGGTGTGCCAAGTGCCCAGGTGATAGAGGTGATGGATACCACCGCTGGCCTGCGCATGACGGGTGCCTGGGCGGCGGTGGATGTGGGCCGCGCGCTTGATCCGGGCAATATCGAGGCGCAGGTCCAAGGGGCCATGGTGTACGGGCTGTCAGCGGCGATGCGGGGCGAAATCACCTTTGCCGACGGGATGGCCGAACAGGTGAACTTTTGGGATTTTGAACCGATGCGCCTGCCGCAATGCCCGCCGATTACCGTGCGCATTCTGGAAAATCAGCGCAGTATCAAGGGGGTGGGTGAACCGGGCCTGCCGCCAGCCGCCCCCGCACTAGGGAACGCGATCTTTGCGCTGACCGGGCAGCGGCTGCGCGATCTGCCCTTTGCCAAGGCGGTTACCTTCGCCTAAACGGTCAGGTTGCCAATGTCGCCCTGCCCCGCCCGGCCCGTTTGGACGCGTACAGGGCGGCGTCAGTGGCGGCCTGCATCCGGTCCAGATCAACCGGTTGAAACGCTGATGACAGCGCAATGCCAATGCTGCCCGAAATGCGGCATGACTTGTCTTCAAACGCAATCGGCACCTCCAGCCCGGTGATGATCCGCGTGGCAATGCGCATCAGCGTCTGGTCCGCAGGGGGGTTCGGCAAAACCAGCACGAATTCATCACCGCCCACGCGGGTGACAATATCACCTTCGCGGGTGGCGGTGCGCAGCACATCGGCCACGGTGGCCAGTACATGGTCACCCGCCGCATGGCCGTGCGTGTCATTCACCGCCTTGAAGAAATCCAGATCAAGGTGCAGCAGCGCAAAAGGCCGGCCCAGATCAAGGATGCGCACCAACGCCTCATCCAGCGCGCGGCGGTTGCCAAGGCCGGTCAGCGTATCGGTCAGCGCGCGGGCCTCGGCTACGGATTTTGCCCCTTTCAGGCCCAGATTCAACCGGGCCAGTTCACCCATGACAGCAGATTTTGCCTCAACCACATACAGCAGTTCGATGGCAAGGTCGGTTGGTGCAAAATCAGCGTCGGTCAGGGCAAAATCGCGCACGGCATCCACTACGCCAATGCCGAACGACAGGTTCATCAGCAGCCCGTTGCCGGTGGCCATGGGCAGGGCTATGCCGCGCAGGCTGGCCCCACCGTCATGGCGCGCAAGGGACAGGGGTTGGGCCATGCGCGTGCGCAATCCCGCCATCGTGGTGATGGCCCCGATCCGCCGCAGCGCAAACACATCAAACAATGACCGCCCGATCAGCGGCGCATGCGGAAACAGCTTGGCCAGCGTCACCCCGGCACCGGTGATCGTGCCCTCCGCCGATACCGCCAGATACAGCGGCATCAACCGGTCAAGCACGCTGGCCTGCAAACCGTACATCGGCATCTGCATTTCGGAACTGCCATCCATCAGGTCGCCCCCGCCATCGCGCTGCGGCCCAGATCAAACCGGCGGCCCGCGGCAAACCGCGCCTCCAGCACATGCACGCGCAGCCATTCCGCCCCGTCGCGTTTGCCCTGATGATCCAGCAGGACCAGGGCGCCGTAATCATCCGCCATCGCGCGCAAAAGGCCCATGATCACATGCCCCGCCCCCGCCACCGGCGACCGGCAGGACAGCAGGTATACATCGGGGCTTTCTTCATCCAATGTCAGCAGCGGCACGTCGATATCGGGCACGGCAAGGCGGCTGCGGCCCTGCAGATCTTCGATCGACAGCAGAAAATCCATGAAATCCGCCCCGCCAAACCGCAGCAAGCGGCGCACGGGTTCAACCGTCTGGTGCGACACAAGGTAGGTGCCCATATCCTCTAGCAGCGCATCGCGCGGGCGGTTCAAATGGCGCGTGGCAGCATCAATCAGGCCATCGGTCACCGCCTGCGGGTAGGTGGCCATGGTATCAAACCCATCACCGCCAAAGCCTGCATCACGGGCAACGGCCTGCCACAGGTCTGGCCCGAAGGTATCGCGCAGAAAACACTGCACCGCGCGGTTTACCAATCCATGCATCGCCCTTGCCCACTGCTGCCTGCAGCAACACTAGCGCCAAAGCGTTAATGGTCCGCATCGGGAAACCTGTAGCCCAGCGGCCGAGTCTGCCGCCTTTTCATTGTATTTGAACGGTTGCAGCCCTTAGAAATCCGTTGGCGCGCCGCCTTCCTGTTTGCGCCGGGCGACAAAACGCTGCAATTCTTCGCGGTGATCACCGTTCATGGGCGGCGCTTCAAATTCCGCGATGATCTGTTTGTAGATGCGATGCGCGCGTTCCTGTGTCCAGACGCCACCATCCTGCTGCCATGCCTCGTAATTGCGCCAATCGCTGACGAAGGGCTGGTAGAACGCGGTCTGATAGCGGTCTTGGGTGTGCTGGACGCCAAAGTAGTGGCCGCCTGCACCAACCTCGCGGATGGCATCAAAGGCAAGATCATCTTCGGTGGTGGCGCAGATGCTGGTTTCAAAATAGCGCTGGATCATCTGCAAAATCTCGCAATCCATCACGAACTTTTCGGGGCTGGCAATCAGCCCGCCTTCCAGCCAGCCTGCGGCGTGGTAGACCATGTTGGTGCCCGATTGCACAGCCGCCCACAGGCTGTTCATGGTTTCCCACATTGCCTGCCCATCGGGTACGTTGGCGGCACAGGTGCCCGATGACCGCAGGGGCAGTTTGTAGTGGCGCACCAACTGCCCGGTCATTTGCGTGGCACGCATGTATTCAGGCGTGCCAAAGGCAGGTGCGCCGGATTTCATATCCACATTGCTGGTAAAGGTGCCAATGGCCACCGGGCAGCCGGGGTTGATGTACTGCAGAAGGGCAATCGCCGACAGCGCCTCGGCCAATGACAACGCCACGGCACCCGACATGGTGACAGGCGCCATCGCCCCTGCCAGCGTAAAGGGCGTCACCACCACGGGCTGGCCACGCCGGGCCATGCGCATGGCACCATCGAGCATGGGATAGTCATGCTTCAGCGGGCTGACCGAATTGATGTTGGTGTATAGCCGCGGCTGCGCATCGAATTCCGCGTGCGACAGGCCTGCTGCAAGGCGAACCATCTCCATCACATCCTCAACACGTTCGGCGCCCAGCGAATAGGCATGCACGACCTTGTCAGTGATTGTCAGCTTTTCAAACAGGCAGTCCAGATGGCGCACGCTTGGATGTATATCAATCGGTTCAACCGGATAGCCGCCCGCAATGTGGATGCAGTTGAAATACTGCGTCAGTTTCATGAATTCCTTGAAGGTTTCAAAGTCGCCAGACCGTTTGCCACGTTCCATATCCCAGGAATTCGGCGGGCTGGACACGTTGACAAACGCCATATGCCGCCCGCCCATCGGCACCGCACGGGCCGGGTTGCGCGGCGTGATGGTAAAGGTTGCGGGCGCGTGGGACAGCATGTCCATCACGAAATCTTCGTCCATGCGCACATTGGTATCATGCACCGTGCAGCCGGCCTGCTTGAAGATCGCAAGGGCCTCGGGGTTCAGAATTTCAATCCCGATATCGCGCAGGATGCGCATCGCGGTCTTGTGCACGGCCTGCACGCCATCAGCGTCGAGCGGTTCAATCGGGCGGTCGGTGTTCACGGGGATGCGCCACGGCATCTGGTCAATAGCGGCTGACCCTGCACGCAATTGGTTGCCCGCGCGCCCGCCCGCACGTTTGCGCCGTGTCAGTTCTTCGTTCATGGCACAGCCCCTTTGCCGTTCATGCCAGACCACCCCGGCTGTGATACAGCATTGCAGCAGTCGCAGCGGAATTGACACATCAGGGGCGACGTGAATGCGTCGTTTTTCGCAGGCTTACCGGCCGGGGTCAGCGTTTGGCTGTGCGCAAAGCCAATCGGGCAAATGGCTGATATCGGGCAGCACGACATCGGCATGGGGCTCCAGATCCTGCCTGTCGGCCACCCCGGTCAGCACGCCGACCGCCACCATACCGGCCGCGCGGGCCGCGTGCAGATCATGCCGGCTGTCGCCCACCATGGCGATGCGGGCGGGGGAAATGCCGGTGTGATTGGCAAAGGCTGTCAGCATGCCGGGATCAGGTTTGCTGCCAAAGCCGGAATCGCAACCCAGCACCCGGTCGAAAAACGCCGCAATCCCCGCCTGCGCCAAATGCGCCTGCGCCGGGGTGGTTGCATCATTGGTGGCCACGCCCAGCCTTAACCCCATATCCCGCAGGCGCTGCAACAACGGTGCCAGCGGCACGGCGGGGGCCATGCGCGCGCCCGCCGCAAGCAGGTTCATGCGGATTTCCAGCTGATCAGCGGTAAGGGCCGCGTAATGCGGCGCCAGAACAGCGGCAATTTCCGACGGCGTAGCCGCAATCACCGGGCTATCGGGTGCAAAGCGTTGTGTGGCCAGATCATAGCCGATCACCGCACCCAGTCGGCGCTGTTCGGCAGGGTCTGGCGTCAGGTTTTGCAACAGCGAAACTGCCCATTGCCCCCAGCTTTTGCGGAAATCAAACAATGTGCCGTCTTTATCAAACAGAATGGCGTCAACTTTTGTTGGCATATGCGCCCCTATGTCCAATGCCAACTGTCACCACCCGGCAGGCCCGCCCGGATTTGCAGCACGGTTTCCGGCCTGCGCCCGGCGGCTGCGGCCCATGCAATCACATGCGCGTCTTCAGTCATCAGAAAATCAACGACCGACGCAAGGAACGCCGGATCCGCCGCCTTGCCCGCAACATCACCCACATCGGCCCCGCTGGACGCCAGAAATGCGGCAAACACATCTTCGTCACCCGCCATCCAGGTTAACATCGTTAACGCCTCGGTCTCGGCGAGTTCTTGCTCAAAAGGGCCTGTTATCCCCATGATTGTGCCGGTTTTCTGCCTAAATGCCATGAATGCACTATGAATACCTAACCTCCGGGAAAGGATTTCTTAACCACTTGGCCCCAACACTTCATCAGGTGGATAACAAGCAGGTGCAAGAGTTTTAATGACGGGACGAATCCTCATCGTTGATGATGTGGCGACGAATCGCATCGTGCTCAAGGTCAAACTTGAGGCTGTGTTTTATACGGCGTTGCTGGCGGCAAATGGTGCTGCAGCGCTGAATATCGCACGGACCGAACGCCCCGACCTGATATTGCTTGATCTGCTGTTGCCAGACCTCAGCGGGACCGAGGTTCTGTCGCAACTGCGCGCCGATCCGGCCACGGCCAATATTCCTGTCATCATCCTGTCGTCCACCCATGATGCGGCGGCGCGGCTTGCGGCACTGGCGGCGGGGGCGGATGATTTTCTGACCAAGCCTGTGGCTGATACCGTGCTGCTGGCCCGGCTGCGCAATCTGCTGCGCGCGCACAATGGCGATGAAGGCTATGCCATGGTGGCTGATGCGCTTTCGATGCCCGGCCTTGCAGAAGAGGTGGTGATCTATGCCCAACCCGCCCGCATTGCGCTGATTTCGGACAGGCCGGATCAGGCCATGCGTTGGCGGCGTGAACTGCCGACGGTGTTTCCGGGGGATTACGCCGTGCAATCCATGGAACAGGCGCTGATGACGGGTGATGATCCGGTGACGCGGGATATCTTTCTAATCGACGCCAGCATCGGCAATGGCAATGCGGTGCTGAACGTGATTTCCGATCTGCGCAGCCGGGGGCCGTCGCGGCACGCGGCGATCTGTGTGATCGGCCAAGCCATTGCGCCGGACCGGATGGCGATGGCGTTTGATATTGGTGCGAATGACGTGATCCTGACCACGGTGCCCTTGGCCGAAATCGGCTTGCGGCTGCAAACCCTGCTGACCCGCAAACGCGCAAGCGACCGGGCACGGGCTTCGGTCAGCGATGGGTTGCGGATGGCGATGATTGATCCGCTGACCGGGCTGTATAACCGCCGCTACGCGATGCCGCATCTGACGCGCATATCCGAGGCGGCGCTGATGGACGGTTCGGTCTTTGCGGTGATGGTGATAGATCTGGACCGGTTCAAATCCGTGAATGACCGGTTCGGCCATGCCGCAGGCGACAAGGTGCTGGCCAAGGTGGCGCAACGCCTGTCGGCCAACCTGCGCACCGGCGATATGGTGGCGCGCATCGGTGGCGAAGAATTTCTGGCCGTTCTGCCCAACACCACCTTTGCCGAGGCGCAGGTGGCCGCGGAACGGCTGTGCAACATGGTCAAGGATACGCCGGTGGTGCTGGATGATGGGGTGGCGGTGACGATGACCATTTCGATCGGCCTTGCATTCAGTGGGGCGGGGCAAACACCGGCCGCGTTGATTGATGAGGCTGATCAGGCGCTGCTGCGGTCAAAATCGGCGGGGCGCAACCGTGTGACCATCAGCCTGAATGCGGCGTAATACAGCCCTGCGAATAAACGCAGGGCAGCTTTGCAGTTGTGGGCGTTTACATGGCGCAGTTTGGGGTTTACGCCTGACACAGATGTGCATCTGCACAGGGTGACCATGATGTCAGACGATTCCACTGCAACCCCTATCGAAGATCGCCCGACCAAACTGGCACTGATCCGGGGTTGGCAGCGGTGCTGCCCGCAGTGTGGCAAGGGTGCGCTGTTTTCGGGCTATCTGAAGGTTGCCGCCTCCTGCCCGGCCTGTGGCGAAGATTTCGCAGCCCAGCGCGCGGATGATGGACCAGCCTATCTGACTATCCTGATCGTTGGCCACCTGATGGCCCCGCTGTTCCTGTGGTCTTACTTCAAATGGCAGCCCGAACCCGTTGTGATGATTACGGTTTTCACGGCTGGCACCGTGGCGCTTTCGCTGTACCTTTTGCCCCGGTTCAAGGGCGCGCTTGTGGCGCTGCAATGGGCCAAACGCATGCATGGCTTTGGCCGGGTGCCCGGTTCTGTCTGACGCAGCCGCCCTGCCCATTCGCGCGGCCGCCACGATTGTGGTGCTGCGGCGCGGTGATGAACCCGCTGTGCTGATGGGCCAACGCGGGGCGGATGCCGCATTCATGCCATCAAAATTCGTGTTTCCCGGTGGTGCGGTTGATCCGGGTGATCACAGCATGGGGCATCTGGGCGCAGACTGCCTGCGGCGGCTGGCGCTGCCGCCTGACGGCCCCAATGCTCAGGCCATCACAGGGGCCGCCCTGCGCGAATTGACCGAGGAAACGGGTCTGCGCCTGCGCCCGGGTGCGCCCCTGCGGTTCATCTTTCGCGCCATTACACCGCCGGGCCGCAGCAGGCGGTTTGATGCGCGGTTTCTGCTGGCCAATGCTGACGATATTGATGGCAATCACGCCGATTTTTCCGGTGCTGATCTTGAATTGGCCCACCTGCAATGGGTGCCGTTGACGGCTGCACGCGGTCTTGACCTGCCCTTCATCACCGATGTCGTGCTGGCCGAGGTCGCCGCGATTACGCGCGGGGAAAATCAGCCGGGTGTGCCGTTCTTTGACAATTCAGGACCCGTACCAACATTCCGAAGACTGGTCTGATCGGGCAACAGCGGGTGCGGCACCGGGTCTTTGACGCGCAGCAGGAAGGCCCGGAAAATCTGCGCATATGACCGGTAGACATAGCCTTCGTTGCGGCGCTGATAATGGTCGATCTGTGATGCGTACAGGCCCGGAAGTTTGTACCATGACACCTGAGGATGCATGTGATGAACAGCGTGGAAGTTGTTGTTCATGAACAACAAGGCCAGCGGTCCCTTGTCTTCGACAATCACCGAACGCGCCCGGCCAAGCACATGTGCGCGGTGCTCGAGATAGGTGCGGATCTTCAGGGTGCCATGCCCGATCCATGCAGCCAGCAGATAGGCCCACCACGGCATGGCCGCCACCCAAAGCCAGCCAATGACCGGGATCAGACCCAGCGTATTCAGCGCCCAGTCCCGTATCACGGCCCGGTCAGCCGCCATGATCAGCCGCAATTCACCACGCAGCCACAGCGCCATGCCGATCAGCGGGCCAACCACGATCCGGCCCAGCAGTGTGTTGTTCACCAACAACAGCAATTGCACAGCGCGCGGCAGGGCAGACCAGACGGCGGGATCCAGAAAATTGCTTTCCGGATCATCATAGGGATCGGTCAGGATGGGGTCATTGTGGTGCGCCAGATGCGTATCGCGGAACCGGCCATAGGGCACAGTCAGGGTGACGGACGGCGTGACCAGCAATTCATTCAGCCAAGCGGCGCGAAACGGGTGGCCATGCAGGGCTTCGTGCTGCAAGGATGAAAATTGCGCAATGGCAAGGCCGGTGATGATGATACCTGCGATGGGCAACCATTCATAGAGCTGCGATGTGGCAACGATCCAGATGGTGTAAGTCGCAACCATGACCAGTAACGTGGGCCATTCGATCAGGTCATTCGTCCGGTCTGCGGTCTGCACTGTTACCCCACTGCTTTCCCGTAGGATATCATCACGCAAGCATGGTTGAAATTCCGAAAAAACGCAACGTATAGTCACGCATGGTGATTAATGTGAACACATGATGGAAAAGCAAAGCCGGGCGCAGATGTTTCGGGGCAGGTTGGCCGAGGCGATGATGCACCGGGGAACCACGCAAAGCGCGCTTGCGCGGGCGGTGGGGGTGGACCGGTCCACCATCAGCCAGATTTTGGCCACGGCAACCGACCGGATGCCGGGTGCGCAACTGGCGGCGGATTGTGCTGCGGCGTTGCAGATCAGCGCGGATTGGCTGCTGGGGCTGACCGACAGGCCCGAACCGGTGGCAGACCTGTTGGCGGCAACGGTGACGATGAAAGAGGCCCCACGCGCGCTGATTGATGAGACGATCTTTGGCTGGCACCAAGAGGCGGCGGGCTACAAGATCAGGCATGTGCCGGCGACGCTGCCCGATATGCTGAAGACGCGGGCGATGGTGGAATGGGAATACCGCCCACAACTGGGGCGCACGGCGGAACAGGCGTTCGGCGCGTTTGAAGACCGGCTGGTATGGATGCGGGCGGCGCGGTCAGACTATGAAATAGCCCTGCCGCTGCACGAGATTGCGGCCTTTGCCAGTGCATCGGGCTATTACGCGGGGCTGCCGGATGATGTGCGGCAGGCGCAACTGACGCATCTGGCCGACCTGTGCGACCAGTTGTATCCGACCTTGCGGATTTACCTGTTCGATGCGCGCCGGGTGTTTTCGGCCCCCGTCACCATCTTTGGGCCGCTGTTGGCAGTGGTCTATCTGGGGCGCGATTATCTGGCGTTCCGCGATACGGCGCGGGTGGCGCGGCTGTCGGAGCATTTTGACTGGCTGGTGCGCGAGGCTTCGATGGGCGCGCGAGATGTGGCAACTCATTTAAGGAGTTTGCAGGCGTGACAGATTATAGCCATTGAAATCGAAGATTTCGCGGGCGGCGTTCAGGCGGTCTGCTGGCAGATCAGCGCCCTTGTTCAGGATAAAGCCAAAGCGCCCGTCGGGCGTGCCAATGGCCAGCGTGCGCAGATTGGTATCGGCCCAGATGATCCACCACGGGGCATCGTCACCGCGTTGAAGGCGGCCCGGCCCGGTGGCGGCATATGTTCCGGAAGCATCCGTCAAAACACCGCCAAGGCAGAGCTGGCCAGTGACCTGCATGCCAGTGGCAGAGGGTGTCATGGCGATGCGGCCGGGGGGGCAAGCGGTGGCGGCGAAATCTGCAACCTGCACCCATTCACCAGCATAATCAGACAGTTGCAGTACGGCGTTCGAGTAGATCGGCTTGGCCGGATCACGGTATCCGGCGACTTGCGGGGTGGCGGCACAGGCGGCAAGCGCCAGAAACGGGATCAGTTTAAGCATAGCGTCATCCGGCGGCCATCATCCTGCAGCACCTCATTGCAACCAAACAATGGATCGACGGGCGCGCAAGTGCCGGACCGGGCAAGGCAGACGCCCTGACAGTCACGGTCAGCATCGCAACGTTCGCCGGCATCGCGCGTGCGTTTGATGCAGGCGCGCGCGTTGCCTTCACCGATCTTGCTCCACTGTCCGCCACGGCGCTTGCAGGCGATGGCCTCGGAGGTCAGCAGGGCGGGGTCAATAACCTCGGGAATTTCAATGGCAACCGGGTCTTCTGCCGCCGCCGGGTTTGCGGATGGATCGTCCGGTGCCGCTGGTTCTGCCACGGGCGCGGGCAGCAAGGGTGGGTCTGGTTCGGGGTTATCTGCGGCCTGTTCCTCGGCCAGACCAACCACCGGCGCATCAAGCGTTGTAGTTTCAATGGCATCGCCCGCCACGGGGTTACCCGTGCCCGCGCCTGCGGTCGGACCGGCCACCTGACAGGCGGCCAGCAACAGGGCGAGGGTCAGCAAAAGGCCTGTGCGCATGGGTTGGATCCTTGCGTTCTTATGGCGCGACATGGCCTGAATGCGGGTGTGCGGTCAAGTGGCCCCGATCAGTAAGGCTGGGGATGTGCGCGGTGGGCGGCGTCAATCTCGGCCAGCACATCGGGGGAAAGCGCCACATCCGCCGCCCCAAGGTTCACGCGCAACTGATCCAGCGTAGATGCGCCAAAGATCGGGATCACGGGAAAGGGCCGGGTCAGGCACCAGGCGATGGCCATCTGGCAGGGGTCCAGCCCGTGGCGCGCGGCAATGCCCAGATAGGCGGCCACAGAGGGAAAGACGCGGGGGGTGATGCGGCCGCCAAGGTCTGGCGCGTTGATGCGGCGGGTGCCAGAGGGCGTGACATCGCCTGCGTATTTGCCCGACAGCAGCCCGGTGGCGAGGGGGGAAAAGGCCAAAAGCGGCATATCCTCCATCGCGGCCAGTTCGGCCCAGTCACTGTCAAACTGGCGGCACAGCAGGGAATATTCGTTCTGCACCGTCATCATGCGCGGGGCACCCATGGCGGCGGCAAGGTGCAGCCATTTCGCAGCCCCCCAGACGGATTCGTTCGACAGGCCAAAGTGGCGGACTTTGCCTTCGGCCTGCAGGGCCATGGCGGTGGTCAGCACCTCGGTCATATGGGCGGTGACGGCGGCGGCATCGGTTTTGGGGGTGAAATTCCACAGCTGGCGAAAGTGATAGCTGCCACGATTGGGCCAGTGCAGCTGATACAGATCAATGTAATCGGTCTGCATGCGGCGCAGGCTGTCTTCCACGGCGGCCCGCATGCGCGCGCCTGTGATGGGCGCGCCGTCATGCACGGCGGCCATGCCGGCCCCGGTGACCTTGGTGGCCAGCACCACCCGGTCACGCCCACCACGCGCGGCAAGCCATGTGCCGATGATGGCTTCGGTATGGCCGACGGTTTCAGTGCGGATCGGGTTGACGGGGTACATCTCGGCGGTGTCCCAAAAGTTTACGCCATGATCCAGCGCCATATCGGCCTGCGCGTGGCCTTCGCTTTCGGTGTTCTGGTTGCCCCATGTCATGGTGCCAAGGCACAATGCGGAAACGGTAAGGCCGGTGTGGCCAAGGCGGCGGGTCTGCATGGGGCGGCTCCTGTGTGATGGGCACAGGGTAACGCGTGGGGCGGCGGGGGCAAGATGGCGCATGCGGGGATTGAGAACATTACAGGAACACATTAACCTGATGGCATGAGCATGCCGATTCCCCGTGAAAGCCAGCCGCGCCCGATGCAGCCGTTCATTGGGCCATTGGCACTGGCGCGTGGGCGGGTGCATGAGTTTTGCGGGGCGTCGCGGCGGACATTGGCGGTGATGCTGCTGGCGCAGACCACGGGGCCGGTGATCTGGGCCTTGCCGGCATGGCAGGCGGAACGGATTTACCCGTGCGGGTTGGAGGGGTTTGCTGATCCGCGCCGGATGATCTTTGCGCTGTGCCGCCAACCGCTGGATCTGCTGTGGTCGGTCGAAGAGGTGCTGCGGTCAGGGGCGGTGCCCTTGATGGTGGCGGAATGCCTGTCGCCACCGGGGCTGACGCCGATCAGGCGGTTGCATCTGGCGGCTGAAGCGGGGGCGGAACTGGCGGGGCACCGGGGGGGCGTGGCACCGATGGCGGTGATCCTGACGCCGGGCGATGGCGGGGCGGCGGGGGTGGAAACCCGCTGGCACATGGCACCAAAGGCGGGCATGGGCAGCACAACGCCATGGGCAGATGACACCCCACCGCAGCGGCATTGGCACCTGCGGCGGCTGCGGGCGCGGATGGACCCGGTGGCAGACTGGACGGTAACGCGCATGGGGCGCGAGATCACGCTGGGGGGATAAGGCACCGGCATAATTGCCTGCGCCAGCTGGATATCCTGTGTTAGCGTTCCGCATCGGCCATAAGGATAACTGTCATGCGCCCCCTGCCCCGGCTTTTTCTGCTGATGGGTCTTGCCGCCCCCGCCCATGCCGCCCCCGTGGCCTATGTGCTGGAACCTGAACGATCAACCGTGGGCTTTGCCACGGATTTCGGCCAACAGGTGATTACCGGACGCATGCCGGTGACACAGGCCAATCTGACACTGGATTTCGATCAGGTCAGCAACACCACCATCGACGTGATCCTTGATGTGTCGCGCGCCAGTGCATCCTTTCCTTTCGCAGCGCAAACGCTCAAGGGGAACACCGTGCTGGACGCGCGCACCTATCCGACCATCCATTTTGTCAGCACCCGCGTGCGGCGTGACGGGCAAAGCGCGGATGTGCAGGGCGATCTGACCATCCGGGGGGTGACACAGCGGGTGACCATGCGGGCCACGATCTTTCGCCCCGATGGGCAGGCAGAGGGTGACAACAGCCATCTGACCGTGCAGATGACGGGGGCGGTGATGCGCAGCGATTTTGGGGCTGTGGGGTTTGCGGATATGGTGGCAGATGAGGTGCGGCTGGATATCGTGGCGCGGATTGCGGCGACGCCGTAGGGGGTGACATCCCGGAAAATTGCAAAGCTGCAATGCCACTTGAAGACGCGCCACGCTTTCACGTACTTCGAAACCGTCTGATGGGGCTTCCTGAGGGAAGCACCATCGGCTTCGTTGCCCAAAAGGCGGGACGCCGCTTGGGCAAGAGGCGTGGTGTGGCAAGCGAACATTGGTAATCTGCGCGCGCCTGACTGGGCTGGCGCGGAATCGCGCCTGCCAAGGGGCAGGCAGGCGCGGGCAGATTTGTCACGGGCCAAATCTGCCAAGACACCAATGGCATGGTTTACGCACAGGCATTGTGATCCCCCATCACCCACGCCACCCACCACCCGTTTTCGCCCCACAGCCCCTAGCCACTGCGCGCCCCACGCGCTAAACCCTGCGTCGCAGGCAAAAGGCGGGACTCATGGCGCGCATTCTGATCACTTCAGCCATCCCTTACATCAACGGGATCAAGCATCTGGGCAATCTGGTGGGCAGCCAGTTGCCCGCCGATCTGTTCGCGCGGTTTTGCCGTGCGCGCGGGGATGAGGTGATGTTCATCTGCGCCACCGATGAACATGGCACGCCCGCAGAACTGGCCGCTGCCAAGGCCGGCAAGCCGGTGGCAGACTACTGCGCTGAAATGCATGCCGTGCAGGCGGATATTGCCGCAGGGTTCCGCCTGTCATTCGATCATTTCGGGCGGTCATCCAGCCAGCGCAACCACCGGCTGACACAACATTTTGCCAAGGCGCTGTCAGACCGGGGCCTGATCCGTGAAGTAACGGAAAAGATGATCTTTTCCATCGACGATAACCGCTTTTTGCCGGACCGTTATATTGAGGGTACCTGCCCCAACTGCGGCTTTGAAAGTGCGCGGGGCGATCAGTGCGACAACTGCACCAAGCAGCTGGACCCGACCGATCTGATCAACCCGCGTTCGACCATTTCGGGGTCAACCAACCTTGAACTGCGTGAGACCAAGCATCTGTATCTGATGCAGCGGTCCCTGAAAGACACGCTGGCGGCGTGGATTGACAGCAAATCTGATTGGCCGATCCTGACCACCTCGATTGCCAAGAAATGGCTGAACGACGGCGACGGATTGCAGGATCGCGGCATCACCCGCGATCTGCATTGGGGCATTCC
>JAYUZO010000089.1:0-5727 GCA_043751715.1 Rhodobacterales bacterium | reverse complement strand
GCGCGCAAAAACCCCAAGGGCGTGCATTTCGAACGCTGGCGGCATGCCTATGGCTGCGGCAAGTGGTTCCTTGCGGCGCGCTGTACCGCGACGCTGGAGGTGTTCGGCACCTATCCCGCGCAAGTGAGCAGCCCAACGCCCGAGATCATCGCCAAAATCAAGGCCCGCCGTCCGGGATGGGAGATGACATGATGCGCCAGCCCCCCCACCCATCCTCCCCCGTATTTGTTTGCGCGCGGGGGGAGGGGCCTGCTGCGCCCCTGACAACCCGCACTGACCCATCCTGCGCCAACGCCTCCCTTCCCCCTTCGTGGGGGAGGGCTGGGGTGGGGGGGCTTGTTACAGCATCAAAGGCCACGACATGAGCACACGTCTTGCCAAGGGTGGCCGGTTGATTGACCGTTCCGCCGCCACCGAATTCACCTTCAACGGCCGCCAGATGCGCGGCTTTGCCGGTGATACGCTGGCCTCGGCCTTGCTCGCCAATGACCAGATGCTGGTGGGCCGCAGTTTCAAATACCACCGTCCGCGCGGCATTGTGGCCGCCGGGCCGGAGGAGCCAAATGCGCTGGTGAACCTTGGTTCGGGCGCGCGGCTGGAACCGAACCAGCGCGCCACGATGACCGAGTTGTTCGACGGTCTGGAATCGACCAGCCAGAACCACTGGCCCAGCCTTGAATACGATGTGGGCGTGGTCAACAACACGCTGGCGCGGTTCCTGCCGGGGGGGTTTTACTACAAAACCTTCATCCACCCGCGCGCCTTCTGGAAGCATGTCTTTGAACCGGTGATCAGGGCTTCGGCAGGCCTTGGCAAAGCGCCGAAGGACCGTGACGCTGACCGCTATGAACAGGCCTATGCCCATTGCGATGTGCTGATGATTGGTGGCGGCGTGGCGGGGCTGGAGGCGGCTTTGAAGGCTGCAAAGGCCAAAAAACGCGTGATCCTGCTGGAACAAACTCCCCATTGGGGTGGCCGCGCACCCGTGGATCATGGCACGGATGTAGGGCCTCTGGTTGCGCAACTTGCCGCGATGGAGAATGTGACCATGCGCCTGCGTACGACGGGTGCCGGGGTTTATGACCACGGCTATGTGCTGGCGGATGAACGGATTGCTGACCATACCCCGGGGGATGGCCGCCCGCGCCAGCGGCTGTGGCGCATTCGTGCCGGGCACATTGTCGCAGCGACAGGGGCGATTGAACGCCCGCTGTCATTCGCGGGCAATGACATTCCGGGCGTGATGCTGGCCAGTGCTGTGCGCGATTATGTGGTGAACTTCGCGACCTCTCCGGGCGACCGCACGGTGATTGTCACCAACAATGATGACGCCTATCGCACGGCTTTGGCCTTGCATGCGGCGGGCCTGCATGTGGCGGCGGTGCTGGATGCGCGCGCACAGGTGACGGGCGATCTGCCGGCACAGGCGCGGGCGGCGGGGATCAGGGTCGAGGCGGGCCGGGGAATCGCAAAGGTCAAGGGCGGCAAACGCGTGACGGGTGTGCAGGTCTGCCTGCAGGCGGGCGAAGGGGCAGTGCTGGAAGAGATTGCTTGCGATGCGGTGGCGATGTCGGGTGGCTGGTCGCCGGTCGTGCATCTGTATTCCCATTGCGGCGGCAAGCTGATGTGGGACGAACCCCACGCCATGTTCCGCCCCGATCCGGCGAAACCCCCGGTCAACCATGATGGCAGCGCGATGGTGTCTTGCGTGGGGGCGGCCAATGGTGATGGCATTGGCGCGGGTGAGGCGGCGATGGAGGCGGCCTGGGTGATGCCGCAGGGCGCGGGCATCAAGCTGCGGTCAAAGATGTGGCTGGACTATCAGAATGATGTGAAGGTTTCGGACGTGCAGCTGGCGGCGCGCGAAGGGTATGAGAGCGTTGAACATACCAAGCGCTATACGACTTTGGGCATGGCCACAGATCAAGGGAAACTAAGCAATATCAACGGTCTGGCGGTTCTTTCTGCCGCGTTGAATGAAGATATTCCGCAGGTCGGCACCACCACGTTCCGCCCGCCCTACACGCCCGTCACGCTTGGCGCGCTGGCGGGTGAGGCGCGGGGTGATATCTTTCAGCCCCTGCGCCGCACGCCGATGCATGCGGCACACGAGGCGGCGAACGCCTATTTCGAACCCGTCGGCCTGTGGCGCCGCCCCTATACATTTCCGCGCGATGTGGAATCCCACGCAGAAGCCGTCCACCGCGAGGTGATCAACACGCGTACCAACGTGGGCCTGCTTGACGCCTCCACCCTTGGCAAGATCATCGTCAAGGGCCCCGATGCCGGGCGTTTCCTCGATATGCTCTACACCGGCGTGATGAGCACGCTGCCCATTGGCAAATGCCGCTATGGGCTGATGTGCAACGAACAGGGGTTTCTGTCGGATGACGGCGTGGTGGCGCGGATCACTGAGGATACGTTCCTGTGCCATACCACATCAGGCGGCGCGGACCGTATTCACGGCTGGATGGAAGACTGGCTGCAATGCGAATGGTGGGATTGGCAGGTCTATACCGCCAATGTGACCGAGCAATACGCCCAGGTTGCCGTTGTCGGCCCCAAAGCCCGTGCGCTGTTGGAAACGCTGGGGGGCATGGATGTGTCGCGCGAAGCTTTGCCCTTCATGCAATGGGCCGATGGCACCTTGGGTGGTTTCCCGGTGCGCGTGTACCGCATCAGCTTTTCGGGTGAGCTGTCCTATGAAATCGCCGTGCCAGCCAGCCATGGGGCGGCGTTCTGGGCGGCCTGCATGCAGGCGGGTGAGGCGTTGGGCGTGATGCCCTATGGTACCGAAGCCCTGCATGTGATGCGCGCCGAAAAGGGCTTTATCATGATCGGCGATGAAACCGATGGCACGGTCATTCCGCAGGATCTGGGCCTGTCATGGGCGATTTCGAAGAAGAAGGATGATTATCTGGGCAAGCGCGGGCAGGCGCGCAATCACCTTGCATCGCCTGATCGCTGGCGGCTGGTGGGGCTGGAAACGCTGGATGGGTCGGTGATCCCGGATGGGTCATATGCTGTGGCACCGGGCATCAACGCCAATGGTCAACGCAATACCGAAGGGCGTGTGACATCAACCTATTACAGCCCGACCTTAAAGCGCGGCATTGCCATGGGTCTGGTGCACAAGGGACCGGAACGCATGGGCGAAACGGTGGAATTCAACACGGTGTCAGGTGGCACAGTGAAGGCGCGCATCGTGGACCCGGTGTTTTACGACAAGGAAGGGGCGCAGCAAAATGTCTGATCCTGTCAGCGCGCTGAACGGCGCCAGCTATGATGGCATAGCCCAAATCCATGAAATCGGCCCGCTGGGCATGATCACCTTGCGCTGCAAGCACGATGTCAAAGCCCTGTCCAAGGCTATCAAGTCAGCCGTGGGAATGGCCATGCCTGCCCCCCGCCGCATCGTCAAGGATGGCGCGTTTGGTGCGGCATGGATGGCCCCGGATGAAGTGCTGCTGATCCTGCCCTATGATCAGGTGACCAATGCCCTTGCCAGCATTGCCAAGGCACTCAAGGCTGATCACCACCTTGCCGTTGATGTATCCGATGCCCGTGCGGTGTTTCGCGTGCAGGGCGACAAGGCGGCGCAAGTGCTTGCCAAACTGACCCCGGCTGATCTGTCAACGCTTGCCCCCGGCGAAATCCGTCGCAGCCGGGCAGCGCAAATTGCCGCAGCCTTTTGGGCCGAGGATGGGGGGTTTACGCTTGTATGCTTCCGGTCAGTCGCGCCATACATGATGGGACTTCTTACCCACAGTGCCCAACCCGGCAGCGCGTTGGATATGACAATCTAGGGGTACTGCATGCGCCATTTGTTGATTGCCTGCCTGATCTGCCTGCCCGCCTATGCACAGTCAGCCCCCGTGGTCTATGTGTGCGGCGTGGATAACAGCCGCGCGTCGGGTGCGTTTCAGGCGCAAGTGGTGATTGCGCATGATGCGGCTGACCGGATCGTATCGGTCAGTGATGCGCTTATTCAGGGGGTGACGGGCGGGCCTTTGCTGGGTGAACTTGCAACCGATAACGCCACGCGCATTGTGTTCAAGTGGACGGTGCGCAATGTGCCCAACACATCAGGGCAGAATGCATCGCTGTCATATCGCGCCACGATATTCAAAGCGGATGGCCGTCTGGAAATGTCGATGCGGCCGCTGAACTATGATAACAGCTTTTCAGCGTCGGGAACCTGCCGGATTGAGTAACGTTATGTGACTGTGCGCTTGACCCCGGCGCGCAGCAGGCCTTTATGCCTGCAGGACTGACATTCAGGAGATGACCCATGGCCTTTACCCTTCCCGATCTGCCCTTTGCCCATGATGCGCTGGCCGCCCATGGCATGTCGAAGGAAACCTTCGAATACCACCATGACATTCACCACAAGGCCTATGTCGATAACGGCAACAAGCTGATTGCCGGCACCGAATGGGAAACGAAATCGGTCGAAGAGATTGTGGTAGGCACCTACAACAAAATGTCCGTGGCGCAGAACGGCATCTTCAACCACGCCAGCCAACACTGGAATCACGCGCTGTTCTGGCAGGTGATGGGCACGGGCGGCAAGGTGATGCCGGGTGCGCTGGAAAAGGCGCTGGTGGAATCCTTCGGCTCGGTCGCCAAGTTCAAGGAAGATTTCGCGGCGGCAGGTGCGGGGCAGTTCGGGTCGGGCTGGGCGTGGCTTGTGCGTGATGCGGATGGATCGCTGAAGGTGACCAAAACCGAAAACGGCGTGAACCCCTTGTGCTTTGGCCAGACAGCGCTTTTGGGCTGCGATGTGTGGGAACATTCTTACTACATTGATTTCCGCAATAAACGCCCGGCGTATCTGACCAATTTCCTTGATAAACTGGTGGATTGGGAAGCGGTCGCTGGCCGGATGTGACCAGATCACAGGATGGGCAATATTGCCCATCCTGCACAGGTACCCCGCCGCAATGGCCTGGGTTTCGGCCCGGCTTTCAGCTTTGCACAAATATCCTCGCCGAAGGCCCCGGCTGATCAAGAGCGTAGCCGTTTCAGGACAGCGTGCGCTTCAAAGCCAGTTCCAGCCCCTCGACATCCGCCACCACGCCGAACAACCCCTTCACCGTCGCATCGGCAAACCCCTGCGCCACGGTGTGGTCAATCAGTGCAATCAGTGGTTGCCAGTAGCCCTGCACATCCAGCAGCCAGATCGGTTTGGTGTGCAGCCCGATCTGCGCCCATGTCAGCACCTCAAAAAACTCATCGAGTGACCCGGCCCCGCCGGGCAGAACCACAATGGCGTCGCAGTTCATGAACATCACTTTCTTGCGTTCGTGCATGTCTTCGGTGATCACAAAGGTCGACAGGTCACGCTTGCCGACCTCCATCTGCAGCAAATGCACCGGGATCACCCCAAACGTGGCCCCGCCTGCCGCCTGCGCGGCCCGCGCCACCTCGCCCATCAGGCCCACATCACCGGCACCGTAGACCAGCCGCCAGCCCATGGTTGCCAGCATCGCCCCGGTGGCGCGGGCGGCATCCGCATGGGCGGGCAGGGTGCCGTTGCGTGATCCGCAAAAGACACAGACGGATTTCTGATGCGTCATCGGGGGGCCCTGCTTTCAATTGCTATTGCGTCGGATGACCATATCGGCGTTCCATAAGTCCGGACAAGGGGCGGTAATGACCCCTTGCTTGCGGGGAAGATGATGGCGGCACAATCGGCATTGGTGGGGCGGACGGTCCTGTTGCTTT
>JAYUZO010000088.1:0-12917 GCA_043751715.1 Rhodobacterales bacterium | reverse complement strand
AGCGAGATCATCGCCACCGCCTGTGACATTGCCCTGTTCATAGGGCCGGACATGCGCGTGGTGTCTGTGCTCGTGAACCCGACGCACCGCAGCTATGGCCTGCTGTCGGGGTGGGAAGGGCGGATGCTGCCCACGCTGCTGACCAGCGAAAGTGCGGTCAAGTTCGAACGGCGCTTTGCCGAAATGACGGAAAAGCGCCGGGCGAATATTCAGGTGGAACTGAACCATGTTGATCTGAACCGCTGGGAATTTCCGGTGCGCTATGCGCTGCATCTGATGGAATCGGACGGGTCTGTTCTGATGCTGGGTCGCGATCTGCGCCCCATCGCCGAAGTGCAGCAGCAACTGGTGCAGGCGCAACTGGCGCTGGAACGTGATTATGAGGCGCAGCGCGAAGTTGACACGCGCTACCGGGTGCTGATGGAGGTGACGCGCGACCCGATCATGCTGGTGTCTGCAGCCAATGGGCGGATCACGGACCTGAACCCGTCGGCGGCGCTGTTGCTGGGGGGCAGCCGGGCCGAACTGACCGGGGCATCGATTTCGCAGGAATTTGAAGGCCGCAGGCGGGCAGAATTGCTGGAAACGCTGGGGGCCATCGGCGGCCCCACGGCATCAGCGCCTGTCGAAGTGGTGGCGCGCCGGTCACAGCAAAAGCTGGTCATCACCTCAACCGTGTTCCGCGCGGCGGGTGAGCGGATCATGCTGTGCCAGATGGATGTGGCCGACAAGAACCGCGGCACCAGTGACGAGCTGGCAGAAAACCTGTCACGTCTGTTCCATGAAGGTGTGGACGGCGTGGTGTTCACCGATTCCGACGGAACGATCAAGGCCGCGAATGAGGCGTTCCTGAACCTGACCGATGCCGCCAGCATGAGCATGGTGCGCGGGCGGTCCTTGGCAGATTTCCTTGTGCGCGGGGCAGTTGATCTGCGTATGCTGATTGATAACGTGAAACGCGCGGGGTCTTTGCGGCTGTATGCTACGCGGTTGACCACGGATTTTTCCGGGCAGATCGCCGTGGAAATTTCGGCGGCCTGGCTGAATGACCGGCCCAAACCCGTGCTGGGCCTGATCATCCGCGATGCCAGCCGGTCTGATGCGGTGCGCCGCCCGGTTCAGGGGGCATCGGACGCCAATGCGCGCAACATGGCAGAACTGGTGGGGTCATCGACGCTGCGCGATATCGTGTCGGAAACCACGGATGTGATCGAAAAGATGTGCATCGAGACAGCGTTGGAGCTGACCCGCAACAACCGGGTCGCGGCGGCCGAAATGCTAAGCCTGTCGCGGCAATCGCTTTACGTCAAGCTGCGCAAGTTTGGCCTGATCAACAAAGACGATGACTAGGCTGGCGTGGCCATTATTTTGCCGGAATGGCCACCCGCGACCAACTGTCCCTTGATTGGCGCGAAGTGTCATGTTTAATTGACACATGACTGTAAGCCTGAACATACACAGCCGCCGCTGGCCCGAACCCCGCGCCATGTTGACGCTGATCAAACCCATCACGTGGTTTCCGCCGGTCTGGGCGTATTTGTGCGGCGTCGTGTCAACCGGCCTGCCATTTTCGAACTGGCCAATGGTTATTCTGGGCATGGTGCTGGCCGGGCCAATTGTCTGCGGCATGTCACAAGCAGCCAATGACTGGTGCGACCGGCATGTCGACGCGGTGAATGAACCAAACCGGCCGATCCCCTCGGGGCGTATTCCGGGGCGGTGGGGGCTGTGGATTGCGCTGGCGATGACGGTGCTTTCGCTTATCGTGGGCTGGCAACTGGGGCCGTGGGGGTTTTATGCCACGGTGTTTGGCGTGCTGGCGGCATGGGCCTATTCGGCGGAACCCGTGCGGCTCAAACGGTCGGGCTGGTGGGGGCCGGGGCTGGTGGGGCTGTGTTATGAAGGGCTGCCGTGGTTTACCGGGGCCGCCGTCATGCTGTCCGGCCCGCCGGGGTTTGAAATTGTGCTGATGGCGGGCCTGTATGCCTTTGGCGCGCATGGCATCATGACACTGAATGATTTCAAGGCGTTAGAGGGTGATCGCCAGCATGGCGTGCGGTCCTTGCCCGTGGTGCTGGGGCCAGAGGTGGCCGCGCGCATTGCCTGCACGGTGATGGCCATGGCGCAGGCCCTGGTGATTGCGATGCTGTTCATCTGGGGCAAACCCCTGCACGCTTTGGCCATCACCGCGCTGCTGCTGGCGCAATTTGCCGCTATGCGCGTGCTGTTCCGTGACCCAAAGGGCAAGGCTCCCTGGTACAACGGTACTGGCGTTCTGTTCTATGTCACCGGCATGATGATTGCCGCCTTTGCCGTGCGGGGGATGTGATGAAAACCGATGTGCTGACCCGTCATCTGACATGGGGTGGCATCATCCGCCTTGGCCTTGTGCAGATTGCGCTTGCCAGCATAGTGTCCCTGACCACATCCACCATGAACCGCGTGATGACGGTGGAACTGGCCATGCCTGCCATTTTGCCCGGCCTGCTGGTATCGCTGTATTACGGCATGCAGTTTCTGCGCCCCCGCTTTGGCCACAGCGCCGATCAGGGCGGCAGGCGGACACCGTGGATCATTGGCGGCGTTATTACACTTGCTGCCGGGGCCATCTGCGCCAGCCTGTCAGTGGCCCTTATGGCATCGGCCCCCACACTGGGGATTGTCGCCGCTGTGCCATCCTTTGTGCTTATCGGCCTTGGCATAGGTGCTGCTGGCACCAACCTGCTGGCCCTGCTTGCCGCCCGCGTGAACCCCGCCCATGAAGGGGCCGCTGGCAGTGCGATCTGGATCATGATGATCTTTGGCCTTGTTGTGACCGCCATCACCTCTGGCAAGCTGCTTGATCCGTTCAGCCCGGCACGGCTTGTGGCTGTGACTGGGGGGGTTTGCCTGATCGCCATCATCCTTGCCCTGATCGGTATCGCCGGTCAGGAACGCGGGCAGATCAGCCGGGCGCGCAAGAAAAGCCAACCCTTTCGCGGCGCTTTGGCTGAAATCTGGGCCGATCCGCGCGCGCGGACCTTTACCCTGTTCGTGCTGGCCTCAATGACCGCCTATAACCTGCAGGACCTGATACTGGAGCCGTTTGCCGGCCACATCTTCGGCATGACGGTGGGCCAAAGCACCGCCCTGTCCGGCCAGCATCATGCAGGCGCGCTGATCGGCATGCTGTTGGTTCTGGCCTCGGGCACCGTGCTGCTGCGCTTTGTGCATGTGCCCCTGCGCGTCTGGATCGTGGGCGGCTGCCTGTTGTCGGGCGCATCACTTGCCGCCCTTGCCTACGGTGCGGGGCGTGCCCCCGACTGGCCCGTTGCCCTGAATGTTTTTGCGCTTGGCCTTGCCAATGGGGCCTTTGCCGTGGCGGCCATCGGCGCGATGATGTCGCTTGCGCGCGAAGGCAATGCCGCCCGCGAAGGCGCGCGGATGGGCGTGTTTGGTGCGGCACAGGCCTTTGGCTTTGGTATCGGGTCATTCGGTGGCACCGTGCTGTCAGACCTTGCCCGCACGGCCACCGGATCATACGCCAGCGGTTACGCATGCGTCTTTGCGCTGGAATCTGCCCTGTTCTTGGTCGCGGCCGCGCTTGCCCTGCGCGTAACGGCCCCCGCCCGAACAACCGATCAACACCCCGCCCTTATGCCCGGAGAATGACCATGATCTATGATGTTGTCGTTGTGGGGGGCGGGCCAAGCGGGGCCACGGCTGCCGAAGATCTGGCCCGCGCGGGCCACAAGGTGGCGATGATTGACCGTGACGGGCGGATCAAGCCCTGTGGCGGTGCCATCCCGCCACGCCTTGTGCGTGATTTTGACATCCCCGATGCGCAGATCGTGGCGCGGATCAATACCGCGCGCATGGTGTCACCCACGGGCCGCGCTGTCGATATTCCCATCGAGAACGGCTATGTCGGCATGGTCGACCGCGAACATTTTGACGAATTCCTGCGGGTGCGGGCGGTCGATGCGGGCGCTGTGCGCCTGACCGGTACCTATCTGCGGATTGAACGCGATGCCCAAGGCACGGCTGTGTTGTTCCGTGACAAGGCCACGGGTGACACGCAGACCCTGCGCACCAAACTGGTGATCGGGGCCGATGGCGCGCGGTCGGCGGTAGCACAGGCCGAGGTGAAGGGCGGCGAGAAAACCCCTTATGTGATCGCCTACCATGAGATCATCAAGGCACCTGCGGCGAACGCGGATTATGACCCCACGCGCTGCGATGTGATCTATGACGGGCGGATCAGCCCCGATTTCTATGGCTGGGTGTTCCCGCATGGCGAACACGCCAGCGTCGGCATGGGCACGGGTGTTGATGGGATCGACCTGAAAAAGGCCACCGCCGATCTGCGCGCATCGGCTGGCCTGACCAACTGTGAAACCATCCGCCGCGAAGGCGCACCCATTCCGCTGCGCCCGCTGGATCGGTGGGACAATGGCCGTGATGTGGTGCTGGCAGGGGACGCGGCGGGGGTGGTGGCACCGTCATCCGGCGAGGGGATTTTTTATGCCATGCTGGGCGGGCGCGTTGCCGCCACGGCGGCGCAGGCGTTTCTGGCAACGGGGCGCGTCAAAGACCTGAAACTGGCGCGCAAAATATTCATGAAAGACCACAAATCGGTGTTCAAGGTGCTGCGCATGATGCAGGACGCCTATTACAAATCCGATGAACGCCGCGAACGTTTTGTATCGCTGTGCCATGATGTTGATGTGCAAAAGCTGACGTTTGAAGCCTATATGAACAAGAAACTGGTGGCCGCGCGCCCGATGGCGCATTTGCGGATCGGGCTGAAGAACCTTGCCCATCTTTTGCGCCTTGTGCGCCCCGGATATGTCTGATGCTTGATAATCCTGCCGATGAAGAACTGATCCCGACCTGGGTGGATGGGCGTCTGGTGCCGATGGGCAAGATGGCCGTGCACCGTGCGGGGCTGAAGCATAAGGCGGTGTCGGTGTTTGTGACGGACGGTGCGCGCGTGCTGATCCAACGCCGCGCGCTGACCAAATACCACACGCCGGGCCTGTGGGCGAACACCTGCTGCACCCATCCGCGCTGGAGCGAGGATACGGCGGTGTGCGCGGTGCGGCGCTTGCGTGAGGAGTTGGGGATCACCGGCCTGTTCCCGGCCTTTGCCGACCGGGTGGAATACCGCGCCGATGTGGGGGGCGGGCTGACGGAACATGAGGTGGTCGATATTTTCGTGGCCGAGGTGACGCCCGCCATGACGCTGCAGCCCAACCCCGATGAGGTGGCCGAGGTGGCCTGGGTGGATATGTATGATCTGAGTGCTGACACGGCGCGCAACCCGGCGAAATACACGCCATGGCTGCAGATCTATATGGCCGAGCATATGGGGCGGATCTTCGGCGCAGCAGTGCGCTGACAGGTGCCTGCGGTGCGGATATTTGTACAAAAATGAAAGGGCTTAGGGGGCGGTCCTGATGTTCTGCGCGAGGTAGGGCAGGATCAGGTTTGCCATCGTGTCGGGCGCTTCCTCATGTGCCAGATGGCCCAATCCCGCCAGTTCCACATACCGCGCGGCGGGCATGCGGGCGGCGACGTCGCGGCTGATGCGCGGGGGCACGGTGCGGTCTGCATCACCGGTGATCAGCAGGGTGGGCACGGGGTTTGTACCCAACCGCGCGACCATTGGCATCAGGTTCCATTGCGACATCATGCCAAGCGCGCCGTCGATATGGGCAGGGCTTTGCACCAGCGTCAGGTATTGCGAACGCGCGTCGGGGCCAAGCATTGACCCCGTGCCATCCAGCAGGCCGTTGACGCGGGTGGCATTGCCCCAGGTGCGGGCGATGACCGATGGCAGAAACGGGATGCTGGCAAAGCCGCGCGCCAGCATGGGAAACAGCGTGCCCGCCAACCCTTCGAACGTGCCAAGGGCGGCATTGATGCCGACCACGGCCTGAACGGCGGTCAGTTCTGACAGGCGCAGGGCAATGGCGGCCCCGGCGGAATGACCGATGATGGCAGCCGGTTTCCAGCCGTTGACATCACACAGCGTGGCCAGATCATTGGCCGTGGGATCAAGGCCAAAGCGGCCACGCGCGCCCACACGGGTAAAGCCCTGTCCGGGCAGGTCAGGCACGATGCAGCGATAGTGCGGGGTCAGGTAAGGCAGCAGGGGGGCAAAACTGTGCCCCGATCCGCCTGCGCCGTGCAGCAGTAAAACTGTGGGGCCGGTGCCATCTTCAACCACCCACCAGTCATGGGGCCTTGTGCGGATGTGGTGGCCCTTTTCGCGGTATGGCCAACCGGCGGGGGGCGTCATTGCAGCGCCTGTGACAGCACCGCTGACAGGCGGTGGGCATCGGCGCGGGGCAGGGCGACATAGGGCGCGGCCATACTGCGGGCCAGCGTTTGCAAGGACGGGTGCGGGCGGTTGCCGGTATCAATGATGACGGCGGACAGGCCGCTGGCGGCAATCGCGCGGGCCTGAACGCTGGCATCATCTTCGGCCTGCGCGCGGTTGGCGCTGCCATCAAGGGCGATATTGCCGCGCCCGTCGGTCAGCACGGCGATGGTGGGGGTCAGACCGCGCGCGCGGGCCTGAATGGCGGTGGCCATGGCCAGAAGCAACCCGTGGGCAAGGGGCGTGCCACCGCCACCGGGCAGGCCGGCAAGGCGGCGTTTGGTCTGCACCAGGCTGCGGGTGGGGGGCAAGATCAGTTCGGCCGCCGTGCCGCGAAAGGCCAGCAGTGCCACATGATCGCGCCGGGCATAGGCGGCGGCCAGCAGCAGTTCCACCGCGCCTTTCGCCTCGGCCAGCCGGGCAAAGGCGGCAGACCCGCTGGCATCGACGGCAAAGATCAGCACGCGGTCCGAGGTTTCGACATAGCGTTTCAGGCGGATATCGCCGGGGCGGATGTGCAGGTGGTTGGCGCGTACGGCGGCCCCCGCACTCATCATATCCCCCCCACCCCAGCCCTCGCCCACGGGGGGGGAGGGAGGCGTTTTCGCGACAGTTGTACCATGCAAAACGGCTGTCGTTCCGGGTGCCCCCCCTCCCCCTGGTGGGGAGGGGATGGGTGTGGGGGGTGCTGCGCGGGCAAGGGCATATTGCGCACGCCTGACGCCTTGCCAGGGCGCTGCGGCGCGCAAGGTGGCGACCAGATCAATCCGTGCGCCTGTACCAAGGCGGCCCGCACGCGATGGCAAAGGGCGGCCGCGCCGGTTACCGGCCCGCGCGCCACCTGTGCCGGATGCGCCCTTGGCCGCACGCGCGGCGCGGCCTGCGTTCAGGGCGGCCAGCAGGTCTGGCGGCAGGGCGGCGCGGGCAGCCTCAATCAGGATTTCGTCTGGAATATCGGTGTCTTGCTGGGTGTTGTTCGCGCTGTCCTGATCGGGCGGGGGCGGTTCGGGGGTCTCTTGTGGTGGTGCTGCCTCGGGCTGCGGCAAGGCGCGGTGGCCAAAGATCAGCTCGGCAGCGGTGCGCAGATCGGCCTCGGCAACCCTATCCGCCCCGCGCAAGGCAGCCGCAGCACGGGCGGCGGCAAGCGCCAGCAACGGCGCGCGCATGGATGCAATGCCAAGGGCGGCAGCGGCACGGGTCAGCACAGCCACAGCACCTGTGGGCACCTGCACTTGGGGCAGGCTGGCGCGGGCGGCGGTGATGACGGCATGATCCAGCGCCAAGGCGGCATCAGACCAGACCACATCACCCAGATCAACGAACAGCCCAAGGCGTTCAGCCAAGGCGGCAGGCAGCGTTTCATCGCCCTCCCCTTCATCCAGCGCAATCAGGCAATGACCGGGCGTATCCAGTGCCTGCGCCAGCCGCGCCGCAAGGCCGGGGGCACAGCGTTCGGCCATGGTCAGCATCAGGCAGGCGGGGGTATTCAGCAAACCCGCGCTGCGCACCTGATGCCCGGCGGCAAGGGTGGCAGCAAGATCCAGCCCGCCGAACAGCGCGTCATCGGCAATGGTCGGGTGCAGGCGGCGCAGGGGCAGGGGCATGGTGATGGCGGCCAGCACCATATCCCGCACCGGGCCTGCGCGCGCCCGCAGCCACAGGCCCTTGAGCCCTGCCGGATCAATGGCCAGCAGCGAAAGTGCAATGGCCGCGCGGTCCATCATGGCAGAATTTCCGCCACGGCGCGCAGCACGCGTGCGCCTGATCCTGCATCATCCAGCGGGTCACGCCGCATGCGGTGCGACAGCGCCATCGTGGCCACCGCGCGCAGGTGCGCCCGCGTGACCGTGGTGGCCTTTTCAAACGCCGCATGCGCGCGCGCCGCCTTCAGCAGTGTCAATTCACCGCGCAACCCGTCAGACCCGATGGCAATGCACAACGCCGCACAGTCATGCAGCACCGTTGCAGGCGTTTGCAGCCCGGTCAGGGCATCACGCGCCTTGAGGATCGCGTTGCGCAACCGCGTATCCTTGGCGCGCCAATGCGCCATAAAGGCGTCATGGTCACGGTCATAAGCATCGCGCCGCATGATCACTTCTACCCGTGTGGGCACATCGCGCGGGCTGGTCACCTCAACCGATAATCCAAACCGATCAAGCAGTTGCGGGCGCAATTCGCCCTCTTCGGGGTTACCAGACCCCACCAGCACAAAGCGCGCCGGGTGGCGGATGCTTAAGCCTTCACGCTCCACCACGTTTTCGCCCGATTGCGCCACATCCAGCAGCAGGTCAACGATGTGATCCTCCAGCAGGTTCACCTCATCAATATACAGATAGCCCCGGTTCGCCCGCGCCAGCAGCCCCGGCTCAAACGCCTTTTCCCCGCGTGTCAGCGCGCGTTCAATATCCAGCGCCCCCACCACGCGGTCTTCGGTCACACCCAGTGGCAGGTCCACCACCGGCGTGGGTTTCTTGACAATCTTCGTGCCCACGCCCTGCGCCCAGTCGGGCACTTCGCCCAAGCTGGCCGCATTCACCGGGCAGCCCTGCACCGCCGCAATCTCGGGCAGCAGCGCCGCAAGTGCCCGCACGGCGGTTGATTTGCCCGTGCCCCGGTCACCAAACACCAGCACCCCGCCGATGGACGGATCAATCGCCGTCAGCACCATGGCGGCTTTCATCGCCTCTTGGCCGACAATGGCGCTGAAAGGAAAAGGCTGTCTCATGCGGCATTGCTTTCTGCGGGAAAATCAAGGCGGTTCAGCGGGTTATCCCCACCCCATGTGCCCATGGCACCAAGGATGCGGAACCGCGCGTATAGCTCTTCGGCGAACCAGTTGCCATCGCGCACGGCCTGAATGGCCTGCCCGTGCGGGCCATGGCCACGCGCAAACTGCGCCATGCTGGCCGGGTCTGGCCACAGCGAAAAGGTGATCTGGTGCAGCATCGGCACCTCACCAATCCCGATCTTGAAGGCCACATGCGGATCAGCGCCGATCACCGCCGAAATATCGGGCACCCGATCCCAGAACCGCAGCAGGCGGCTGGGTTTGATCGTGGCGCGCGTCAGCACCGCCAACGGGCCAAGCGGCGTGGCGGACACGGTAAAGGGCGCAGCCCCCGCCCATTGGCCGCGTGCCGATGTGGCGGCCATATAAATGGTCCAACTTTCGGTCGCCCGCGCGCGCCAGCGGGTATAAACGGCGGCATCGCGGGTGTGCCGCCGTGCAGTTTCCTCATCCGGCCAGACCGCCAGTATCGCCCAGACCCCAAGGTTCGGGCGCGGTGTGAACCCTTCACCGGTGCCCGATCCGCACAGTTTCCAGAACCCCACATCCGGCATCCGCATGAACGACAGCCGCGCCAGCCCCATCTGGCCAAGCACCCACGCGCGGTTGAACATGCCGTCAAAGCGGAACAGGGAAAGGCTGACGGTCTGAATGGCGTGCAATCCTTGTGTCACATTTGATTGACAGGTTAGCCCCCGGATCGCCGCAGGTAAAGGCCCGCAGGGTGCGGCAAAGACAAGAGTTGTCAATTTAGCTAGACAGTTTATGGTTTGCCCATGCGTGATCATTCCACATACCCCGACCCCGTCAATTTGTCAGATGCAATCGTTATCGGTGCCGGGATTGGCGGCCTTGCCTCTGCCATGCGGCTGGGTGCCAAAGGCTACCGCGTGACGGTGATTGACAAACTGGATACGCCCGGCGGGCGCGGCACAGCCATTCACGACGGCGGGCATCGGTTTGATCTTGGCCCTACGATTGTGACCGTGCCGCAGGGACTGCGTGATCTGTGGGCGGTCTGCGGGCGCGATTTTGACCGCGACGTGCAACTGGTGCCGATGGACCCGTTCTATGAAATCCGCTGGCCCGACGGATCAAAGTTCACCATGCGCAGTGACAAGGCGGCGATGGCAGCCGAGGTGGCGCGGCTGTCGCCGGGCGATTCGGCGGGCTATGGGCAGTTTCTGCGCGATGCCGAGGCGCGCTATCATTTCGGGTTCGAAGATCTGGGGCGCAGGCCGATGCATAAACTGTGGGATCTGATCAAGGTCTTGCCGCAGTTCGCAATGTTCCGGGCTGACCGGTCGATCTATGCCCATGCCGCGCGGCGGGTAAGGGATGAACGCCTGCGCATGGCGCTGTCGTTCCACCCATTGTTCATTGGCGGCGATCCGTTCCATGTGACCAGCATGTATGCGCTTGTCAGCCATCTGGAGGCGGCGTTCGGCGTGCATTACGCGATGGGCGGGGTGGCGGCGATTGCGCAGGCGATGGCCGGGGTGATTGAAGGGCAGGGCGGCAGCTTGCGCCTGAATACCGAGGTCGATGAAGTGCTGGTTGAAGGTGGCCGGGCGGCAGGTGTGCGGCTGGCGGGGGGTGAGGTGTTGCGCGCGCCGCTGGTGGTATCAAACGCCGATGCCGGCCATACCTATGACCGGCTGCTGCGCAATGCGCCGCGGCGGCGTTGGACGCCGGCGCGGCTGAAACGCACGCGCTGGTCCATGGGGCTGTTCGTCTGGTATTTCGGCACCAAGGGCACGCGCGGCATGTGGCCGGATGCGGGGCACCACACCATTCTGAACGGGCCGCGCTACAAGGGGCTGACGCGGGATATATTCATCAAGGGCGAGTTGGCGGAGGACATGAGCCTGTATATCCACCGCCCCAGCGTGACCGACCCAAGCTGCGCACCTGATGGCGATGATACATTTTATGCGCTGTCACCCGTGCCGCATCTGGGCCATGACAACGGGGTGGATTGGACGATCGAGGCTGAACCTTACCGCCAGAAAGTACTGAAAGTGATGGAAGAACAACTGCTTCCGGGGCTTTCTTCACATATCACTTCAAGTCGCGTCTTTACCCCGCTGGATTTTCGCGATCGCTATCTTTCGCCCTTTGGTGCCGGATTTTCCATTGAACCGCGCATCCTGCAATCGGCATGGTTCCGCCCCCACAACGTATCCGAAGAACTGCCGGGCCTGTATCTGGCGGGGGCAGGTACGCATCCCGGCGCGGGCCTGCCGGGGGTAATTGCATCGGCCGAGGTGTTGGGCAAACTGCTGCCCGATGCGCCGATGCGCGCCAGCACCGCGCTGCCCATGGCCGCCGAATGATTGCGCCTGCCGATCTGGCCGCCTGCAAGGCCGCGATCCGCACAGGATCACTGTCGTTTCATGCCGCGTCAAGACTGCTGCCCGCGCGGGTGCGTGATCCGTCGCTGGCGCTGTATGCGTTTTGCCGTCTGGCCGATGATGCCGTGGATGATGGTGATGACAAGGGAGCAGCCGTGCTGCACCTGCGTGACCGGCTGGATCTGGTCTATGCGGGCCGCCCGCGTGATGCTGCGGCTGACCGTGCCTTTGCCGCCGTGGTGGAAGATTTCGACATGCCGCGTGCCTTGCCCGATGCCCTGCTGGAGGGGTTGGCCTGGGATGCGGTTGGGCGGCAGTATGATAATCTGTCAGGCGTTCTGTCCTATTCCGCGCGGGTGGCGGCGGCGGTGGGGGCCATGATGTGCGTGCTGATGCGCGTGCGTGATGGTGATGCACTGGCGCGCGCCTGTGACCTGGGGCTGGCCATGCAGCTGACCAACATCAGCCGCGACGTGGGCGAAGATGCGCGCGCTGGCCGGCTGTTTTTGCCGCATGACTGGCTGCATGCAGCGGGGGTGGAACCTGCGGCATTTCTGGCCAATCCCACACCAAGCCCGGCAATCCGCACAGTGACAGCGCGCCTGCTGGCCGAGGCTGACCGGCTGTATCAGCGGGCGGAAGCCGGGGTGGCGGCCCTGCCCATGGCCTGTCGTCCGGGCATCTTTGCAGCGCGGCACATCTATGCGGGCATTGGCACACAGGTGGCAGCGCAGGGGTTTGATTCGATCACGCAGCGCGCCAGCACGGGCAAGCTGCGCAAGGTGGGTTGGCTGGGGCTGGCCTTTGCGCGCAGTGCGGTAACGCTGGCCCTGCCGCAATCATCGGTGCTGCATGCGCGCGTGGTGCCCGAGGTGGCGTTTCTGGTGCAGGCCGCGCGGTCAGAGGTGGCACCGGCCCGGTCGGATTCGCTGCTGTCGGTGCTGGCGCAGCTGGAGGCGCGTGATCGGGGGATGGCTTAGCCGCCGTTTTCGGGTATTTGCATCCCAAACGGGGGCCAAACCATGGATTACACGCTGTTATTGACCTATCTGATGGCCTGCGGGGCGGCTGCTGCGACGGGCGCCATGTTTGGCCCCGGTGATTGGTATCGCGCCCTGAACAAGCCATGGTGGACGCCGCCCGACTGGCTGTTCCCTGTGGCCTGGACAACGCTTTACATCTGCATGTCACTGGCCGCGATGCGGGTGGCCGGGTTGCCGGGCACCGGGTTGGCGCTGGCGCTGTGGTCGGTGCAGATTGCGTTTAACACGCTATGGACGCCGGTGTTCTTTGGCCTGCGGAAACTGGGCGTGGGGCTGGTGGTGCTGGGCTGTTTATGGCTGGCCGTTGCCGCCACCATGCTGGCATTTTGGGGGCACGACATGTGGGCAGGCCTGCTGTTTGCGCCTTA
>JAYUZO010000087.1:0-4222 GCA_043751715.1 Rhodobacterales bacterium | reverse complement strand
GCGCGGTATTCATCCCAGCTGGAAACCCGTGGCACCACGAAACAGGCCGCTGACGGCACCACCGCCTGCATCGTGCGGCGCGGCAGGAATTCCACCGTGATGGACGCCTGCCCACTGGTGGCCTGCACATCAATGCCCGCTTCGCCGCGGAACCGCGCCAGCACACGGTTCAGATCATTCGGGGCCGAGGCCGGGATTGACCCGGTCAGTGCCACCGAAATCGGTCCTTCAAAGCGTGACAGCACAGGAATGGCCCGCCCGCTTTCCATGCGGAACGCCAGATCCATGAAATCGCGCGCGATGCTGGCGGTTGACCGGGTCACCGTGGTGGCCGCCGTCATGGCAAGCTGGGCTGTGGCCGGCCCCGATGCCGTAGACAGCCCCGCCGAAGGCCGCGCCATGGTGACCTGCGCATTCGGCGCAGGGGCACAGGCCGCAAGGGAGAACAGCGCAAAAACTGAAAGATACCGCATGTTTATGCTGCCCTGTTGTAACGAATGAAGGGTGATTTGGTGCCGACGCGGTCATACAGCATGCGTCCGGCATAGTTGAATTCCTGCGTCAGCCAGTACACCGATGGGGCCCCCGCCGCGTCTGCCGCTGCATAGACCGCCTCGATCAGCGCCCGGCCTACGCCATGGCCGCGTGCGCCCGGCGTGGTGAACAGGTCCTGCAGATAGCAAACCTCTTCCACCTTCCAGCACGATCGGTGCAGGATGTAATGCGTCAGCCCCACGGCCTGCCCACCAGCAAAGGCGATCAGCCCGTGCGGTTCGGCCCGCGCACCTGAAAGCAGACGCGCGAACGTGGCATCGTAAACCTCACGCGGCAGGGTTGCTGCGTAAAAGTCCAGATACGCCCCCCAGAGCGTTTTCCACACGGCTTCATCCTCCGCCTGCAAAGGGCGGATCGACAGTTGTTCTTTGGACATGTTTGGCAGCGTCCGATGTTAAGTCTTCCCAGCAGTGAGAAGACAGGGTCGGAGTGTCCGTATGTGGACAGCTTTGTGTCAATCGCGGGGAATCTGCGGAATTGTTTCGAATCTAGGGGTGGGGTGGGGCAGGGTGCCCAAGCGCCAGATATTCCCCTGAATTATCACGCAAAGTTACACTATGTTTCATAATTCTGTGGGCAAGTTACCAAATCACGGCAAGACTGTGGCGAAACCATGGCCAATTCGGGCCGATTCGCCAAATGCCTGGCCGATTCTAGCGCCCCGCCTTTGCCATAAACGCCAGCCGTTCAAACAGATGCACATCCTGTTCGGTCTTCAAAAGCGCCCCATACAGACGCGGCAGCGCATCACGCCCATCCCTGCGCAAATCCTCTGGCTGCAGATCTTCCGCCAGGATCAGCTTCAGCCAATCCAGCACTTCTGATGTGCTGGGCTTTTTCTTCAGCCCCGGCGTGTCACGAATGGCAAAGAACTGCGTCAGCGCCGTGGTCAGCAACGCCTCTTTCAGGTCAGGGAAATGCACCCGCACAATTGCTGCCAGCGTGTCTGCATCGGGAAAGCGGATAAAGTGAAAGAAACAGCGCCGCAAAAACGCATCCGGCAATTCCTTTTCATTGTTTGACGTGATGATCACGATGGGCCGGTGCCGCGCCCGCACCACCTCGCCGGTTTCCTGCACCGTGAATTCCATCCGGTCCAGTTCCTGCAACAGATCATTCGGGAATTCGATATCGGCCTTGTCGATCTCATCAATCAGCAGCACCACGCGTTCGTCCGCCTCAAACGCCTGCCATACCGCCGCCTTGCGGATATAGTTGCGCACATCGGCCACCCGCGCATCGCCCAATTGCCCGTCGCGCAGGCGGCTGACCGCGTCATAATCATACAGGCCGTGCATGGCCCTGGTTGTGGATTTTACATTCCACTCAATCAGGGGCGCATCCAGTGCTGCCGCCACCTGCCGCGCAAGTTCGGTCTTGCCCGTGCCCGGCTCACCCTTCACCAGCAGGGGCCGCTGCAAAATCACTGCGGCATTCACAGCGGCCGCCAGATCATCCGTGGCCACATATCCGGCCGTTGTTGCAAATTTCACAACCATATCAATCCTCTGGCCCCATCATCGCTTTGTGTGCAGCTTGCCCTTAAATTGTCGCAACCTCTAGTGACAATAACTGCGCCTTAGGCTAATGCCTGCGCCAGAAGAAAAGGAGAATGCGATGATGGGTTTTCATCCAGCCACGCATCCCACGGAACCGGAGAGTCTTGGAATGAAGGCCGAAGTATTCCTGCCCGAAGATTACCGCCCGGCCGATGGTGAGCCGTTCATGAACGACCGCCAGCTGGAATATTTCCGCCGCAAGCTGATGGTGTGGAAACAGGAACTGCTCGATCAGTCGGCAGAAACCATTGATAATCTGCAGGATTCGGGCCGCAACGTGCCCGATATCGCTGACCGCGCATCCGAGGAAACCGACCGCGCGCTGGAACTGCGCACACGTGATCGTCAGCGCAAACTGGTGTCCAAGATTGATGCCGCACTGCGGCGGATCGAAAACGGTGAATTCGGCTATTGCGAAATGACGGGTGAACCGATCAGCCTGAAACGCCTTGATGCGCGCCCGATTGCGGTGATGACACTGGAAGCGCAGGAAAAACACGAACGCCGCGAAAAGGTCCACCGCGAGGAATGACGTGCCATAGGGCCAACATGCGCCGGGAAATGTCCCCGGCGTTGTTGTTGCAGGGCAGCGCGCGCGCCCACCCCATCCCTTTCCATAAGGGGCAGGGGGCCGCTGTCCTGCCCGCGCGCAGGCTGCGGTTTGTTCCCGTGCAGCAATCACCATGCTGATCGGCCAGCCCATCATCATCATCGGTGCCGGGATCGCGGGCCTTGCTGCGGCGCGCGCACTGGCGTTGCGCGGGGCAGGGGTGACGGTGCTGGAACAGGCCCCGGCCATGTCCGAGGTGGGTGCAGGCATCCAGATCAGCCCCAATGGCGCCGCCGTGCTGCGCGCGCTGGGACTAGGTGATGCGCTTGATGCCGCGGGCCTGCCCAACGCGGCGGTGGTTCTGCACACAGCCAAAGGTGCGCCCCTGTTGCGCATGGATATGGCCGCGCGCGATTACCGCCTGTGCCACCGCGCCGATCTGATCGCACTGCTGGCACAGGGCGCGGCGGATGCTGGCGTCACCCTGCGCCTTGGCACCACGGTTGCCGCCGTGGCCACAGGCCGCGTGACCCTTGCCACGGGTGAGGCGCTGACGGCCCCGCTGATCATCGGCGCAGATGGGGTGAAATCAGCCGTGCGGCAGGCGCTGAATGGCCGCGTTGCCCCGTTTTTCACCCGGCAGGTCGCATGGCGCGCGCTGATCCCCGGTGATGGGGGGGCGGTCGAGGCGCAGGTTTTCATGGCCCCCGGCCGCCACCTTGTCAGCTATCCCATCCGCGCAGGCACCCTGCGCAATATCGTGGCGGTGGAAGAACGTGGTGATTGGGCCGCCGAAGGCTGGTCGCACAGCGATGACCCCGCCCATCTGCGTGCAGCGTTCGCCGGCTTTGGCGGCCCCGTTCCCCATTGGCTGGATCAGGTGCAGCAAACCCACCTTTGGGGCCTGTTCCGCCACCCCGTCGCCCGCCGCATGGCCGCCGAAGGCATGGCGCTGATCGGTGACGCCGCCCACCCCACGCTGCCCTTTCTGGCCCAGGGTGCCAACATGGCGCTGGAGGATGCATGGGTGCTGACGGCGTGCCTTGCCAACCACGACATCCCCACCGCCCTTGCCGCCTACACCGCCACCCGCACCCCCCGCGTCACCCGTATCGTCAACGCCGCCAATGCCAACGCCCGCATCTACCATGCCAAAGGTGTCAAACGCTTAGCCTTGCACACAGCCTTCCGCACCGCCAACCTGATCGCCCCGCGCCTGCCCCTGTCACGCTTTGACTGGCTTTACGCCCACGATGTGACCCGCCAGCCCTGACCCCACCCTTTCAATGTCGCCTAAATATCAAGCACCAAAGGCCCTTACCCCCTGCCCGCAATGGCTAACCCTCTTCCACGCGTGGATGATCATAGTAACCCGAGAGGCCAGCAGCCTTTAATGCATCCCACAGGGCATCTGACATGAACAGTTCACTTGCACGAAAATCCTACCACATGGCATGCCCGGCAATCGGGTCTTTGAACACCGTCTGATTTTTGTTCGAGCCGTGAATGGTGAATACCAGCCGGGGTTCGGGCTGCCATCCGGGCGTACAAGGGACAT
>JAYUZO010000086.1:0-2541 GCA_043751715.1 Rhodobacterales bacterium | reverse complement strand
ACTGCGCCATCCGCAGTTGGTGGGTTTTTCAATCTGGGCGGCCGCGCATCTGCTGGTGAATGGCGATATGCCATCCCTTGTGCTGTTTGGCGGGCTGCTGATCTGGGCAGCGGTGGAAATGCTGATCATCAACGCACAGGACGGGCCCTGGACGCCGCCGCCGCGTGCGCCGCGCCGCAAGGAGTTTGTCTGTATCATCGTGACACTGGTGGTTGTGGCCGTGGTCATGGCCATTCACAACTGGCTTGGCGTGCGGCCCTGGGGATAGGAAATATCATGAAACTTTACCGCTTTCTGTCCTCGGATGACACGTCGGCCTTTTGCCACAAGGTGACTGCCACCCTGAATACAGGCTGGGCGTTGCACGGCGACCCGACCTATGCGTTTGACGCAGCCAACGGGGTGATGCGGTGCGGGCAGGCAGTGGTGAAGGACGTGCCGGGTGAATATACGCCGAATGTGAAGCTGTCCGAGCAGTAGTTTCCGCTTGCGTTTTGGGGGCAGCGGGCGATGCTGCCCCTGCCCATTTCAAGAGGAGCATTTGATGCCGCCATTCCGCCTTGCCGCCGTTCTGTCATTGTTGGCAATGACCTCTGCCTGCGCGCAGGAACCCAGCTGCGCCTTCACCGGCCAGACAATTTTCCCGGAACTTGAAGGCGCCGAGGCGGCGTTTCTGGCCGGGGATTACGCGCGTTTTGTCGGGTTGGCGGGGGCTGCGATGCCGCAGCTTGATGCCGATGCGCTGATCGCCCCCTTGGCCGACGCGGTGCCGGATGGGTTTGCCAGCTGTTCCACGGTGCTGCAGCGCGAGGATGTGGGCGGGCTGGTGCAGGAACTGACGGTGTTTTCTGCGCCCGAAGGTGCGGGGCTGGTGGTGCTGTACATGCAAAGCGCACTGATTGATGGCAGCCGGCGCATCCTGCAGTTTTCGTTCGACAGTGATCTGAACAAGATGCTGGCCTTGCTGCAATGATGGCGCAGGCCGTGCGGTGTATTGCGTGATCACATCGAAAATTTCAGTGATCACATATGCGAAATTCTTGCTGCGTTAGCGAAAACATCATGCTTATGCGGCATCTGGGTGCGTGACATGGGCGCAAAAACCGCTACGTAGCGGAACAGAACCGTAAGGCAGGGGCCATTTTCGCCCTCACCAATGGGAAAGGGACGATCCGATGGCCGAAACCAAGCGCGCTGCACGCCCGCTGTCGCCGCACCTGCAAATATACCGATTGCCGATGCTGGCCGTAACGTCGATCCTGACGCGCATTACCGGGAACGCGCTGATTGTGGGGGTGATGCTGGCGGTCTGGTGGCTGTTGGCGGCGGCCACATCAGACAGCTATTTCGTCATTGCCAATGCGGTAGCGACATCGTGGTTTGGTGATCTGATGTTTGTTGGGTCGGCCTGGGCGATCTGGTTTCACCTGTTGGCAGGGGTGCGGCACCTGATCTTTGACACAGGGCGCGGTCTTGATCTGGCAACTGCCGAACGGTTGGGCTGGGGCTGTATCATCGGGTCAGTTGTGTTGACGGCGCTGACCGTTGTGATCGTTTAGGGGGCTGGCATGCGGTATCTGACAGACAGAAAGCAGGCAATCGGCAAGGGTTCGGCCCATGCGGGCGTGCATCACCATTGGGCGATGACGGTGTCTTCGGTGGCATTGCTGGTGATGGTGCCGATCTGGGTGATCATCTTTGGGCGGGCGTTGGGGCAGGACCGGGCGGCAGTGGTGCAGACCTTTGGCCATCCGTTCGTGGCCATTCTGACAGCGCTGATGCTGGTGGTGGGCATGCGCCATTTCGCCATGGGAGCAACCACGATGATTGAGGATTACGCGCGTGGCTGCACGCGCAAGGCGCTGATCATCGGGGTGCAATGCCTGTCGATGGTCATCGCGGCGACGGGGCTGTTTGCCCTGGCGCGCATCGCACTTTGAAGGACGCATGATGGCTGCTTACGCATACGAAACGCATGACTATGACGTGGTTGTGGTAGGGGCTGGCGGGGCCGGTCTGCGCGCGACACTTGGCATGGCCGAACAAGGGCTGCGCACGGCCTGTGTGACCAAAGTGTTCCCGACGCGCAGCCATACGGTGGCAGCGCAGGGTGGCATTGCGGCATCGCTTGGCAACATGGGGCCGGATAGCTGGCAGTGGCACATGTATGATACGGTCAAGGGCAGTGACTGGCTGGGTGACACCGACGCGATGGAGTATCTGGCGCGCGAAGCACCCAAGGCGGTGTATGAGCTGGAGCATTATGGCGTGCCGTTTTCGCGCACGGAAGAGGGCAAGATTTACCAGCGGCCCTTTGGCGGGCACACGACAGAATACGGTGAAGGCCCCCCCGTGCAGCGCACCTGTGCGGCGGCTGACCGGACGGGGCACGCAATTCTGCACACGCTGTATGGCCAAAGCCTGAAGCAAAAGGCTGAATTCTATATCGAATACTTCGCACTTGATCTGATCATCACCGATGGCCGCTGCACCGGTGTGGTGGCATGGAAGCTGGATGACGGCACGATGCACATCTTCAAC
>JAYUZO010000085.1:0-15217 GCA_043751715.1 Rhodobacterales bacterium | reverse complement strand
AAATGACGGCACCACCCGGTCAACCAATGCGCTGCGGAACCGCTCTACCCGTGGGCTGTCAATGCGCCACAACAGGAAGATGCCCAGCAACAGCAGCACCAACAGGCCCACCAGCACCCTGCGCAGCGGGCGCTGGAATTCTTCGGGGTCGGTGCGTGCTTTGGCCATGTCAGGCTCCCGTCAGCCGCCGCCTAGCTGTCGTAATCAATCACGTGCCGCAGTTGCTTTTCGTATTCCAGCGCCTTGCCTGTGCCAAGCGCCACGCAGTTCAGGCTTTCATTCGCAACGCTGATCGAAAGCCCCGTCTGTTCGCGCAAAGACAGGTCCAGATCGCCCAGCAGCGCGCCCCCGCCTGTCAGCATCACACCCCGGTCCACGATATCGGCCGCAAGGTCCGGCGGTGTTGCCTCCAGCGCCTGCATCACCGCGTCGCAAATCTGCTGCACCGGTTCGGCCAGCGCTTCGGCCACCTGCGCCTGATTGATCTCAGTTTCCTTGGGCACGCCGTTCAAAAGGTCACGCCCGCGAATGGTCATGCTTGATCCGCGCCCGTCATCGGGCATCCGCGCCGTGCCGATGGATGTCTTGATCCGTTCAGCGGTGGACTCACCAATCAGCAGGTTCTGGTGCCGCCGCAGATAGTTGATGATCGCCTCATCCATCCGGTCACCGCCCACCCGGACCGAGCGTGCATAGACGATATCACCCAAGGACAGCACCGCCACTTCGGTCGTGCCACCGCCGATATCCACCACCATATTGCCCGTAGGGTCCGTGATCGGCATGCCCGCGCCAATCGCCGCCGCAATCGGTTCGGCAATCAGCCCCGCCCGCCGCGCGCCCGCCGAAAGCACCGATTGCCGGATCGCGCGCTTTTCAACCGGCGTCGCGCCATAGGGCACGCAGACAATGATCTTTGGCTTGGAAAACGTCGTGCGCTTGTGCACCTTGCGGATGAAATGCTTGATCATTTCTTCGGCACTGTCAAAATCGGCAATCACCCCGTCACGCATCGGCCGGATTGCCTGAATCGTTCCGGGTGTGCGTCCCAGCATCAGCTTGGCATCTTCACCCACCGCCAGAACCTGCTTTTTGCCGTCCTTGATGTGGTAGGCCACGACCGATGGTTCGTTCAGCACAATGCCCTTGCCGCGCACGTAAACCAGCGTATTCGCTGTCCCAAGGTCAATCGCCATGTCCGAGGAAAACAGGCTTGAAAGAATAGACATGTGCGGGCTGTCCTTGATGGCAATACAATATGTGCCCGCGACTCGAAGGGTGAGGCAGGCCACGCCTTATAGAAACCCCGATAGCCAAGGGAAAGGGGCCTGCGCGGCCAAAGGCGGTTCCCCGCAGGCATGGTGCGGGCGCGGGGTCGGTGATTTTTGCTTAGCATGTTCGATAACTGCCATTGACGCATGAATTGCACGGGTGTGATGCCGCTAATCGTTCGATTTGTGTCAGATGGGCGCATACCGTCACAAAAGAGTATGCAATGGGATCAGGCGCAGTTTTCACTGGTGCCAGCCCCCGTTGCGCCTAGGCTGACGTTCAGATGATGCAGGAAAGGGCGCGACATGGCACAGGGTGCGGCAGGCGTTGCGGGAAAGGTGGCCCTGATCACCGGTTGCGGAAGTGCGGGCGGCATCGGCTTTGCCATCGCCCGCGCCCTTGTGGCGGGGGGTGCCAGGGTCGCGATTACGGCCACCACGGACCGGATTTTTGACCGCGCAGCCGAACTGGGTGCCTTTGCTGCCAAGGCTGATCTTACTGATCCTGATCAGGTCACGCGCCTGTTCGCCGCCGTGACCGCTGCCCTTGGCCCGGTCGAGATTCTGGTGAACAATGCGGGCATGGTGCAAAGCGGCAAACGCGCCAAACGCACGCAGGTAGGCGGCATAACCGATGCCATCTGGCAGCACCATCTGGCCCTGAACGTCACCACGGCCTTTCATTGCATTCGCGCGGCCCTGCCTGCAATGCAGGCCGCAGGTTACGGCCGCATCGTCAACATGGCGTCGGTGACGGGGCCGATGGTCACGATAGACGGGTCCGCCGGGTACGCCACGGCAAAGGCGGCGATGACCGGGCTGACACGGGCAACCGCACTGGAATACGCCATGCACGGCATCACCTGCAACGCCGTGTTGCCCGGCTGGATCGCAACAGAATCCTCACCGCCACGCGAAATCCGCGCAGGCCGCGCCAGCCCCAGCAAACGCCCCGGCACAGCCGATGAGGTGGCGGCCTGCGCCCTGTTTCTGGCGTCTGTCGAGGCGTCCTATGTCAACGGGTCGATGCTGGTGGTTGATGGCGGGAACACGCTGATGGAAATGAAGGGCGCCTAACCCCGCCGGAACGGATACAGAAACTGCTGCCAATACCCCTTCGGCACCGGATGCCCGCCGATGCCATAGCCCGATGGCCACTGGTCCTGCGGCATGTGATGCGTGCCAAACAGCCGGTCATAGATCGGAAAGTGGATGGCGAAATTCACGTCAATCGCCTCGCGCTCGATCCCGTGGTGCCAGTGATGAAACCGTGGCGTCGCCAGAAACGGCGTGATCCATTTCGGCTCTACCCGGATATTCGCATGCAGGACGGATGAATACACATAGACGATCAGGATATAGGCCTGCAGCGCCACCTCGGTGAACCCCAGCACGAACATCGGCGTCGCCGTCACCGCGCGCAGGATCACCACCTCCAGAAAATGCATTCGCGCGCCGGCGATCCAGTCCATCGTCTGTGCCGAATGATGCACCGCATGAAACCGCCATAGGGCTGGAATGCGGTGAAACGCCCGGTGCAGCCAGTATTGCACGAAATCCGTCAGCAACATGATCAGGATGATCTGCACCACAATCGGCAAGCCGCCCAGAAAATTCCGCGTCGCCGCAAGGTCTGCCTGCGCCAGAATCGCCCCCGACGGGGCCAGCGTCAGGTATGACAGCACCTGCACCATCATCGAACTGATCAGGTAATAGAACAGATCCTCGCGCCATTCCGTGCGGAACAGTGTTTGGTCCGGCCGGTGCGGCACCAACCGTTCCAGTGGAATGAAGATGAACCCCAGAAACACCAGATTCAGGATAACGAAATCAAGGCCAAAGAACACGCCCACCCCCGGCGTGCCCACCGGATCGGTGCGCAGAACGCCCAGCACACTGGCCACCAGAACAATCGCCACAGTCAACAGGCCCAGCGTCTTGTTCGGCCGCAGCACCATGGACAGCGTCGCACAGGCAAAGGCAAACACCAGCAGGCCCATGATGATAAAGCGGAACCAGCCTGATTGTGTGACCATCTGCAATTCCGGCGTCAGGAACACCCCCGGAAACTTGGCCGACACCACAAAGGCCAGCCCCGCCACCGCTGCTGCAAGGCCCCCCGTGCCCACAATCCACCCGGTACCAAACCGCCGCTGATCCCGTGGCAGTTCCAGTTCCGCCCGCAGTTTGCGCCGAAGATACCCGATCATGCCTGCCCCCTGTCCCCGGCCTTGCGGATCGGTTATTTTGGAGCAATTATCAATCAACACATGTCACATGACAAGCGGGCAGCCAACACAGCCACCCACCCTTTCATCTTTGCACAAATATCCTCCGCGAAGCGCCTTCACTCCCCGTGGTATGTCACCGATTTGCGGTCAGCATCCGGCGCTGATTTCGCCCTACGCTGGATCAGCCGGTTCAGCGCATTCACATAGGCCTTCACGCTTGCCACAACCGTATCGGTATCCGCCGATTGCCCCGTGGCAATGCGCCCGTCCTCTTCGATGCGCACCGAAACAGTGGCCTGCGCATCCGTACCTTCGGTCACCGCACTCACCTGATACAGCTGCAACCGCGCGCTATGTGGCACCAGCATTTTCACCGCGTTGAACGCTGCATCCACCGGCCCGTCGCCCGTGGCATCAATGCTGTGATCCACCCCGTCAATCGACAGCGTCAGCTCTGCCTCTTGCGGGCCTTCCGTGCCACATACCACCCGCAGGCGTTTGACCTGCAAGGTGTCATGCGCCTCATGCGTGCCCTGATCCTGCAACAGCGCGATCAGGTCATCGTCGAAAACCTCTTTCTTGCGGTCCGCAAGCGCCTTGAACCGCACGAACACATCCGCCAGCTGATTATCCGCCAGTTCATACCCCAGATCGCGCAGTTTCGCCCGCAAGGCCGCGCGGCCTGAATGTTTGCCCAAGGGCAAGGATGTGCCCGCCAACCCAATATCCGCCGGGCGCATAATCTCAAACGTTTCGGCGTTTTTCAGCATGCCATCCTGATGGATGCCGCTTTCATGCGCAAACGCGTTCTTGCCCACAATCGCCTTGTTGAACTGCACGGCAAAGCCCGACACCGTCGCCACCTTGCGCGACAGGTTCATGATCTTGGTCGTATCAATCCGGGTCTGGTAGGGCATGATGTCATTGCGCACCTTCATCGCCATCACCACCTCTTCCAGCGCCGTATTGCCCGCCCGTTCGCCCAACCCGTTGATCGTGCATTCAATCTGCCGCGCACCCGCCTCAACCGCCGCCAGCGCATTCGCCGTGGCCATGCCAAGGTCATTATGGCAATGCGTCGCAAAGATAATTTCATCCGCCCCCGGCACCCGCTCCAGCAGCATACGGATCAACGCCGCACTTTCGCGCGGGGCGGTATAGCCCACCGTATCGGGGATGTTGATCGTGGTCGCCCCCGCCTTGATGGCAATTTCCACCACGCGGCACAGATAATCATGTTCGGTGCGCGTGGCATCCATTGGTGACCATTGCACATTGTCACACAGGTTTCTCGCGTGGGTGACGGTGTCGTGGATGCGTTCCGCCATCTGGTCCATGTCCAGATTGGGAATGGCCCGGTGCAGCGGTGATGTGCCGATAAAGGTATGGATGCGGGGCCGTGCCGCATGGCGCACGGCATCCCAGCAGCGGTCGATATCCTTGAAATTCGCGCGCGCCAGCCCGCAGACCTGTGCAGTTTTTGCCAACTTGGCGATGCCCGTGACCGCCTCAAAATCACCGTCCGAGGCAATGGGAAAGCCCGCTTCGATGATATCAACGCCCATGTCATCCAGCAGGGCGGCGATTTCCATCTTTTCGGTATGGGTCATGGTCGCACCCGGCGATTGTTCGCCATCGCGCAGGGTGGTGTCAAATATCAATACGCGGGGTTGGGTGGATTTTTCATTTGGGGATGTAGGCTGCATCTGTGCGCTTCTCTCAACCGGTTCGGGGGGGGGCTGGTCCGGGCGCTGTTACCGTCTGAGCGGCTGCGCCCGATGGGCACGCTCAGAGCAGGGTAAGAAGAAGCAGCTGGGGGGCAATGTTGCACATCATGTGAAAGTAGCGGTAAATATGCGACATTGAAAGGTGAAAACGTAGCGCCTGATTTCCGTAGAATTCCTGCCCAATTGCTGCCTGATTTTGGGATAATGTCTGCATACATCATGACACAGTTTCCGAATCCATACCAATCACTGCCGCCCACCGCCTTCTGGCGGACCGGCGTTGCTGAACCGGGGCTTGATGGGCTGACCGGCCTGTGGGCCAGCCGGTGGCAACTGCCGGGCGATGCGCGCTTTGCGACATTCGGGTCGTGCTTTGCCCAACATATTTCGCGCGCCATGAAGGCGCGCAAGGTGGCCTGGGTTGATGGCGAACCTGCACCATGGAGCGCGTCGCCCGAACTGGCCGCCGAATTCGGGTACGGCGTGTTTTCAGCGCGCACAGCAAACATCTATTCGGCCGCCCAATTCCGGCTGTTGCTGGCACTGGCCGCAGGGCAGGGTGACCCCGACGCCCCTGCCATCTGGCAGGATGGCGACCGCTACCGCGACAGCCTGCGCCCGGTGATTGAACCCGCAGGTTTTGCATCGCGGGCTGAGGCATTGGCCTCGCGCAAGTCCATGTTGCGCGGGTTGGCGCGTGCGGTCACCGGGTCTGACGTGGTGATCTTTACGCTTGGCCTGACCGAAGGCTGGGAGGATGCCAATACCGGCCTGCCCTTTGCTGTGTGCCCCGGCACGATGGGCGGCCGGTTTGACCCCGATCAGCACCGTTTCGTCAATTATCGCGCCGCACAGATCCGCGAGGATCTGGATGCCTGCATGCAGCATATCCGCACCCTGAACCCGGACGCGCGCATGCTGCTGACGGTATCACCCGTGCCGCTGACGGCCACGGCATCGGGCCAGCATGTGCTGCTGGCAACCACGCGGTCAAAATCCGTATTGCGCGGTGTGGCGGGCGAAATGGTCGACGATGATGCGCGGGTGGATTACTTTCCATCATACGAAATCATCACCGGCGCACCTACGGCCAGCCGCTTTTTCGAAGAAAACCTGCGCGGTGTGCGCCCCGAAGGTGTGGCGATGGTGATGCAGCATTTCTTTGCCGGGCTGAATATCTCGGCCCCGGCGCGTGCTGTGCAGGAACCCGACCGCAGACTGGACGAAGCCCGCGAAATGCGCCGTGTGATGCGCGACGAACATCTGGCCTGTGAAGAAGCAATGCTGGAGGCCTTCAATGGACGTTGACAGCTGTCCTGACCTGTTGATCATGGGTGACAGCCATACCGCTGCACTGGAACTTGCAATGCGCGAAGAGGGGTTCTCGACGGCGCTTTTGTATATCAACGGCAATCACTGGCATGCCGGTGGCTTTGCCTTCGATGCGGCAAACGGGCTGAACCGGCCGGGATCGGGCTATATCAAGCGGCGCATTGCACGGGCGCGGGCCGAAATGGGCGGGGTCATGTTTCGCGAAGACCGGGTGGTGCTGGCATCCATCGGCTATCATCTGGGCCGGTTGTGCCCCGGCATGTTGCGCCGTGGGCATACGGTGGACATGGCGGCATTTGACGCCAACCCGGAGGCAAGTTTTATCAGCGATGGCATGATGGAGGCGATGATTGCCGCCCAACGCCGCCCGCTGTGGGATATGCTGGCGGCGATTGCCAAGGAATGCGTGCTGGTGGTGGTGGCGCCGCCGATCCTGTCGGATGATGCGCTGATGAACAAGGCGGCGCGTTTCATCACCCGGTCGTTGCGCGAACGCGGTGTCATGGTCTGGGATCCGCGCGAACAGGCAGGGCCCTTGGGCCGCCCGCTGGCGGATGATCTGCGCGCGGCGGATGGTGTGCATGGCAATGTGGCCTACGGGCGCGCCGTATTGGATGAAATCTTTCCGCCTGCCATGGCCGACGTCGCCTGAAGGCCAGCGTCGTCTGAAGGCATGCGTCGCCTGAAGACATGCGTCGCCTGAAGGTACGCGTCGCCTGAAGGTACGCGTGGGGCATTGATCCGGCGGCGGGGCAGATTACCTTGCCACCCGACAACAGGGGGCAGACAGCATGCAACGGGCTTTGGTGATTGGCGCATCCGGCGGGATTGGCGCTGCTTTGGTGCAGGCCGCACAGGGGCGCGGGGCCGCGGTAACGGGCCTGTCGCGCCGGGGTGATGGGTTGGACGTAACCGATGAAGCGTCTGTTCAGCAGGCCTTTGCCGCGTTGGAGGGGCCGTTTGATACGGTTCTTGTGGCAACAGGGGCCTTGGTCATCAACGGCGCGCGGCCCGAAAAAAGCGTGCGATCGGTTGATCCGGCTGCACTGACGGCGCAATTTGCGCTAAACGCCATGGGGCCGATGCTGGTGCTGAAACACGCGCTGCGCCTGATGCCGCGCGATGCGCCCTGCCGCTTTGGCGTGCTGTCGGCGCGTGTGGGGTCTATTGGCGATAACAGCCTTGGCGGGTGGTACGGCTACCGAGCGGCCAAATCCGCGCTGAACCAGCTGATCCACACCGCGGCAATCGAGGTGGCGCGCAGTCATCCGCAGGCCACGCTGGCCCTGCTGCATCCGGGCACCGTGGACACGCCCTTTACCGCCGCCTACCAGCCCGCCTATGAAAAACTCACCCCCGCGCAGGCGGCTGCGGCGCTGCTGGATGTGCTGGATGGGCTGATCCCGGCGCAATCGGGTGGGTTCTTTGATTACCGGGGTGAGGTCGTGCCGTGGTAGGCCGCCTGATCCTGATCCTTGGGGATCAGCTGACGCTTGGGTTGCCGATGCTGACGGAAGCCAACCCCGCGCAAGATACCATCGTCATGGCCGAGGTGCGGGCCGAGGGCACCTATGTGCTGCACCACCCGCAGAAAATTGCGCTGATCCTGACGGCGATGCGCAAACATGCAGCGGCCTTGGCCGCGCGGGGGTTTACCGTGGCCTACACGCGGTTGGATGATGCGGACAACGCGCACAGCATCACGGGTGAGCTGATCCGGCGGGCAAGTGAGGTGGGCGCGCGCGAGGTTTGGGCGATGGAGCCGGGCGAATGGCGGCTGGCGCAGGCATTGGACGCGTTGCCACTGCCGGTGAAAATCTGGCCGGATGTGCGGTTCATCGCGTCCAAGGGTGATTTTGCGGGCTGGGCCGAGGGGCGCAAGCAATTGCGGATGGAATGGTTCTACCGTGACATGCGCCGCAAGACGGGCCTGATGATGCAGGGCGATCAGCCCGCCGGGGGCCAGTGGAACTATGATCACGACAACCGCAAACCGGGGCGGCCCGATCTGTTCCGCCCCAAACCCCCGCAGTTTGAACCCGATGCGGAAACGGCAGAGGTGCTGGCCCTTGTGGCCCGTCAATACCAAAGCCACTTTGGCAGCCTCACGCCGTTCAACTGGGCCACAGACCGGGCGGGGGCCTTGCAGGCGATGGATCACTTCATCGCCAACGCCCTGCCGCAGTTTGGTGACTATCAGGATGCGATGCTCGCGGGGGATGCCACGCTCTATCACTCGCTCCTGTCGCCCTACATCAACATCGGCCTTCTTGACCCGCTGGAGGTCTGCCGCGCGGCAGAGGCCGCATGGAAGGCAGGCCATGTGCCCATCAACGCCGCCGAAGGCTTTATCCGCCAGATCATCGGCTGGCGCGAATATGTGCGGGGTATCTACTGGCACGAAGGGCCGGATTATACGGCGCGCAACGCGCTTGGCCATACCCGCGATTTGCCGGGGGTTTACTGGGGGGCGGATACGAAAATGGCCTGCATGGCGGCGGCGGTGGGGCAGACGCGCGATCTGGCCTATGCGCACCACATCCAGCGCCTGATGGTGACAGGCAACTTTGCGCTGCTGGCAGGTGTTGATCCGGCGCACGTGCACGCATGGTATCTGGCGGTGTATATCGACGCCTTCGAATGGGTTGAGGCGCCGAATGTGGTGGGCATGAGCCAGTTTGCCGATGGCGGGGTGGTGGGGTCAAAGCCCTATGTGTCGTCGGGCGCCTATATTGACCGGATGGGCGATTACTGCGGCGGTTGTGCGTACAAGGTGAAAGACAAGACCGGGCCGGATGCCTGCCCGTTCAATCTGCTGTATTGGCATTTCCTGATCCGCCACCGCGAACGGTTTGCGATGAACCCGCGCATGGGGCCAATGTACCGCACATGGGACAAGATGGAGGCAGGCCACAAGGGCCGCGTGCTGGCGGATGCGGATACGTTTCTGGCACGGATGGAGGCGGGCGAGGGGGTTTAACCGGGGCGTTACAGGCCCATGTCCATCAGACGGTCATCGTAAGACACCAGCAGCGGGTCTTCTGGATATGCGGTTCCCTGCATCGCAGTTGCGAAGGCGTTGAGGGTGGCATCTTGTTGCGTCGCTGGTGCGCAAAAGTTCACGAAAATCTGCTCAAGTGGAATGATATCGAAGTAATGACCACTCAATATCGCGGGCCCTTCGCTGTTCGCCTCAGCATAGCTTTTTCGTGCCTCTCCGATCTGGGCTACCCCTTGCTGGGTAAGAAGTGTTTTATCGTAAACAAAGGCTTTGTGGCGCGGTGCTTCACCTATGACACGATCAAATAGCAAACCCAATGAACCCAAGTCCCCTGTGCCAATCTTTGGCCGGTCTTCAGCAAGGTTCATCCGCGCGATAAGTTTCAAGAGCGGTGCAGAAACGCCCTTTAACGTGCGCTGTGCGGCCTTGATGTGTCCTACCATCACCAAGGACATGGCTTGTGTGAGTATCCTTGTCAGCATTGGCGCGTTGTCAGGATGAGGTTCTCTCGCGCAGGAGCGTGTATATAACGCAGAATATTCATGCGCTGTTCGCCAAGATGGCCAGTCGATTCCATCAGAACCATTCGCACTGCCTGCGTTGTAGACAGCCACTGCGCCATACCATCTGCATAGACCATTCAATCCAGATGACCCATCGCGCTGTCCAGCCTCCAACGAAACCAGATTTGTGTGCGCTTCGGTATGCAGTGGCTGCAATTTGCCAAGTGCTATGTCGGCTAGATGCGGTGGATAGGCGATCATGCTGGTCCTGTTGGCAAAGAATTTGGAGTTGTGATAGCATTTTCAGTAATCAAGATTGCTTGTGATTGGACTATCGGTTCGATGCATCTATCACATTGATGCGCTTCGCGGCGCAGGCACCGGCCTATCATCCGGCGTCCGCAGTATCCCGTGAAATCACCGGACTTGTTGCCCATCAGCGCGACATCCAGCCCGATTCGCCGAACATGGTTAACCAACCCAAAGCGGGCGGCGGATATGGGTCAAAGCTGGGCCAAAGCCATACCAAAGCCATACGGTTAACTTTTCGGTAATCACGCGAATTTACTAAGCGCGCGCAAGCACTTGGCACCCGCTCTTAGGGGCTGGCCGGGGGGGCTGGATCAGGCGTGCGCAGAATGCCCTGAAACCACTCGCCTGATACCACCTGCCCCGTCGCATAGGTCAGTTTGCCCTGACCCTGCCTGCGCCCGCGCAAAAAACCGCCCTCATAGGTATCGCCGTTGGGATAAACCGCCGTACCGGTGCCCATGATCTCGCCCGCCGCCCAGATGCCGGTGTAGCGGAACCCGTCCGCCTGCGTCAGTTGGCCGATGCCGTGGCGCAGGCCATCCGCGAATTCGCCCACATAAACAGTACCATCCGGATAGACTGCGCGCCCCTCACCCTGCCGTTTGCCGCCCTGCATACGGCCCTGATAAACATAGCCATCCGGCAGTGTCAGCTTGCCAATGCCCTGCGGCTGGCCATCCACAAAGGTGCCTTCATAGCGTGACCCGTCGGCATAGGTGGCCACCCCCTTGCCGCTGATGATGCCCGCAACCCACACCCCTTCAAACCCCGCCCCATCGGCATAGGTGATGCGGCCCGCGCCATCGGGTTTGTCGGCCTTGAACGCGCCCTGATAGACCGCGCCATCCGGATAGGTCAGCCGGCCCTGACCCTCGGCCGCGCCCATCGCCCATTGTCCCTGATAAATCAACCCATTAGCCGCGCGAAACGTACCCGTTCCATGGCGCTTGTCTGCTTGCATCTGGCCTTCGTAATCGTCGCCATTGGCATAGCTGATGCGCCCCGTGCCCTGCCGCAGGCCATTCACCATATCGCCTTCATACACATCGCCCGTGGGCTGGGTCAGCTTGCCCTTGCCCGTCATCTGGCCTGCCGCCCAATCGCCCACATAGGTCAGCCCGTCTGGCAGCGTCAGCCTGCCCACGCCCTGCCGTTCGCCTGCCTTGACCATGCCCTGATACACCGCCCCATCGGGATAGGTGATGCGGCCTTCGCCGTCCTTGACCCCGTCAACAAGGCCGCCTTCATACACATAGCCATCGGCATTCTGCATCCGGCCTTGACCGTGCTGCACGCCGTTCAGAAACCCGCCGACATAGACCACACCATTGGCATAATGCGCCTCACCCGCGCCGGTCATCGCACCTGCTGTCCAGTCACCTTCATAGGTGCCGCCATCGGCATAGGTGATCTTGCCGCGCCCTTCGGGTTTGCCCGCCAGAAACGCGCCTTCATAAACCGCGCCATCCGGATAACGCGCCGTACCCTGGCCTTGTATCCGCCCCGCCACCCATTCGCCTGCATAGGTATAACCGTTGGGCAGCGTGTAGGTGCCCGTGCCGTGCTGCAGACCATTCAGGAAGGTGCCTTCATAAACCGACCCGTCATCATACTGTTTGGTCAGCACACCATCCTGCGCCAAAACAGTGATCGGCAGCAGCAACAGCAAGGCCAGAACGACGGTCGCGCGCATGATTTCCCCAAGATGGCCGGCAGATGCCCAGACCCTGCGCACCCTAGACGCCGCCTTACAGTCTGACAAGGTCGTGGCCTTTCCCTTGGCGGCACTTCTGCTAGAACCAAAGCGTTGCCAGTGGAGCTTTGCATGCCTGACCGTTTCCGCCTGACCCTGTGCCAGTTGAACCCCACTGTCGGGGCGATTGCGACCAATGCTGAAGCGGCCATCGCGGCGTGGCAGGTGGGCCGCGATGCCGGGGCCGATATGGTGGCGCTGACCGAGATGTTCATCACCGGCTATCAGACGCAGGACCTGATCCTGAAACCGGCCTTTGTGGCGCATGCAATGCGCGCCATTGATGATCTGGCGTTGCGGGCGGCGGATGGGCCTGCGCTTGGCATTGGCGGGCCGCATCTGCGCGATGGCAAGCTGTATAACGGCTATTACATCCTGCAGGGTGGCGCGGTGCAAACCGTTGTGCTGAAACATGAATTGCCGAATGATGGGGTGTTTGACGAAAAGCGAGTGTTTGCATCTGCCGATGTGCATGGCCCCTACCGGATTGGCCCGTTGCGCATTGGCTCACCGATCTGCGAAGACAGCTGGCATGCGGATGTGGCGGAAACCCTGGCGGAAACCGGGGCCGAGATTTTGCTGGTGCCCAACGGATCACCCTATCACCGGGGCAAGCCGAACCTGCGGATGAACCTGATGGTGGCGCGGGTGGTGGAAACGGGCTTGCCGCTGGTGTATCTGAACATGACGGGCGGGCAGGACGATCAGGTGTTTGACGGCGCGAGTTTCGTGTTGAACCCCGGTGGGCAACTGGCGGTGCAGATGCCGCAGTTTGTGGATTGCATCACGCAACTGGACTTTGAAAAAGGGCCGGATGGCTGGCGTGCCTTGCCCGGCATGATGGCCAGCATGCCGAAATCCGTTGAGGCGGATTATCATGCCATGGTGCTGTCTTTGCGTGATTATCTGGGCAAGACGGGGTTCAAAAAGGTGCTGCTGGGCCTGTCGGGCGGGATTGATAGCGCGATAGTGGCAACGATTGCTGCCGATGCCATTGGCGCTGAAAACGTGCGCTGCGTGATGCTGCCATCGGCCTATACATCGGCCTATTCGCTGCAGGATGCGGCGGCGGTGGCGCATGCCTTGGGCTGCCGGTTGGACACGGTGCCGATTACGGGCGGGCAGGTGGCGGTTGCCGATGCCTTGGGGCCGCTGTTTGCAGGCACGCAACCGGGGATCACGGAAGAGAATATCCAAAGCCGCCTCCGCGGGCTGTTGCTGATGGCACTGTCGAACAAGTTTGGCGAGATGCTGCTGACCACGGGCAATAAATCTGAAGTGGCGGTGGGGTATTGCACGATTTATGGCGATATGAACGGCGGCTATAACCCGATCAAGGACCTGTACAAGACGCGGGTCTTTGCGACCTGCCGCTGGCGAAATGAAAACCATTTGCCATGGATGAAGGGGCCTGCGGGGCAGGTTATCCCGCCGCGTGTGATCGACAAGCCGCCATCAGCCGAACTGCGCCCGGATCAGAAAGACGAAGACAGCCTGCCGCCTTATGCCACACTGGACCGGATACTTGAGGGGCTGGTGGATAATGAGATGTCAGTGGCCGAACTTGTGGCGGATGGGTTTGATCATGCAGTGGTGAAAAAGATTGAACAGCTGATTTACCTTAGCGAATACAAACGCTTTCAGGCGGCCCCCGGCACGCGTCTGACAAAACGGGCATTCTGGCAGGACCGGCGCTATCCGGTGGTCAACCGTTGGCGGGATCAGAGGTGAATTGCGCCGAGGATGGGCAGATTGCCCATCCTACGTGACGGGTGGTGTGGGGTGGGCAATCTGCCCATCACCCGTTGTTGGCATCGCGCGCGGCGTCCATCAGGGCGTCGGCAATGTAATCCAGCTCGGCCCGTGTCAGCCGTGCAGGCAGGCGCACATCGCAGGCGCGCATCAGCATGGCGCGGGTTTTTGGCAGGTGCGGTGGTTCACCCAGAAACTGCCAGTTCCAGAACGCGCGGGCGTTACCTTCGGACAGGCCAAAGATCTGCACGGATACACCGCGCGCCTTGGCGGCGGCCTGAAAGCCAAGCGCCTGCGCATCGGTCCAATCCCCGGTCAGGTTGAACTGAATGCTGTCGGGTGCGCGGCTTTCGGGGCCAAGGGCCGGGGGGACGTGCAGGGTGGTGGTGCTGTTCAAGCGGGCTGCGACATAATCATGGTTGGCTAGGCCACGCGCCACACGGTCCGCCACCAGTGGCAGTTGCGGGCGGATGACGGCGGCGGACAGGTTCTGCATGCGCAGATTATACAACGGCAGTTTGTTCTGCCAGTGGCCAAAGCTGTTCTGCAGGCCGGGGTGTTTTTTCCAGTTCTGCTCGTACGCACCCGACATGATGATGGCCCGCGCTGCGATTTCAGGGTCATCGGTGACCATGATCCCACCTTCGCCGGCATTGACCAGCTTGTAGGACTGAAAGCTGAAGCAGCCAATGCGGCCGATGGTACCGATATTTCGGCCATGCCATGTGGTGCCAAGCGAATGGGCGGCGTCTTCGATCACCGGTACGTCCGCAGCATCACACAGGGCCATGATGGCGTCCATGTCGGATGTATGCCCGCGCATGTGGCTGATCATCACGGCATCGGCAGTTGGCAGTTTGGCGGCAAAATCGGCCATATCAACGCGGTAAGTGGGGCCAACCTCAACCAGTACAGGGGTGCATTCGGCATGGACCACGGCAGATGGAACAGCAGCAAAGGTAAAGGCGGGGATCAGGACGCGTGCGCTTTTGGGCAGGTCCAACGCTTTCAGCGACAGGAACAGGGCGGCAGAGCAGGACGAGACGGCAAGGGCGTAGCGCGCACCCAGCAGGGCTGCAAATTCGGATTCCAACAGGGCGACAGGCGCATCTGCGGGGGCGGTGTAACGGAACAGATCGCCCGATGACAGCAGGCGGTCAATCTCGGCGCGGGCGGCGTCGGGGATGGGTTCGGCGTCATAGACATTCGGGGCGATGGTCTGACCGTCGGGTGCCATATGCAGGATTCCTGAAACTGATATTTCGGAAAGCTGTAAGGTGTGCGGGGTCAAATGGCCAGTGACATGTTGATGACACGGGTGCAAAGGGGCAGAAA
>JAYUZO010000084.1:0-62322 GCA_043751715.1 Rhodobacterales bacterium | reverse complement strand
GAGATTATGGCCACGCGGTCCCTGATCGGGCTGGTGCTGGTGCTGATTGTGGCGGGTGCCTTGGGGCGCTTGGGTGACATCAGGCGCGACAGGCTGGGGCAGCATGTCCTGCGCAATCTGTTGCATTTCACCGGGCAGAACCTGTGGTTTTACGCCATCACCCTGATCCCGCTGGCACAGGTGTTTGCATTGGAGTTCACTTCACCGATCTGGGTTATTATGCTGTCGCCGCTTGTGCTTGGTGAACGGCTGACCCCGCCCCGCATCATTGCGGCCGCCATGGGCTTTGCCGGTATCCTGATCGTGACCCGGCCCGACTTTACCCACCTGAACGCTGGCACCATCACCGCCGCTGCCAGTGCCATTTTCTTTGCGGCCACCGTGCTGATGACCAAGGCGCTGACACGGGGCGAAAGTAGCGTGTCGATCCTGTTCTGGCTGACAGGCATGCAATCGGTGCTGGGCCTGATCTGCGCGTTCTGGGATGGGCAGGTGCACTGGCCAAATGCGCAAACGCTGCCATGGCTGGCCCTGATCGGTGTTGGCGGTGTGACCGCCCATCTGTGCCTGACCACCGCCCTGTCGCTGGCCCCGGCCAGTGCGGTTGTGCCGGTGGATTTTCTGCGCCTGCCGCTGATCGCCGTGGTGGCAGCATTTGCCTATGCCGAACCGATTGATCCATGGGTCATCGCGGGCGGCGCAATCATATTTGCCGGCAACTGGGTCAACCTGCACTATGCGCGGGCCAAATGACACAGGGCGGGTCAACCGGACCCGCCCTGTGTTGCTTTGCATGCCTGCAACGGCCCGCAAATTGCTTCCTGCCGGTCGCGCCTCGCTGTGTTGTCAAGCGAAGAACGACCGTAAGGGAATGATGAGCGCCCCCTTGCAAACCAACGCCATCAGCCTTTCGGGCGATTGCGGATCATGAAGCTGTCAAATGTCAGCTCTGCCACCTGATTCCACAGGTTGGCATCATTGCGGAACGCCATCTGGCTGTCATAGATCGCCTTGAAATCGGCGTTGGCGGCTGACAGTTCGGCATAGAACTTGTTGGCAGCCTCAAACGCAGCCACCAGCACATCTTCCGGGAACGGACGCAGTTGCGCGCCGCCCGCAATCAGGCTGCGCAGCGCTGTCGGGTTCTTGGCATCATAATTGGCCATCATTTCCTGGTTGGACTGTGCCGCGCAGGATTTGATGATCGCCTGATAGTTCGCCGGCAGTTCGTTGAACTTGGCTAGGTTGATCATGTAGTTCAGGGTCGGGCCACCTTCCCAGAAACCGGGGTAATAGTAGAACGGCGCCACCTTGTTCAGGCCCAGCTTTTCGTCATCATAGGGGCCAACCCATTCTGCCGCATCAATCGTGCCGCGTTCCAGCGATGGATAGATATCCCCGCCCGGAATCTGCTGTGGCACCACGCCAAGCGCCTCCATGATCTTGCCGCCCATGCCGCCAATGCGCATCTTGACGCCAGCCAGATCGGCAAGGCTGTTGATCTCCTTGCGCCACCAACCGCCCATCTGCACGCCCGTGTTGCCACCCGGAAACCCGATCAGGCCCTGTTTGGCATAAAACGCGTTCATCATGTCAATGCCGCCGCCATGGTAATACCAGGCGTTGACACCCCGGTAGTTCAGGCCGAACGGAATGGCCGTGCCCAGTGCATAGGTCGGGTCCTTGCCCCAGTAATAGTATGACGCCGTATGCGTCATCTCGACCACGCCATTGGCCACGGCATCGGCCGCCTCGGGCATTGGCACAATTTCACCGGCCGGAAAGGCCTGAATCTGGAACTTGCCATCCGTTGCGTCAGACACTGCTTTGGCAAAGGTTTCCGCTGCGCCATAGATCGTGTCCAATGATTTCGGGAAACCCGATGTCAGGCGCCAGCTGACGGCTGGTGCCTCTTGGGCAATCGCGGGCGCGGCCAGTGTGGATGCTGCCGCTCCCACGGCTGCGGTTGTCAGAAAATTACGTCTTTTCATTGTCGTCCTCCCTTTGGGTCTTTGTAAGTTGGTTTAATCTAGGTTGAGATCAAGCGTCGGCGGCGCGACATCCGGCATGATCAGATTATCAAGTGCATTCTGCACTGCGGAATCGTCCAGCAGCACCTCTTCGCCAATCCAGTAGGTCACGCTTTCCGGCCAGAAGATCAGGATGCCCACAAGTATCAACTGCAACCCGATCCACGGAATTGACCCCAGATAAATGTCACGGCTTTTCACCTCGGGTGGTGCAATCCCGCGCAGATAGAACAGCGCAAAGCCGAAAGGCGGGTGCATAAAGGCAGTCTGCATGTTCACGCACAGCAGCAGACCAAACCACACCAGGTCAATGTCCAGTGATACTGCCACCGGCACCAGCAAAGGCACCACGATGAACACGATTTCAAAGAAATCGAGGAAGAACGCCAGAAAGAAGATGAACAGGTTCACAAAGATCAGAAATCCGATCTGCCCGCCCGGAATGCCCGACAGCAGATGTTCAATCCAGCGGCTTCCATTCACACCCTGAAACACCAGGCTGAACACCGTGGCCCCTAGCAAAATGAACAGCACCATCGCACTGATCCGCATCGTCTGGTCCATCGCATCCCACAGCAGCGCAGCACTGAACCGCCGATGCAAGATGGCCAGCACAATCGCCCCCACCACGCCCATCGCCCCCGCTTCGGTCGGCGTGGCAAGCCCGGCAAAGATCGTGCCCAGCACCAGAAAGATCAGCACAAGCGATGGCACCATGCCCCATGCCACCTTCGACGCCAGTGCCCAGCCCCGCAGCGTGCGCGCCTCAGGTGGCAAGGCAGGCACCTTGTGCGGCTGAAACGTCGCCACCAGAAAGATGAACACCGTGAACAACGCCACCTGCATCAGCGATGGCCCGATAGCCCCCAGATACATTTCGCCCACAGGCACGCCCAGCTGATCTGCCAACACGATCAGCACCAATGAGGGCGGAATGACCTGCGTGATCGTACCCGATGCCGCAATCACCCCGGTACCAATCTTCATGTCATAGCCGTATTTCATCATGATCGGCAGGCTGATCATGCCCATGGCAATTACGCTTGCCGCGACCGTGCCCGTGATCGCCCCAAGGATCGCCCCCACAAAGATCACCGCATAGGCAAGCCCGCCGGGGATGGACCCGAACGCCTGCCCCACGCCTTCCAGCAGATCCTCGGCCAGCCCCGATTTTTCAAGGATCACGCCCATGAAGGTAAAGAACGGAATCGCAAGCAGCAGGTCATTCGACATGATACCGAACACCCGGTAGGGCATGGCTTGCAGAAACGCGAAATCGAAATAGCCGATCTCGATGGCGATAAAGCCAAAGAACAGCCCAAGTGCCGACAGGGAAAATGCCACGGGAAAGCCCAGCAGCAGAAACACGATCAGGCCTGCGAACATGGCGGGCGCAAGGTATCCGTATTCTAGCATGGCTTACCCGCCCCTGGTTGATCCGTCACTGCAGCGGCTTTTCATAGGCGGTCTGAAACCGGGGGTCGCCCTGCAGGCCTGCGATCCGCTTGATCAGTTCGGCAATGCCCTGCAGCAACAGGAGGAAAAACCCGAACGGCAGCAGCGCCTTGACCGGCCATAAAGGCAATCCCCCAGCCGAGGCCGAAATCTCACGTACTTCAAAGCTGTCCTGAAAGAAAAATTCCCCCATCCAGACCATCATCCCGCAGACCGGGATCAGAAAAAAGACCAGACCGAATACGTCGATCCACAGCTTGGCGCGCTGCGTGCGCCCCATGTAAAGGATATCAACCCGCACATGTTCGTTCAGCTTTAGCACCTGTGCGGCGCCAAGCAGAAAAATGCCTGCAAACATCTGCCATTGAATTTCCAGCCAGGCGTTAGAACTGTAATCAAACGCATAGCGCGACAACGCATTTCCTGCGCTGATAAGACTGCTCACCAGCACCAATGCTGCGGCAACAATACCAAAAAACCAGCTGATGCGGTCAATCGCACCAGCAATGCGAAGCAAGACTTGCAGGGTAACTCCTCCACACTGTCGAGACGGCCATCTGACGTGACCTGTGACGCAAACTTAGGGAGTCCGCACCACATTGCAAGGTGGAATTTTCGACCAGCAGGATGTTGGCGCAACAGATGCGCACGGATCAAAACGCAACGTTCGTAAGGTCAATTATCCGTGACGCCGCGTAATTGATTGACCGGATGTAGCGCGCGTTGCTAGCGTTTTTTCATGTAGTCTGGCGCGCGTACTGCGGTGGCCGACGTCTTCGGGGAGGAAGACCAATGACAAAGTTACTGCTGACGGCCAGTGCGGCCACGCTGATTGCAAGCGGCGCGTTTGCCGGTGGATTTGAACGGTCGGGCAACCCGGTCGGGTTCATGTTCGAACGGGGCAACTATGCCGAACTGAGCTTTGGGATCGTGTCGCCAAAGGTAGAAGGTGCGGCTGGTGGTGGTCTGGCCCCGTCGGGCGATGTGTCGCCGACCTATCGCCAGCTGGGTTTTGCCATCAAGACCGACCTGAACGAAAAAATCTCACTTGGTCTGTCGGTTGACCCGACCTTTGGCGCGGATATTGCCTATCCAAACCCATCACCCGGTCCCGGCCCGTATCCGATCCGTGGCACCAATGCCGAACTGAACGGCGATACGCTGTCACTGATCGGGCGCTACAAGTTCAGCGAAAGCTTTTCGGCGCATGCCGGTTTGCGGTCGGTCAGCGTTGGTGGCAATGTTGCCATTTTCAACGGTGGTGCGCCACTTTATCAGGCGTCATTCGATACGCAGCGTGATCTTGGATATCTGGTCGGGGCCGCGTTCGAAAAGCCTGAAATCGCCCTGCGTGTGGCGCTGACCTATCAGTCGGCCACCAAGCACACCCTTGACACCACGGTATTTGGCGGCCCCGTGCCTGCCGCGATCTACCCCGAGGTTGAACTGCCGCAATCCGTGACGCTCGATTTCCAGTCGGGTGTTGCTGCCAACACGCTGGTGTTCGGCTCCATTCGCTGGGCTGACTGGACATCGACCGAACTGAACGCACCAGCCTATCCGCTGAACCCGCTGGTTGGCTATGATAATGATACGATCACCTACAACATCGGTGTCGGGCGCAAATTCAACGATCAGTGGTCAGGTGCAGTGTCCATTGGCTATGAAAAGGCGGGCGGTGGCGTGCAGCAGAACCTGTCACCTACTGATGGCTATGTCAGCATCGGCGTGGGTGCGACCTATACCAGCGGCAACATGAAGATCACCGGTGGCGTGCGCTATGTCGATATCGGTAATGCGGGCGCTCTGGAAAGCCCGCTGGCGCCCGGTGTTGCCAATGCGCAGTTCACCGGCAACTCTGCCCTCGGCCTTGGCATCAAGGTCGGTTACACGTTCTGATCTTGGCTGCCATCCGCAAAACCACAAAGCCCCGCCGTTCTGGCGGGGTTTTCATTTTCCGCGTGAAAACCCGCGCCCGCCCCGCTAACACAAGCCCAAAGGCGGTGTGCAAATGATCTACCAATCCAGTGCAGAATGGCAGGCAAGCAAATCCAGGCGCGTGCTGTTGTTCGGCATGTCCGGCCTAGGCAAAACCCATGTCTCCAGCATGCTGCGCGATGATGCGGGGTGGTTTCACTACAGCGTCGATTACCGCATTGGCACGCGCTACATGGGCGAATTCATTGCTGACAATTTTAAGCGTGAGGCGATGAAAATCCCGTTGCTGCGCGAACTATTGATGACGGATTCGGTCTATATCAGTTCAAACATCACGTTTGATAACCTTGCCCCCCTTTCCACTTACCTTGGCAAACCCGGTGATCCTGCCCGTGGTGGCCTGCCGTTTGCCGAATATTGCCGCCGTCAGACCCAGCACCGCGATGCCGAAATTGCAGCGCTTCTGGATACCCGCCACTTCATTACCCGCGCCGCTGATCTGTACGGCTATGCCAACTTTGTCTGTGACAGCGGCGGGTCGATCTGTGAGGTGGCAAACCCTGATGACCCCGCTGATCCGGTGATGACAGCCCTTGCGTCCGACATGCTGATGGTCTGGATCAAAGGGTCAGATGCCCACCGTGATGCGCTGATCCGCAGGTTTGACCGCGCGCCTAAGCCGATTTATTACCAGCCCGCCTTTCTGGCGCAGGTCTGGGGCGAATATCTGGCGCAGCAAGCCAAACCCGCAGAACAGGTTGATCCGGACACCTTCCTGCGCTTTGCCTATGCCCGCTTGCTGAACCACCGCCAGCCGCGCTATGCCGCGATGGCCCGCTGGGGTGTGACGATCACCGCAGAAGACGTTGCAAACGTTACCGATGCCAAAGGGTTTGATCACCTGATCGCCGCCGCCCTTGACCGCCGCACAACCGGCGCATAGCTGCACATCATGCCCATTACCCTGCCCCCATCCCTGCCTGCCTATGACGTGCTGTCGCGCGAAGGCGTCATGGTCATGTCACCCGAACGCGCCGCCACGCAGGAAATCCGCCCGCTGCGCATTGGTCTTTTGAACCTGATGCCAAAAAAGATTCAGACGGAAAATCAGTTTGCCCGCCTGATCGGCGCCACGCCGTTGCAGATTGACCTGCACCTGATCCGCATGTCTGAACATCAGACCAAAACCACCGCTGCCGAACACATGGCGTCATTCTACCGCCCGTTTCAGGACGTGCGCGCCGAAAAGTTTGATGGCCTGATCATTACTGGCGCGCCCATCGAACATCTGCCATTCGAAGAGGTAACGTATTGGGATGAACTGTGTGAGGTCATGGATTGGACCCAGACCAACGTGCAATCCACCTTTGGTGTCTGCTGGGGCGGCATGGCGATGATCAACCATTTCCACGGCGTGCAGAAACACATGCTGCCCGCCAAGGCCTTTGGCTGCTTTCGCCACCGCAACCTTGCGCCCACCTCGCCCTATCTGCGCGGCTTTTCCGATGATTTTGTGATCCCTGTTTCACGCTGGACCGAAATGAAACAGGCCGAAATTGCCGCAGCGCCCGGCCTGCAGACCCTACTGGGGTCAGATGAGGTTGGCCCCTGTCTGGTCGAGGATGCGGCCCACCGTGCGCTGTATATTTTCAACCACTTTGAATATGACAGTGACACGCTGAAACAGGAATATGACCGTGACCATAACGCAGGCACCGCCATCAACGTGCCGATGAACTATTTCCCCGATGACAATCCGTTGAACCCGCCCCTGAACCGCTGGCGCAGCCATGCCCACCTTCTATATGGCAACTGGATCAATGAAATTTACCAATCGACACCATATGATATCGCCCAGATCGGTTCTTAGCGCCACCCTCCTCGCGGCCCTTGCGGGCGGCGTTTTCACCGTTGACCGCCGCGCCGCAGCCCGTGAGGCGGCGGCCGAGGCCGCTTTTCCGCCCTTGGGTCAGATCGTTACCGTTGATGGCCTGCGGGTCCATGCCTTTGTGGCGGGCACCGGCCCTGACCTGATCCTGATCCACGGGGCCAGCGGCAACCTGCGCGATTTCACCTTTACCCTGATCCCCCAGCTGACTGACCGTTACCGCGTCATCGCCTTTGACCGCCCCGGTCTGGGCTGGTCAGACGCGCTGCCCGCCGCCCATGACAGCCCCGCCGATCAGGCCGCCCATCTGCGCGCGGCGGCGGCCCAACTGGACGTGACCACCCCCATCGTGCTGGGTCACAGCTATGGCGGCGCGGTTGCCCTTGCCTGGGCATTGGACGCACCCGATACAAGGGCGCTTGTGCTGATCGCGGCCGCCAGCATGCCGTGGGACGGCTCGATCTGGTTCATGCATAATGTCATGGGCAATGCTGTTGGCGCGCATACCGTGGTGCCCTTGATCAGTGCTTTTGCCGGCATGGGCACGGTTGAAGCGTCAATCACCGGCATCTTCGCACCAGAGGCCGCACCCGCCGGCTATATTGATTATATCGGCGCGCCCCTGACCATGCGCCGCGCATCATTGCATGCCAATTCCGCACAGGTGGCCGAATTAAAGCCCCATATCATCGCCCAATCTGCCCGCTACACTGCGCTGACCCTGCCCATAGAGCTGGTCCATGGTGACACCGATACAATTGTTCCGGCATCGGTGCACAGCATTCCGCTGTCACAACTGCTGCCCAATGCCCATCTAAACATCCAGCCCGGTGCAGGCCACGGCATCCACCAGACCGCGCAGGCTGCGGTGATTGCGGCGATTGACCGTGCCGCTGCCCGCGCCCCATTGCCCTAACTCGCAATTGCGCTGACCGCCGCAATCGCCATACTGCGCATCACATCACCGGGGGAAAACACCATGGACCTGCCATTTGACGGCGCGATCAGCCGCTATTTCCGCGAAGGCGCGCCCAAGGCTGTGCGGCAGGCCATTGAAAAGGCTGATAGTGACACAATCCTGAACCCCGCCTATCCCTACCGCGAAGAGATAAAGCGCAAGGACTATGAGGCGCATCTGGAAGCGCTGCAAATTCAGCTCGCGCGCTTGCAGGCCGACGTCAAGGCCACCGGCAAACGCATCATTGCGGTGTTTGAAGGCCGTGATGCCGCTGGCAAGGGCGGCACGATTGACGCCATGCGCATGAACCTGAACCCGCGTGTGGCAAGCGTGGTGGCGCTGTCAAAACCATCAGACCGTGAGGCCGCGCAGTGGTATTTTCAACGCTATGTCGATTGGCTGCCGGCAAAGGGCGAAATCACCCTGTTTGACCGCAGCTGGTATAACCGCGGCATCGTTGAACATGTGTTTGGCTTCTGCAAACCCGAACAGCGCGCCGCGTTCTTTCGCCAACTGCCCGCGTTCGAAAGCATGATCGTGGATGACGGCATCGTGCTGGTCAAATTCTGGCTTGAGGTGGGCCGCGCCGCCCAGTTGCAGCGGTTTCTGGACCGTGAAAGTGATCCGCTGAAGCAATGGAAGCTGAGCCAGATTGATATTGATGGCCTTGGAAAATGGGATGATTACACCGCCGCAATTGATGAGACATTGGCGAATAGCCATTCCAAAACAGCGCCTTGGACGGTGATCCTGTCAGATGACAAGAAACGCGCGCGCATCGCCGCGATTCAGACCTTGCTGCACGCGGTGGATTATGTCGGCAAAGACGAAGGTGTGATCGGCAAGGTAGACCGCAAAATCTGCGGTGGCCCGAAACTGCGGCAGGAAAGTTGAAACGCGGCTATCACCATGGCAATCTGCGGCAGGCACTTGTTGATGCCGCCCTGCATCTGATTGAACAAAGCGGTCCTCAGGGATTTTCACTGTCCGAGGCGGCAAAGACCGCCGATGTCACACCCGCCGCCGTCTACCGCCATTTCGCGGGCCGTGATGATCTGATCGCCGAGGTGGCGCGGCAGGGCTATGATATCTTTGCCGCCCTGATGGAATTTGCCTATAATGACGGACAACCATCCTCCCTTGCGGCATTCGAAGCGACGGGTCGTGCCTACCTTGCCTTTGCCCGCAAATACCCCGGCCACTACAAGGCGATGTTCGAAAGTGGGTTGTCGTTGAACACCTACCCCGATCTTGCACTCGTCGCCGCCCGCGCGCGCCAGGTGCTGGAACAGGCCGCGATGCAACTGGCCGAACATATCCCGGCCGCCAAGCGCCCACCGCCCAGCATGTTTTCTGCCCATATCTGGGCCATGTCACATGGCGTGGTCGAATTGTTCACCCGCGGCAAACCCGGCGCGCAATCACCCTTTGCCGCCGAGGAACTGCTGGAAACCGGCATTGGCATCTATCTGCGGGGGCTGGGATTGCTGCCGCCCGACCAATAGCGTTTCTTCGCCGGAAATGCGTGCCCTACCGGAACAAAACCAGTGCACTCGGGCTCCAGGCCACCTGCACCTTGCTGCCCACATCCATGATCGGCCGCCCCGGCACGTTGCGCATGGACAGCCGCACTTCCACATCCGTGCCGCCCAGATAGACATCATAATAGGTCATGTCGCCGAAATAGATGACCTCATCAATCACCCCGTCAACCGCGCGTTCGGTTGCTGTTTGCCCCGGATACAACAGCGTCAGCGTTTCGGGCCGCAGGCCCAGCACCGGCTCGACGCCGCGTGCAGGTGGCACCTGATCTTCGTTCAGCGTCACCCGGCCCAGCCCCTTGCCATCAACCTCGATCTTGCCACCCCCCTCGGACACGATGCTGCATGGAATAAAGTTCATCGTCCCGATGAAATCGGCCACCTTGCGGCTGTTGGGGCGGCGGTACAGCGTTTCCGGGTCAGCCAGTTGCGCAATCTCGCCTTCGAACATCACGGCGATCCGGTCGCTCATCACAAGCGCTTCTTCCTGATCGTGCGTCACCAGAATGAAGGTGATCCCCACTTGCCGTTGCAGCTTGATCAATTCGACCTGCATATGCTCGCGCATCTTTTTATCAAGCGCGCTCAGCGGTTCGTCCAGCAGCAGCACCTTGGGTTTCAGGATCAGCGCGCGTGCCAATGCCACCCGCTGGCGCTGCCCGCCAGACAGCGCATGCGCCGCCCGCGCGCCATAACCTTTCAGCCCGACCATTTCCAACGCTTCTTCCACCGCAGCCGCCTTTTGCGGCTTGGTACGCGGGTCTTTGCGCAGGCCAAAACCCACGTTTTCACCCACGCTCATATGCGGGAAAATCGCATAGCTTTGGAACACCATGTTGGTGGGCCGCACATTGGCTGGCACGTTTGCCATGTTCTTGCCGTCAATCAGCACGGCACCCGAACTGATCCCTTCAAACCCCGCAATCGTGCGCAGCAGCGTGGTTTTCCCGCAGCCCGATGGCCCCAGCAGCGAGAAAAACTCACCCGCCCGGATCGTGCCGGTGATCCCACGCAGCGCGTGGTAATCGCCGTAATACTTATGCACGTCACGAAATTCGATCATCGTGGGTTGGTCAGTCACAAAAAGCCTCCGGCATCTTTGCCACCAATCCGGGCAACACCCCGGCGGCGGAAATATTCTGCAATGGTCAACAGCGTGATGGATATCAGCACAAGGCAGGTGCCCAGTGCCAGCATGGCAGGCACCTTGGCCGGAAATCGGAACTGGCCAAAGATATAGGCCGACAGCACCACATCACTGCCACCCAGAAAGTAGGCAATGATGAATTCATCCAAGGATATGATGAAGGTAATCAGGAAGCCTGAAATGATACCGGGCAGCACCAACGGAAAGATGATCCGCATGAAGGTGGAAAACGTGTCTTCGCCCAGATCATAGGCCGCCTCTTCCAGACTGCGGTCCAGCGTCTGGAACGCCGATGTCAGGATTGCCACGGCAAAGGGCGTACAGATCAACACATGCCCCATGATGATGGTAAAGATCGACAATTCCACCCCAAGCGCCAGCAGCACCACGATCAGCGACATGGCGATGATCATTTCAGGCAGCACCAGTGGCAGCATGACCAGCCCGATGATTGGCGCTTTTGCCGGAAAATCAAACCGCGTGCTGGCGCGTGCCGCAAACAGCCCCAGCAGCGTAGAAAGCGTGGCCACGGACGTGGAAATGATCATGGAATTCTTGAACGCCCGCCACAGCGCCTGATCGCCCCACATTTCGGCAAACCACGCTGTAGTAAAGCCTGACAGCGGAAAGGCGATGATCTTGTTGTCGTTGAACGCAAACAGCGGCAACAAGATGATCGGGGCATACAGAAAGATCAGATAGGCAATGGCATAAATCCGCAAACCGGGCGATTTCATCGGGCGGTTCCCTTCAGATAGCGGCGGTTCCAGGCAATGAAGATCAAGCTGACGATGGTGACGATCAGCATCGCCGATACCGCAATCGCCGACCCAAGCGCCTTGTTGTTCTGTTTCAGCATCTGCACTTCGATCATGTTGGCAATCATCGGCAGCTTGCCCCCGCCAATCAGATCGGGTGTGACGTAATCACCAATCGTCGGGATGAACACGATCAGGACGGCGGCAATGATCCCCGGCACCGACAACGGCAAGGTCACCCGCAGAAAGGTGACAATCCTCGATTCGCCCAGGTCCTGACCGGCCTCCAGCAGGGACCGATCAATCTTTTCCAGCACGACGAATATCGGCAGAATGGCAAAGGGCGCATAGGCATGCGCCAGCGTCATCACCAAAGCGCCGACGTTGTAATTGATCGCCTGCAACGGCTCGTCGATGATGCCAAGGGTCAGCAGGCCCGAATTGATCACGCCGTTGTAGCCCAAAATCACCTTCCACAGGAACACCCGCACCACATAGCTGGTCCAGAACGGGATGGTGATCAGGAACAGCCACAGCGCCTTGCGGTGGGCAGGCACATGAAAGCTGACGTAATAAGCCACCGGATAGGCCAGCATTACCGTCGCGATGGTCACCAGGATCGAAACCATCAGGGACCGTGCCATGATGGTCTGGTATACCTTGCCAGTCCAGACCTTGATATAATTGTCGGCGTTCAACGGGCCGGTCACCCCCAGATCACCATCGGTCATGAATGAATAGACCACCACGGTAGCCAGCGGCACGGCCATCAGGATCAGGCAATACAGCAGCGTCGGGCTGATCAGGCGCAGGCCCTTGAAGCCTTCGGTTTGCGTGAAAGGTGTCGCAGCGTTTGCCCCGCGCATCAGATCACCAGCCCCCTGTTTGCTTTTCGTTAGCCCTATCTGGCACATGAAATTGCGGGCTGGAAACCCCTAAATTGCCAGAGGTGCGCGAAATTTGATCAAATACTGTGCGCCGCGCTGCATTGCTGGCTTTATCTGCACAGGATCGGGCACACGGAAAGAAAAGCACCCCGGATGGGGCACGGCATCTGCATTGCAAACCGGCGAAAGATCAGCGCACCACAGCCTCAATCGCGATCGAGCGCTTTTTCAGCTCGTCGTACAGTGTTGGCACGACGCGCAATGCACCCACCGCGGCCTGCAGCGCATCAGACAGATGGCTGTCAGATACAATGCGCCCTGCCACGCGCCAGACCATACGGCGCGCCACGCCATCATCATAAACAATCTCGGTCATGCCGTGACGGTCGGTGCGAAGCCCGAGGAAATCCGCCCCACCGTGTGGTGCGTGAAAAAACGCTTGCTGGCCCATGATACTGCTCGTTTGTTATTTTCTTTATTGAAACCACGATGCGGCCAAGGCCTGTGTGCGTCAATTCGATTGTCGCCTGATTGCGGACAATTCACTGTGACCATCTGTAACTGTCACCGAATGAACACTTTGCTGCCAATTGTGGCAAAGCTGCGCCGCATGCCCGCCACAATCCTGCCTTAATTCAAACCGCCACATCAAACCGGGGCCGCTCCAACAGTCTTGCCAGCACATTGGACGCCCCTTCCAGCCGGTCGAGCGGCAGATGTCCGGCAATGGCAATCCGCACGGCATTGGGCGCGCGGCCATGCACAAGCGCAAATTCATCAGCCGGGCGCACAAGCACACCCTCCGCCTCGGCCATGCGGGTAAAGGTGGAGGTGCGCCAGCCCGACAGCAATGGCAGCCATGTGATCAGCAAACCCTGTTGATATTGCAGCCCAAACGGACCAAGGCGCGCTGCCAGAATTTCCAGCCGGCGCTCGGTTTCAACCTGAACAAGTGCGCGCAGGCGCATGCCTTCGCCTGATTGCAGCAGGTGCAGCAGCACCTCAGTCGTCGTCACCGGCAGTGCAAAACAGCTGTGCTGCACCGTCAGCCGCCCCGTCTCGCCCATGCCAGTCGGGCATATCGCATAGCCAAAGCGCAGCGCCGCCGACAGGGATTTGGACAGGCTGCCAATGTGCCAGACTCGTTCCGGTGCCAGTGCCCGCAGCGTCGGCGTGTTGCGATGCGTGGCGATGTAACAGCCATCCTCGATAATCTGCAGATCATGCGCGCGGGCGATGGCCACGATCTGCGCGCGCCGATCCGGCCCCATCCGCACTGTTGTGGGGTTCTGCGCTTCGGGGGTCAGGCACAAAATCTGGGGGCCATGCCGCTGACAGGCCGCCTCCAGGCTGGCAGGGATCACGCCCTGATCGTCCAGCTCCACCGCTACCACATCGGCCCGCGCCAGTCGTGCGGCATAGCGGAACCCGGCATAGGCCAGCTCTTCCACCAGCACGACCGGGCGTTCGCCGCGCAAACAACACAGCATCACTGCCAGCAACGCATTCTGCCCGCCATTCGTCAGCGCCAGATCATCGGCAGAAAACGCCCCCAGGCTGGGGTCCGCCGCCCATTCCGCCACCGCAGCGCGCAACGGAGATTCCGCAGCTTGGGTGGAATAATCCAGCCATTCGATACCGGGCTTATCGGCCACCGCGCGCAGGGCTGCGGCAAAGGCCGCACTTTGCCCCACCTCGGGCAGCAATGGCGGACGCAGATCTATTGGCCCGCTGGTCGCTGATCCTTCACGCTTGGTATACAGCGCCTTTTGCGGCCCAAGGCGTGGCGCGCTGGCCGCGACAAACGTGCCCCGCCCCACTACGGCGGCCAGCAGCCCTTCTTGTGTGGCCAGATGATAGGCGCGTGCCACCGTTCCGGGGGTAATCTTCAGCTCCCATGCCAGATCGCGCACGGTTGGCAACTGGGTATCGGTGGGCAAAACCCCATCGCGGATCGCCTCGCGCAGGGCACGGGTCAGCGCCAGATATTTTGGGCCTTGAAATTGTGTCAGGTCAGGCTGCCATTTTGTATGCATTACAAAGTATCCCTCGCACCCGTGCCGCATCTATTGTATCAATATACTACGAAATGAAACGCAATGTATCAACACAATTCAGGAGGCGATGATGGCTATGATCGACAAGGCAATGCAACGCAGCACTGGTGCGCAGCGGCAGGGCCTGCGTTCGGTTTGGACCACCATTCAGGTCTGGGTCACGCGCCGCCGCGCCCGCAAAACGCTGGCGCGCCTTGATGACCATATGCTGCGCGATATTGGCATGACTCGCTACACCGCCCGGCAGGAATGCACCAAACCATTCTGGCAGGACTGACCGCAGGTTTGGAATCAACAAAGGCCCGCAAGAATTTGCGGGCCTTTGCTTTTTCCGGCTGCCGGTTGTCGGGAGCGTGTCGCCACGCACCACCACGTATCAGCGCTTGGAGAACTGGAAGCTTTTCCGCGCTTTGGCTTTGCCGTATTTCTTGCGTTCCACCACGCGGCTGTCGCGCGTCAGGAACCCTGCCGCCTTCAGGGCCGGACGCAGGCTGGGTTCGTACAGTTGCAGCGCCTTGGACACGCCGTGCTTGACCGCACCTGCCTGCCCCGACAAACCGCCACCCACAACCGTTGCCATCACGTCAAACTGGCCTTCGACATTGGCCACGGTGAACGGCTGGCGCAGGATCATCTGCAGCACGGGACGTGCGAAATATTCCGCCATCGTCTTGCCGTTGACCACAACCTTGCCCGAACCCGGCTTGATCCACACCCGTGCAATCGCGTTCTTGCGCTTGCCCGTGGCATAGGCCCGGCCCAGCTTGTCACGCACGGGAATGCGCACGATTGCCGCAGGCGATGCCGCAGGTGTAGCACCGCCAACAGCGGCCTTCAGATCATCAAGAGATTTGATTTCGGCCATGATTATGCGCTCCGCGTGTTCTTCGGGTTCATCGACGCAAGGTCAAGAACGGTGGGCTGCTGGGCTTCGTGCGGATGTGCGGCACCTGCGTAAACGCGCAGGTTGGTCATCTGAACGCGGCCAAGGCGGTTACGCGTGATCATCCGCTCAACAGCCTTTTCGACGATGCGTTCAGGATGTGCACCATCCAGAATCTGTTTGGCCGTGCGCTGCTTGATGCCACCTGGGTGGCCGGTGTGCCAGTAGTAAACCTTGTCGTTGCGCTTGTTGCCGGTCATCTGGATTTTGTCGGCATTGATGACAATCACGTTGTCGCCCATGTCCATATGGGGCGTGAATGTCGGCTTGTTCTTGCCGCGCAGGATATTGGCGACGATCGTTGCAAGACGGCCCAGAACAATGCCTTCGGCATCAATCAGGATCCATTTCTTGACGATGTCCGCCGGGGTAGCGGTGAAAGTTTTCATCGGTCAGGTCCATATAGGTTGCGGGGCAAAGTGCCCCTGAACGCGGATAAACGCTTATCCGGGATAAGTGATACAGGGTCAAGGCGCGAAAATGCCTTTTAGTTGTTCAATTTCAATGGCTTGCAAAATAGGTATAATAATACCCCAATATCAGCGCAGGATCGGCGGCTTTTCAGGGTCCATGCCCGGTGCGTTGGGTGGTGCGTTGGATGGTGCGGGCGCATCAGGGGCAGGCAGGCCCATATCCAGAACCAATCCGCCCGCCTGCATCAGGGCAAGTCGTGCGTCACCGGCATTCAGAAACACCACGTCCATTTCCGCAGCATCAAGCCCTGAAAAGATCAGCGCTTCACTGACCGCGCGCGCAAGCCCGCCTTCGCTGCCCGCTGCTGCACCCACCAGTGCCAGGATATGCCCCCGCCTGCCATCGGCATAGGTCACGGCAGACAACACGGCCAGGGTTGCCCTGCCCCGTGCCCGGCCCAGCTTGGCGCGCAGCACCTCAAGAAACCCCGCCGGAATGCCCACGGGCGCTGCAAAGGCCACGGGCATGCCCTCAGCCTCATCCGGTGTTTCGGCCAACGTATCTGCCAGCCATTCCACCGCGTCGGGCGGAAACAGCATCATCGACGGCGCCCCCAGATTGATCGCCAGCCCAATGCCCTGCCCCGCCAGCTGCTGTGCTATTACCCGTCCCGGCAGTGCAGCATAGGGCACCGTGCCCGCCGCAAAGGCCGCGAGTTTATCTTCGCTGTCAAAGGCCAGCACGACCGGCCCGTCCTCAAGCACAAATACCCGTGGCTGCACGGCCCCGCCCACGGCTTCGGTTTCCAGCACAAGGATCATCTCACCATCCGCAAGTGCTGCGTAATAATGCAGGCGTGGTGTGTCATCGCCATCAGCGGCGGCAATCATGGCGTTATAGGCTGTATCCAGGTCTGTCATGCCAGATGGCCTAGCGGGCGACGACGGCAGGATCAAGGGCACTTGCGCCATAACCCTGGCCAGACGGCACACCTTGCCAGAGGGCAAGCCTTGTAGGACGGCAACAGAAGCCGCACTTGCGCATTGCTTTGTTGCGGCGCGCGCCTGTGGGGTATAGCCGTTTGCCATGCGCGCCCAGTGTGGGTGTGAAAAAGAAAATACCCGCAATGTACCGTGTTTCGCCTGCGCTCAACCGTCTTGCCATGGCATTGCTGGCAGGCGGATTGCTGGCCACCTTGTGGGTCAACGCCGCCCCTGCCAGCTATTACGATTTCGCCGAATTCCGCCTGCTGGCCCTGCCACTGCCCACATGGCTTGCCACGCATGATCTTCTGGTGACGCCGATCACCTTTGTGGGTGAGGCGGCCATGGCATTGTTCGTGGCCCTGATCGCAAAAGAGCTGTGGGAGGCAATGGTGATGGAGCGCGGCCCCTTGGCGGGCGAACGCATGATTGGCCCGCTGGCGCTGATGGCAGGCAGCCTGCTGGGCGCGGTGGTGGTCTGGCTGCTGCTGGTGCTGGGCTTTGGGTTGCAGAATGAACTTGACAGCGGGCTGGGGTGGACTGCGCCCATCGGGTCGGATGTGGTGCTGTGTTATCTGTTCGGGCGGCTGATCTTTGGTGCTGCAGACCCGGCACTGAAACTGGTGCTGCTGATCAGCATGGCCGAAACGGTGGTTGGACTTGTGTGCAGCGGGTTGTTTTCCGCCACCTATTCGCTGCGGTTGTTCTGGTTAATCGTGCCGCTGCTGGCCGCACTTGTGGTCTGGTGGCGCTATGGCCACCGCACCGGGCCCACGCCCACATTGCGCCACCGGCACCGCGCCGGGGCAGCCTGGCCCTATGTCGTGGCGGGGGTTGCGTCATGGGCCGCCATGCTGGCCGCAGGTCTGCCCGGTGCGCTTGGCCTGTTGCCCATCCTGCCCGCCGTCGCCCATGCCGACCGCAGCTTTGGCCTGTTTGCCGAAGCCGAGGGCCTGCTGCATGATCCGCTGAACCGCATGGCCCACCTTTTGATCTGGCCGGTGACTGTTGCCATGTTCGCCTTTGGCCTGACCTTTGGCGCGATTGATCTTGCTGCCTTTGGCGCACTGACCGTGGTCATGCTTGCAGCCCTGTGGGTGGGCAAACCCGCAGGGCTGTTTGCCACCGCATGGCTGTTGGCCCGCCTTGGCAGCACCGGGCCCCTGATGAACATCACCCGCCACGATCTGATCTGCGCAGCCCCACTGATGGCCATCGCCTTTACCGGTGCTGCCCTTGGCCTGCCATGGACCCTGCCCCCCGGCGTGATGACCGATGCCGCCCGTCTTGGCCTTGCCCTTAGCTTGCTGGCGGGGCCGGCCTGCATCATGCTTGCCCGAAAACTGCCCTGACCCCTCACGCAATTGTTTCCGGTCCCGGCCATAAAACCGCCCGATTGCCCGGTTATGCCACATGTAGCGGTACAGTTGATGCAGGTTCGTGGTGGAAAATTCGCCAAGACCGCGTTAACGAAGATCGCATAGCAAGAGTGGGCTAAGGGCTATGCCACGCCTGCGGCCAGGGAAACGGCATGATCGCGTTTGAAGGTGTCAGCAAATCATTCGCCACGAACCGGGGCCGCAAGGTGATTCTGGATCAGGCCTCGTTTCAGATTGCCCCCGGCAATTCACTTGGCATTCTGGCGCGCAATGGTGCGGGCAAGACCACCATCATCAACATGATCGCAGGTCTGGAAAAACCCGATGAAGGCCGCATTGTGCGCGATGCCCGCATTTCCTTTCCGCTGGGGTTCATGGGTGGCCTTGTCACTCGCCATACCGCCACCGAAAACGCCCGCTACATTGCCCGGCTGTACAGCCTTGATCCGGATTATGTCGAAACCTTTTGCCGCTGGATGACCGGCATTGGTGATTATTTTGACATGCCCGTGGGCACCTACAGCCAGGGCATGCGCGCGCGGTTTTCATTTGCGCTGATGCTGGCGCTGGAATTTGATTACTATCTGATTGACGAAGGCATGCCGCACACCACCGATGTGGAATTCAACAAACGCGCGGGCACCATGCTGCGTGACAGGTTGCAGAACGCCACTGTGGTGATCGTGTCGCATCAGGCCGCCACGCTGGAAAAATTTGCACGTTCCGCCGCCGTGCTGCACAACGGCCAGATCTACATGTTCGAAACCCTGGAAGAGGCAAAGCGCCTGTATGACTACCATGCTCAAAGCTAGCCGGTTTCGTATCCGTAAACCCGATCTGCCCGCTGTCGCCCCGCGCGCAGCCGGGCCTGAAGCGCTGTTTGAACGCCCCGATGACGGCTTTGGTGCCGGGCCATTCCCAACTGCCGCCAATGCCACCACCCCGCCCCCTGATACCGAAATTGATGCCATTCGCCGTGAAGGCCTGACAGGCCGCCAGTTGCGCCTTGCGCGGCGTATGGCGCAATTGCACGGCCTGCCTGCCACGTCTGATTTCGATGCGGTGCGCCTGCTGCGCGCGCGCGGGTTAAACCCGTTTGGCCGCAATGCCGTGGTGGATATCGTGGAAGGCACGCCCGCCACCGATGCACCCAAGGCCCCGTCAACCGCGCTGACGGCTTTGCAGGGTGACGGCATCAAACTGCCGCAAACCGTGAAACCCATTCAGGTGCCTTCGACCGAAGTGCGCGCCGAAAACAGCCATGCCGCCGAAATGATGCGCATGCAGCAAGACCTGATGAAACGCCGCCGCCGCCGGTCTTTGCTGCTGATGGTGCGCCTGATGGTGTTTGTCATGCTGCCCACATTCATTGCGGGCTATTATTATTACATGATCGCCACGCCGATGTTTGAAACCAAATCCGCGTTCATCATTCAGCAGGCCGATGGCGCGGTCACCGCAGGAGGTGCGCCATCAGCAGGCGGTTTGTTCGGTGGCGCGATTGAGGCCAACAAAGAGGCGTCAGGTGCGCAGGATCTGTTGCAATCGCGTGACGGGCTGCAACGCCTTGATGCCGATCTGAACTTTATCGATGTATTCTCGCGGCCCGAAATTGACACGATCCAACGCCTGTCTGCCGATTCAAGCTTTGAAGACGCCTACAGCATCTACAAACGCATGATCAAAGTGTCGTACGACCCGACCGAAGGTCTGATCCGGCTGACCGTTCTGGCGCCCGATCCACAGCTGGCGGTTGATTTCACCCGCGCGCTGATCGGCTATGCCGAAGAGGAAATTGATAAACTCAGCCAACGCAAACGCACCGACCAGATGGATGATGCGATGGCAAGTTATACCGACGCCGAGGCGAAACTGCTGGAGGCGCAGCAGAAACTGGTGGCGTTACAGGAACAATCCGAAGTGCTGTCATCCGAGGTGGAAATACAGCTGATTTCCACCCAGATCGGCCAGTTGGAAACCCAGCTGTCCACTGACCGGCTGTCGTTGGCGCAAATGGAATCCAACGACACCCCCAATGAGGCCCGGATGGACCCGATCCGCCGCCGCATTCAGGCGGTCGAGGCGGAAATTGCCATCCTGCGGTCACGCATGACCGAAGGCAGCACAGGCAAACAATCGCTGGCACAGGTGCAGGGCCAGCTTCTGGTGGAACAGGCCAATGTGCAGACCCGGCAGATGATGCTTGCCTCTACCCTGCAACAGCTTGAAACCGCGCGGATTGAGGCGAACCGTCAGGTGCGCTATCTTGCCGTCACCCAGCAGCCCATCGCACAGGACGAAGCCGCCTATCCGCGCGCATTTGAAAATACAGTGGTGGCCATGCTGATCTTTGCCGGGATATACCTGATGGTCGCAATGACCGCCGCAATCCTGCGCGAACAGGTCGCCTCTTAAGGACGCAATGCATGACTGATGTTCGGATTGGCAGTGTCACCTGTGGCAACACCCAGGCCCTGACCGTGATCGCAGGCCCCTGCCAGCTGGAAAGTCTGGATCACGCCCAGATGATAGCGGGGGTCATGGCCGAGGCCTGCAAGGCCGCGGGCGCGCAGTACATATTCAAGGCAAGCTATGACAAGGCCAACCGCACGTCGCTGTCGGGCAAACGCGGGTTGGGGCTTGATTCCGGGTTGCAAATTCTTGCCACCATCCGCGCCTCTGGACTGCCGGTGCTGACCGATATCCATGATGCCGAACAGGCAAAGATCGCCGCAGACGTGGTCGATGTCATACAAATTCCCGCCTTTTTGTGCCGCCAGACTGATCTTTTGCTGGCCGCAGGGCAAACCGGCGCCGTGATCAACATCAAAAAGGGGCAGTTTCTGGCACCGTGGGATATGGCCAATGTCGCAGCCAAGGTGGCCAGCACCGGTAACCAGAACATTCTGCTGACCGAACGCGGGGCCAGCTTTGGCTATAACACGCTGGTTGCCGATATGCGCAGCCTGCCGATCATGGGCAAAACCGGTTATCCCGTCATCATGGATGCCACCCATTCTGTGCAGCAGCCCGGTGGGCAGGGGAATTCATCCGGCGGCCAACGTGAATTTGCACCCGTCATGGCGCGGGCGGCGGTGGCCATTGGCGTGGCGGGCGTATTCATCGAAACCCATCAGGACCCGGACAATTCGCCCTCTGATGGTCCGAACATGGTCTATCTGCGCGATATGCCACGGCTGATCGACACGCTGATGGCGTTTGACCGCGTCGCCAAGGCCGATCCGGTGGTGATGTAGGCCGGGCGTCCGCCCACCTCCCTATGCCACCTGCCCGGCCGCCCACCCGCTCGACCAGGCCCACTGAAAGTTGTATCCGCCCAGCCAGCCCGTCACATCCACCACCTCACCCACGAAATACAGGCCCGGCACCCCCTTGGCCGCCAACGTGCGGCCATCCAGTGCGTCGGTTGAAACGCCGCCCAACGTCACCTCAGCCGTGCGGTAACCTTCTGATCCCACGGGCGTTATCTGCCAGCCATGCACCGCCGCCCCGATCCGGTCCAACCCCGCATTTGACTGGTCCGCCAACGTGCCTGTCACGCCAAGCTGGTCTACCACAAACCGCGCCAGCCTGTCGGGCAAACACCGCCCCAACACCGTTGCCACCGCCTGCCGCCCCGCATCACCCCGCGCTGCCCGCAACAGTGCCGCCACCCCCGCCCCGCGCGCAAGATCAAGCGTCAGCACCCCCCCTTCACGCCAATACGAACTTGCCTGCAGCACCGCTGGCCCCGAAAGGCCGCGGTGCGTGAACAGCACCGCTTCGTCAAACCCAGCACCTTCGGCCATGGCCCGCCCCTGCACCGCCACGCCCGCCAACGGCTTGACCCGCTCCAACTCTTGCTCAGCCAGTGTCAGCGGCACCAGACCGGGGCGCGTTTCTACCAACGGCAGCCCGAACTGTTCCGCCACGCGGTAGCCAAAGCCCGTCGCCCCCATCTTGGGAACAGACTTGCCCCCTGTCGCCACGATCACCGAATCCGCCTGCACCGCACCCCGCGCCGTTTCAACGGTGAACCCCGACTGTACCGCGCCAATCGCGCAATCTGTCCACAGCAGGCCGCCCGCCCGCGCCAGATCATCCGTCAGCGCCCGCACGACCTGTGTCGCGGGCCCATCGCAGAACAGTTGGCCCAGCGTCTTTTCGTGCCAGGCAATGCCCCAACCATCCATCCGCGCAATGAAATCCCACTGCGTGTAACGTTTCAGCGCTGACAGCGCGAAACGCGGGTTCTGTGACAGGAACCGGTCCGGCGCGATACCCAGGTTGGTGAAATTGCACCGCCCACCACCGGAAATGCGGATCTTTTCGCCCGGTGCGCGTGCATGATCCACCACCAGCACACTGCGGCCACGGCGCGCAGCCTCGATGCCGGCGAACAAGCCCGCCGCCCCAGCCCCCAGCACGATGACATCTACCTTCATGCCGCTGTGCTAACGGGAAACACCGGCGCAAACAACAGCCTGCAAATTCCGTCACTTCCCCCCTTGCAGGCCATGGGTGCAGCGGCTAAACACCCCGGCAGTTGGGGCGTCGCCAAGCGGTAAGGCATCGGTTTTTGGTACCGACATACCCAGGTTCGAATCCTGGCGCCCCAGCCAACTTACACCCGGAACAGCGTGATGATCCTGCACGGACGCCCCGCCAGCCTGCATATCCTGAACCTTGGCGCCTTTGCTGTAAGGGCCGGGCGCATGATCGGCATTCCCGCGTTTCTTGTCACCACCGACCAGGGTGAACGTGTGCTGGTTGATACCGGATTTCGCGATGGATACGGCACCGATCCTGCGGCGGCGGGTGTTGCGGATGGGCTGGATCCGTTCGGCCATCTTGTGGATTTCACGCCGCAAAACCTGATCGTTGCGCAACTTGCCTTGCTGGGTCTGGCGCCCAGCGATCTTGATCTGCTGATCCTGACCCACAGCCATATTGACCATATCGGCGGGCTGCCGCATGTCACCCACCTGCCCATCATCATCGGTGCCGAAGAACGCGCGCTGCCTCGCCCTTTGTATTGGGCCGGGGTTCAACCAATGGCATGGCCGCAGGCCGAATGGCGGGCTGTACATGAAGATACCGATATTGGCCCGCATTTTACAGTGCTGCACGTGCCGGGGCATACGCCGGGGCAATTGGCCCTACGGTTTGATCTGCCGCAAACCGGGCGGGTGCTGATCACATCAGATGCCATTTCACGCCCATCAGAACCCGATGAGGGGTTTGGTGATGCCCATAACCCCGGTCTGGCACTGGCACATGCAGCGCGCCTGTTGGCGATGAAGGCTGATCTTTGCATCTGGGGGCACTGCCCAATGCAGTGGAAAACCCTGCGCACCGCGCCAGATTATTATTCTTAAACAGCCTTTTAGACGGCGATCCTAACGCTTTACCTGAACTGATCCCGCAAAAGCGTTAGCACCGCATCCCCCGGCACATCATCTGCCACGAACGCCTCACCGATGCCGCGCACCAGAATGAACCGCAGCTTGCCGTCCATTACCTTTTTGTCCTGCCCCATCAGGTCCAGCAGCACCTCTGGCCCCGGCAAATCACCACCGATATCGGCCATATCGGTTTTCATCCCCATGGCCCGCAAATGCGCGCGCACTCGGCTGGGCACCTCTTGCGGGCACAGGCCAAGGCGCATCGACAGCTCAAACGCCAGTGCACAGCCGATGGCCACGCCTTCACCGTGCAACAGGCGGTCAGAATACCCCGTGGCCTTTTCCAGTGCATGGCAGAACGTGTGGCCCAGGTTCAGCAGCGCGCGCTCGCCCACTTCCGTCTCGTCCCGGCTGACGATCCCGGCCTTCATCTCCACCGATCGCTGCACTGCTTTTTGGCGCGCCACGGCATCGCCCGCCAATGCCGGCCCAAACACCTCCAGCCAGTCAAAGAACGCGGCGTCCCCCAGCAGGCCATATTTCACCACCTCACCGTAGCCTGCCAGAAAGTCGCGCTGTGGCAGTGTGCCCAACACATCAATATCAGCCAGCACGCGGGTTGGCTGGTGAAACGCGCCGACCAGATTTTTGCCATGCGGCGTGTTGATCCCGGTCTTACCCCCAACCGAGCTGTCGACCTGTGCCAAAAGTGTGGTCGGTATTTGCACAAACCGCACGCCGCGCCGCAAAATGGCTGCTGCAAAGCCCACCAGATCACCGATCACGCCGCCACCAAAGGCAATCACCAGATCACGGCGTTCCACCTTTTGGCCCAGCAGCCAATCAACAGTATGGCCCAGATGCGCCCAGTCTTTGGTGCCTTCGCCCGCAGGCAGCACCAGTGCCACCGACGCAATCCCCGCCTGCGCCAATGCCGCCTCAAGCCGCGCCAGATGCAGGGGCGCAACCCGGTCATCGGTGACAATCGCCACCCTTTTGCGCCGCAGCAGCGGGGCGATTTCGGCCCCTGCCGTATCAATCAGGCCAGAGCCGATCAGCACATCATAGCTGCGCGCGCCAAGATCGACATGAACGCGGTCGATGGTCATTTTTCACCCATTTCCAATACATCGGGGCGCTGCGCCAGTGCGGTGGCCACCAAGGTTGCCATCACCTCCACTGTGACATCAGGCACAGCGTCCACGGTGAAATCTGCCAACCCGTAGACAGGCACCCGCACGGCATAAATATCAGCAAGCGTCTGGCGCGGGTTGGCCGTGCGCAGCAGGGGCCGTGTCGCCTTGTGGCGCACGCGCTGCCAGAGCAGATCAAGGTCAGCCCGCAACCAGACCGACGCGCCGACTTCGGATATCATTTCACGGTTCACTGGTGATAGGAACGCCCCCCCGCCCGTGGACAGCACACAAGGCGGGCCGCGCAGCAGCCGCCCGATCACCTCGGTTTCGCGGGCGCGAAAGAACGGCTCACCGTCGCGGTCAAAGATTTCAGCGATGCTGCGCTGGGCGGCGCGCACGATTTCTTCGTCGGAATCCACAAAAGGCACGGACAGTTGGCGCGCAAGGGCGGTGCCAACGGCGGTTTTCCCCGCCCCCATCATACCCACCATGACCACCGTCTTTTTCAGCATCACGGCCTTCGCGTCCTTAGCTGTTGCGCAAAGGGCAACTGGCCTGCTTGGGTCAGCCACCCTTTTCGGTATTCTCAATGGCGTGAACACGTCCGGATTGCCATATGTATTTGTCATCAGACGTGGCACAGCCTATGAGACTGTAAACCGGTTCTTGTCCCCATTCCGGGGGGCGACCCAACAAAAAGAAACGGAGGGGCTGCGATGATGTGGCGTCTGATCAAATTTTTGCTGGTGGTAATGGTGCTGGGGTTTATCGCATTGGCAGCCTATGCCTATCTGGGTGATTTATCGCCCGTGCAACGCGATGTCACACAACCGGTAACCCTTGATGCGGATTAGGGAGGCCACGCTGTTTCTGGCGCTGTTTGGCGCAGATGGCGCGCGTGCAGAAACGCCGATGTCGGCGATCGACTGGTTATCGCTATCGGTTGAGGTGCCGGTGGTGACGGCTGGCAGCAATGCATCACCCAAACCAGTGGTGCCCACGGACGAAGCACCCGTTGCCAATGGCGCGCTGCCCGAAGATGTGACGGTGTCGGTGATCGGCGGGCCAAATCTGGATGGTGTGGGGCTGCTATCGCCACAGGTGACGGGTTTGCCGCAAAACCTGTGGGGCATGGGTCTGGCCGATGAGATTGCGGCCAGCATCACGGTTGAACGCGCAGGCGCACTGCCGGCGCTGCGGCAATTGCTGGTCACCATCCTGTTGGCAGAAACCAGCCCACCGGTTGATTCCACCGGGAACGGCCAGTTGCTGATGTTGCGCGTGGACAAGCTGCTGTCACTGGGCGCACTGGATCAGGCGCAGGCCCTGCTTGGCGCCGCCAATACGACACAGCCAGCTTTGTTTCAACGCGCCTTTGACGTGTCCTTGCTGACCGGCACGGAAGACCAGCAATGCAAGGTGCTGCTGGACACGCCCGCACTGGCCCCGACCTTTCCGGCGCGCATCTTTTGTATTGCGCGGTCGGGCGATTGGGCAGCGGCGGCGCTGTCATTGCGTACGGGCGTCACGCTGGGGGATGTGGACGCGGCCGATGAGGCGCTGCTGTCGCGGTTTCTTGACCCGGACCTGTACGAAAATGACCCGGCCCCACCGCGCCCGGCCCGCATCACGCCGCTGAACTGGCGTCTGTTTGAGGCCATCGGTGAGCCGATGTCGACTGCGAACCTGCCGATTGCCTTTGCCCATGCAGATCTTTCCAACCAGTCGGGCCTGAAAGCGCAGATTGAGGCGGCAGAGCGGCTGGCAAGTGCAGGGGCGATTGCGCCCAATCTGCTGTTGGGGCTGTACACCAAAGACGATCCGGCGGCATCTGGCGGGGTGTGGGACAGGGTTGCCGCGTTCCAGCGGTTCGACGCAGCACTTGTCGCGCGCGACATGGACCGGATCACAACAGCACTGCCACTGGTCTGGGCGGCCATGGAAGACCAACAGTTAGAGGTGACCTTTGCCACGCTTTATGCCGAACGGCTGATGGCGCTGGATCTGGCGGGGGCGTCTGGCGCGCTGGCGTTTGAAATTGGCCTGCTGTCACCGTTTTACGAACGGTTTGCCGCAAATCATCAGACCACGGACAAGCGGGAACTGTTTCTGAAGGGGCTGGCAACAGGCACGGTCGAAGGTTTGGCGGCACCCGATGGCATGGGGCGCGCCATTGCGCCTGCATTCCTGTCAGCAACCATTTCGCCAGAAGCCGACCTTTTGCTCAAGCAGGGCCGTTTGGGTGAAGCCCTGCTGCTGGCGATTGATCAGATCACACGCGGGGTGACGGGCGAATTGCGCGGCGTGACCGACGGTCTGGCGTTGCTGCGGCAGGTGGGGCTGGAAGATGTGGCGCGGCGCACGGCACTTGAACTGATTTTGCTGGAACGGCGGGGATAACCGCCATGGCACCCGCCAGCATGGAGCGGTGGATTGCAACGTTTCTTGAGGCGCAGGCGGCCGAACTGGACGCCGCACGCAACACGCAGCTGGCCTATGGGCGTGATCTCTTGGATTTTGCAGGCTGGCTGGCGCGTCAGGGGCTGAATTTTGCCACAGCCACGCGCGACACAGTGGAAAGCTATCTGGTGTTCTGTGATGCGCAGGGCCTGTCCAAGGCCACGCGGGCGCGCAGGCTGTCGGCGATCCGGCAAATGTTCCGCTTTGCACATGAAGAAGGCTGGCGCGCAGATCACCCGGCCTTGCGTATTGCCGGACCGGGGCGTGACAAGGCCCTGCCAAAAACCCTGACCGTGGCCGAAGTGGACGCGTTGCTGCGTGCGGCATCTGTCACCGGGCGTCATGCCACAGACAGGCTGCGCAACCATTGCCTGCTGGAACTGCTGTATGCCACGGGGATGCGGGTATCCGAACTGGTAACCCTGCCGGTATCCGCCGTGCGGGGTGATCCACGGATGATTCTGGTGCGCGGCAAGGGTAACAAAGAACGCATGGTGCCATTGTCACCGCCCGCGCGTGTGGCGGTGCAGGCCTGGTTGGCGAAAAAGGACAAGATGGACGATGCCGCGCGTCTGAAAGGCGGCATCGCATCGCGCTACCTGTTTCCGGGGTCAGGCACCGAAGGCTTTCTGACACGACAGTATTTTTACACGCTGATCAAGGACATCGCCATGACGGCAGGCGTTGACCCGGCCAAGGTCACACCGCACACATTGCGCCACGCGTTTGCCACGCATCTGCTGGCGGGGGGCGCGGATTTGCGGGTGATCCAGACCCTGCTCGGCCATGCCGATATAGCCACGACCGAGATTTACACCCATGTCGTGGATGATCACCTGCGCGATCTGGTTCTAACGCACCACCCTTTGGCCAAACCGGTCAAGCGCGGTTAACGTTACCAGATCAGAACGGCATCCGCCAACCCGGTTGTCGTGGTCACGCCCAACAGCGTCAGCGTATCACCATCGCCAAAGTTGAAAACCACACCGGCAGCAGTGACAGTGGCAAAGCGCGATACGATCTCGTCGGTGGTCAGCGTTCCGGTCCACAAATCATCATTCAGGCGCAACCGGTCACGTTCGATCAGACTGAAATCTTCAATGGTGTCTGTACCGTTGGTGTCTGCAAAGGCAAACCAGTCCGCGCCAGTTCCGCCAATCATCCAGTCGCGGCCAGCTTCGCCGTGCATGTAATCAAGCCCGGCTTCACCCACCAGAATATCGTCGCCATTGCCACCCAGAAAATGATCGTGCCCATCGCCACCACGCAGGCCATCATTGCCGGCATATGCATAGATCACGTCATTGCCGCCATAGCCGATCAGTTCGTTGTTTCCAGCATTGCCAATGATGAAATTGCCGCTTGCGTTGCCGATGACGCTTAGATTTGCGACGCCCAGTTGCGTGACATTGTTGATGCCAGAGCACAGAACAATCGGGGCGGAAGTGAAATAGGTATTGCCGTTGACGATATCCAGTTTTGCATTGCCACCACTGAAATCAAGCACGGCACTGTAAAACATGTCGTTCGCTACGCCCATTACAACGCCCGCGTTCATCTGACCCAGTGAAATTGCATAGCCACCGGCAGATTCGCTTTGTACCGCTTGTCCCGCCACTTCAAAGGTTGTTCCGGCGCGCCCTTCGCCAACAGTGTAAAAGCTGTTGCCGTCCGAATCTGAATAGGCCACGCCTGTCAACAATTTGGACCCGGCCTTGCTGCCGAACAGTTCTGTCAGCATGGATGCGTTGTTTGGCGTTCCGCCTGAAAACGCAAACTTCCCGCTTTCCTGCGCCAGACCAATTTCGCTATAGCTGTTCTGCATCAGATTGGTGCGGTGTCCCGCACTTTGAATCAACCCGCGGTGGTGGCTGTCAATCGCGCTAGTCATGTTCAGTGTGCCGCTTGTGCCCCAGACCGCGATGTTTTCGCCGATCCTGTTCCACTGATACCCTGCCGCTGTTGCACGCGTGCCAAGGCTAGATCCGTTTTCGCCCTTATGGGTGAAAATATTCGTTGACAGCATCCACAACGAATGGCCGGTGGCCGCCGCTTCCAGCAATGTGTTCGGGGCCAGCACCTGTTTGGCCGTTGATGAAATGGTACCGGCTGCCAGATTTGCGTTCAGATCAATGCCGTAACGCGCCGCTTCTGCCACCGGGTCAAGGCGACCACGGTTGATCAGTTCCAGCAGATACTGTTCGTTTGCAGAAAGGGGCATGGCAACACTCGATTAGGATGTTCAAATGCAAGCGCTATCGTTCGAATGTGGCCGGTTTTGGGCCGGAATGTGGTAAAGCTTGGTGCGCTTATCGGCTGCGGAACAATGATCCCAACACGCCCCTGATAAGCGCCCTGCCACCTGCGGATCCAACTTGCCGTGCCAGACTTTTGGCAAAGGTCGTGCCGATGGAGTCCCCTGATGAGCGCCGCCGGGTGGGGGCTGGCTGTTCGTCGGCGTCAAACCGACGGGCGCGTTTGAACTCACCCGGATCAATGCGCAGCACCGGGCCGTTGTCCGCCGCAGGGGCTTCGGCGGCCTCAGCCTCGGCTGCAGCGGTTTGGGCGCGCGCCTGCAGGATTTCAAAAGCCGATTCGCGGTCTGCCAGCGTTTCGTATTTGCCCATCACCGGTGATGCCGCCATCACCTGCGCGCGCACCAGATCATCAATCGGCCCCAGCTGTGATTTGGGTGGCCGCACCAGCGTGCGTTCAGCAATGCCCGGAATGCCCTTGGCCTCAAGAAAAGATGTCACCGCCTCACCCGTCCCGACATCGCGGATCGCGTCCTCAATGGCAAAGCGCGGGTTGGGGCGGTAGGTTTCGGACGCCATGCGCAGGTCTTTCTGATCCTTGGCCGTGAACGCCCGCAGCGCGTGCTGTACGCGGTTGCCAAGCTGGCCCAGAATATTTTCAGGCACATCCGCCGGGTTTTGCGTGATGAAATACACCCCCACGCCCTTGGACCGGATCAGCCGCGCCACCTGTTCCACCTTTGCCACCAAGGCCTTGGGCGCATCGGTAAAGAGCAAATGCGCTTCATCAAAAAAGAACACGAGTTTCGGTTTGTCCGGATCACCCACCTCGGGCAGGTTTTCAAACAGTTCCGACAGCAGCCACAACAGGAACGTTGCATACATGCGCGGGCTGTTCATCAGCTTGTCGGCGGCCAGAATGTTGATCCGCCCTGCCCCATTTTCGTCTGTCAGCATCAGATCGGCCAGATCAAGCGCCGGTTCACCAAACAGTTTGGCCCCGCCTTCGTTTTCCAGCACCAGCAACCGCCTCTGGATGGCCCCGATAGAGGCAGTGGCCACAAGGCCATAGCGCGTGCTGATCGTATCGGCATTTTCGCCTACGAACACCAGCAGCGCTTGCAGATCCTTCAGATCCAGCAGCGCCAGCCCCTCTTCGTCTGCAAGGCGAAAGGCCACGTTCAGCACGCCTTCCTGCGGTTCGGTCAGTTCCAGCAGGCGCGACAGCAGCAGGGGGCCCATTTCGGCCACGGTGGCACGGATCGGGTGGCCCTTTTCACCGAACAGGTCCCAGAACACTACGGGAAACGCCTTGTATTCAAGCGTGTAGCCAATCGTGGCACTGCGTTTTTGAAAGGGTTCATGCAGCTTGCCTGCCGCCGATCCGGCCACGGCGATGCCCGCAAGATCACCCTTCACATCCGCCATGAACACTGGCACGCCTGCTGCCGAAAATCCTTCGGCCAGTACCTGCAACGTCACGGTTTTGCCCGTGCCCGTCGCCCCTGCCACCAGCCCGTGACGGTTGCCGTATTTCAAAAGCAGCGATTGCGGCGCAGTGTAATTTTCCCCACCGCCGCCTACGAAAATGCTGTCATCACTGGCCATGGCATTCCTCAACTTTTGCCTCCGCGCCTGCAAAGGCATCCGCCCGGCAACATACATCCTTAACAAGTTCATGCCAGTGTTGATCGTGTCGGGCTTTGCCCGACATGTGACTTCCTCCCTGTCAGACTGGCCGCGCCTTCGGGTGCGGCCTTTTTTGTGATGAATACGATCGCTTTTCCATGTTGACGCAGAAACCGAACGCACATAGCGTTCTGCCCACAACGTCGGCCAGTCCGGCAGGGAGCAATAATAAAGAGGGAAGGGTCGCGCATGGCGCGGCCCTTTTCCAGATGCGGCACCCGTCAGAAATAATAGTGACCGACACAATCCTGCCTGACACAATGCTGCCAGTCGCGCTTTTCTGACCTGACTCGTCCAAACGGGCATGGTAAGCCCACGCGAGTTTGACGCAGACAGGACATTCCGATGACTGACAAGATAAAAGCACTGGCCCTGATGCTGGCCTTTGGCATGACCACGGCAGCCCATGCCCAAGAGGCAACCGAAGCACCCGCAACAGATGAACCCGCCGCCACCGAAGCACCCGCCACCGAAGCGCCCGCCGCAGATGCCGTTGCAGGCAGTGACCTGAACCTGGGTGCGGTTGAGGGTGCCACGGATGGCCCCGGATCGCAGTTTGTAGAAGCAAGTTTTGGCACTGCCTGGGAACAGCGCTGTGTGCGCACCGAAGACGGGTCTGATCCGTGCCAGTTGTACCAGCTGCTCAAAGACGCCGAGGGCAATTCGGTGGCTGAAATCAGCATGTTCGATCTGCCTACCGGGGGTGAAGCCGCGGCCGGGGCCACGATCGTAGCCCCGCTGGAAACGCTGCTGACCGAAAATATCCGCCTGAAGGTGGATGATGCGGCAGCCAAGATCTATCCCTTCACCTGGTGCAGTCAGATCGGCTGTATCGCGCGCGTCGGCTTTACCGCCGAGGAAGTGGCGGCCTTCAAGGGTGGAGCGCGGGCCACCCTGACGATTGTCCCCGTGGTGGCGCCGGATCAGAAGGTGGACCTGAACCTTGATCTGTCGGGGTTCACTGCGGGCTATGACGCTATCGTTGCGGCAAATGTGGGCGATGCAACGCCTGCAACGCAGCCCTGATAAGCTGGGCCGTTCCGCAACGCGGGGCGGCCCTATGCTTTGGTCACGGCCAGCACGGCGTTCAACCCGCCAAAGGCAAATGCGTTTGACAGGCAGGCCTGCACCGGTGTTTGCAGCGCCGCACCATGTACCAAATGAATATCACACCCCGGATCGCGCGACAGGACGCCAACCGTCGGCGCAATCACCCCATCCTGCAGCGCCATCAGACAGGCCAGCAGTTCCACCGCCCCCGCCCCCCCAATCAGATGGCCGTGCATGGATTTGGTGGATGATACCGGCACATTTGCCCCCAGCACAGCACCAATCACCGCCGCCTCGATCCGGTCATTCGCTGCTGTGCCCGTGCCATGTGCGTTGACATAGCCAATGTCGCCCGCCTGCAACCCCGCATCCATCAGCGCCAGCCGCATGGCCCGCGCCGCACCTTCCGCTGATGGCAGCACGATATCAGATGCATCCGATGTCATGCCCACACCCGCCACTTCGGCCAGAACCTGCGCCCCGCGCGCACGTGCTGCATCGCGGTCTTCAAACACAAACACGCCCGCCCCTTCGCCCATCACCATGCCATTCCGGCTGGCACAAAACGGGCGGCAACCATCGGGTGACATCACGCGCAGCCCTTCCCAGGCCTTGATGCCGCCGAACGTCAGCATCGCATCTGCCCCCCCTGTCAGTACGCAATCAGCCATCCCCGCCCGGATCATCTGCAAGGCCAGCCCCATGGCGTGGTTGGCACTGGCGCAGGCCGATGACACTGCAAAGACCGGCCCATGTGCCCCGTGTTGGATGGCAACATTGCTGGCGGGCGCTGATGGCATCAGGCGCGGCACAGTCAGCGGATGCACCCGGTTCTTGCCCGCCTCAAACACCGCGCGGTAGTTATCCTCAACCGTGGAAAGCCCGCCACCCGCCGTGCCAAAGATCACACCGATGCGCGCAGGATCATGGTCCAACGCAGGCCGCCCACCGCTGGCTTGCGCTACGGCTTGTGCCGCCGCCATCAGACTGAACTGGGTGATCCGGTCATACAGCGGCAGATTGCGGCCAAAGCGCGCCTCATCCCAGCCCCGCACCTGAGCGCCGATCCGCACCTGCAACCGGTCCGCATCCCGCATGTCCAGCGGCCCGATGGCACACTGCCCTGCCCGCATGGCTGCAAACGTACCCGCCACATCCTGCGCCAACGGGTTGATCGTGCCCGCACCGGTGATGACCACGCGGCGCTGTGCCATGATCAGGCGGCCTTGCGGGCAATCAGCCCTTCGACAGCGGCAATCACGCTGGCGATGGTCGTGGTATCAAACGCCGCACCATCGGGGTGGTTGGCGTTGAACGGCACGGTCACGTCAAACGTCTCTTCAATGGCAAAGATCGCTTCGACCATGGCAAGGCTGTCAATCCCCAGATCGGCAAGGCGGCTGTCCGGCGTCAGGCTGCCCGCGTCAAGCAACCCCTGCGCCGCAATGATGGCGATAATCTTTTGCGCAACGTCGGTCATGCGGTCTGCCCTGCTGTTGTCTGCAATGATCTAGTCATTGTCCTGTAACCTTGAAATGACCTTTTCCATCTCGGCCACCCGCGCGGCCAGCCTTGGCAACCGGCGCAGCGCCTTTTGCATGTCGACATGGGTTTCCATTTTTACCGCCGGATAGCCCAGCAACACCCGGCCCGCAGGCGCGTTGGTGAAAATCTTGGTTGATCCACCGGCAATCACATCATCACCGACAAAGATATTGTCGTTCACCCCACATTGCCCGCCCAGCACCACCCTGTCACCAATCCGCGCTGATCCGGCGATGCCAACCTGCCCGCACAGCAGGCAATCGCGCCCGATCTGCACGTTGTGGCCGATGTGAACCTGATTATCCAGTTTGCTGCCACTGCCGATCATCGTGTTGCGGATTGTGCCACGGTCAATGCAGGCATTCGCGCCGATTTCCACATCATCCCCGATGGTTACGGCCCCAAGTGAATGTATGCGTGTCCAGCTTTGCGCTGTGATTTCAGCGCGCTGACCCAGGGTTTCGCGAATTTCCTCCACCCCCGATTTTTCAGGTGTCACAAAGGAAAACCCGTCCGACCCGATCACCGCACCCGGCTGGCAGATGAACCTGTCACCAATCACCACCCGCGCGCCGATATGCGCGCCCTGCAGCATCAGCGCATCATCACCAATCCGCGCGCCTGCCGCGATGCTCACATGGCTGGCAATACGCGCGCCCGTGCCAATGGCCACCCCCGCCTCGATCACCACAAAAGGCCCGATCGCCGCCCCTGCCCCGATCTGCGCTGATCCGTCAATCACTGCCGTCGGATGAACCCCCGCTGCAATCGCAGGCCCGGCATCCATCAGGCGCGACAAGCCCGCCATCGCCAACCGCCCACGCGGTGCAAAGATCGCAGCCTTCAGCCCAAGCGCGCGCCAATCCGCCCCCGGCCACAGCATTGCCGCCTGCGCGCGACCCTGCGCAATCTGATCGCCGTAAGCCTGCGACAGCGCCAAGGCGAGCTGGGCCTGCCCCGCCATTGCCGGTTCCGCAGCCCCCTCTACCATCAGGTCAAGGTCACCTTCCGCCTCGGCACCCAAAGCCTGCGCAATATCGCGGATCGTGTGGCGCATCCTGCCCCCCCTGCTGCTGCGTGCAGGTTTAGCCTTGCCCGCCCAAAAGTTCCACCCCGGCCGCATTCAACGCCCGCCAGATACCCGCATCGCGCTGGTACACATCATTGCGGTAACCCATTTGCCCACGCGCTTCCGGCCAAGCCGTGAAATACACCAGATGCACCGGCACAGGTTCGGTAAGGCTGATTGGCGTCTCATTGCCTGACCGCAGCGCGCGGTCAAATTCACCTTCCGGATCGTCTGATTGCATCGCCAACAGCGCATGCGCAAAATCAAACGGTGAACCCAGCCGGATGCAGCCATGGCTATAGGCCCGCACTTCATGCGCGAACAGATCTTTGGCGGGTGTGTCGTGCAGGTAGATGTTGTATTCATTGGGGAACATGAACTTGACCAGCCCAAGCGCATTGCCGTCTGACGGCGCCTGCCGCAGCGCATAGGGAAAGTTCCGTTCGGTGTAGGACGCAAAATTGACATTGCCGCGCGGCACCACGCGGCCATTGCGATCAATCACATTCAGATGGCCAACGGCATTGCGGTTGCGCTGCAACAGCGGCAGGTATTCCTTGACCGTGATCGACCGTGGCACGGACCATGACGGGTTCACCACCATGAATTCCATCACATCCGAAAATTCCGGCGTGTGACGATCCTCTGCATCCTTGCCAATCACCGCGCGCGTGCTGAAGGTGACGCGGCCATGATCAATGATCTTGGCGGTGAAATCCGGCAGGTTCACCCAGATATGCCGGTCGCCGCGCGGTGCATCACCGATCCAACGCATGCGCTCCATCGCCACCAGCACCGATTGCAGACGTTCCTCCACTGGCACGTTCAGCATGGCAATCGTGCTGGCCCCGGCCACGCCATCAGCCTCTAGCCCGTGGTTCAGCTGAAACCGCTGCACTGCCTGCTGCACATCCGCGTCATAGCTGGCCGTCACTGACCGCCCCAGATAACCCATGCTGACCAGCCGGTCCCGCAGGGCAACCACGCTTGTGCCGGTTTCGCCGGGTTTCAGGGTTTCTGCCGCAACCGGCATGCCCCAGCCCCCTGCCGCCGCAATATCCTGCAGCCGCAGACGTTCACGCATCAAAAGCGCATATTCGGGTGACATGGGGGCAAGGTCGCGCAAGAACCGCTCTGGCGCGGGTGCCGCCATAAAGGCTGCAAGCAGCGCAACCGGATCAAAATCGGCGCGCTCGATCACGATTGTCGCATCCACACTGCGCGGTGTCACAACGCCCATTTCCATGTCATGCATGAAGGCAATTGCCGCGCGTGTCATTTCCACCTCAACACGCCCGCGGTCGCCCTCGGTACGCGCCGACTGAAACATCAGCGCAAGCGCTGCCGGATTATAGCGCCCTTGTGGCAGGCCGTGGTCAGCTGCCCCTGCCAAAACCGCAAACAGCGCTTCGCGGCGCGCAACACCTGATGGTGCGGTCCAGATCGGCGCGTAATTGCGTGCCGCATAAATGCTGGAAATCGACTCGTCTTCGGCAGCGCTGATCGCCACGGACTGGCTGAACGGCGAAGCCTGCGCCCAAGCTGCGCCCGAAGAGGCCAGCAAAACTGCAATCGTCAGTCCCTTCAACAGGTTGCAAGATGCACCGTGAAAGGCATTCAAAACTGTCATTATAACCTCTGGTCGGCAAAATCGATCACACACACACCATATACAGGGTATGACGTGGGAATTGTCCATGATCTTCGGGTGTTGTGGCGGCCCTGCCCGCAAACTTCGGCGTGACTGCATGCGCTTTGGCAACAATGCGGCGCAGGCGTGAAGGAACAATCCGCAGATTGCCCCAGCGTCATTCAGCAATAATTTGCCTATTGGCGTGATGAATGGTGTTGCCGGGCAATCTTTACTTGGGCTTCGAATCCGACTGTGCCATAACAATCGGGCACTTGGGGAAGAAGTGAACCATAGCCGTCGGCACAGGCGGTAGAATACCAACGATCGGGACAGGCGCTTCACATGACGACTGAAACCAAGACGGGCATCTCTCGGCGCGGTCTGCTGGGCGCATTTGCTGCGACCATAGCCATCGCCGCACCCACTTATTCCAACGCCTTTGGCTTGCTACGTGGCGCAGGCGATATTCGCCGCATCCGGATGTATTCCGGCCGCACCGGTGAAAGCATGGATACGATTTATTGGCTTGAGGGGGATTATATCCCTGAAGCTGTCAAGGAAATCAACCACTTCATGCGCGACTGGCGGTCAGGCGACACCGTCAAAATGGACTTGCGCACGATTGATATCATGGCCGCATCGCATCGTCTGATGGAGGTGCACGAGCCCTATATGCTGCTGTCGGGCTACCGCAGCCCTGCTACAAACGCCATGCTGCGGTCGCAGTCGGGTGGTGTGGCGCGCAATTCGCTGCACATGCGGGGTCAGGCAGCTGATCTGCGGCTGGACAGCCGGTCGGTTGGGCAGATGGCACGCGCCGCGGCAAGCTGTGCAGCCGGCGGTGTCGGACGGTATTCGGGATCAAACTTTGTGCACATGGATTGTGGCCCCGTGCGCAGCTGGGGCGGTTGAAACCAGCTGCATTTTAACGAAAAAACGTCTAACAGGGCACCCATGCGGTGCCCTGAATTGTTTCGCGCTGTTGCCTAATCGCCCGGCTGGTCTGCCGCCCTGCGAAACCCCATCGCCACCACGAACTTTTCCGAACTGTCGGTCCGGCTGGCAAGCGGTTTGACATTGGCTACCTTGCGGAAGTTGCGCTTCAGCAGCGTCTGCATTTCATTTTCCGCCCCACCGGCCAACACCTTGGCCACAAAGGTGCCGCCTTCATCCAGCACATCAAACGCAAAGGCCAGTGCCGCCTCAACCAGGGCAACAATCCGCAAATGGTCAGTGCCCTTGTGCCCCGATGCCGCCGCCGCCATGTCGGACAGCACGACGTCCGCCTTGCCGCCTAGCCAGCCTTTGACCAGCCCGTCAGCGTCATCGGCCAGAAAATCCAGCACATGCAATTCGGCCCCGGCAATCGCCTCTACCTCTTGCAGATCAACGCCCAGCACCGTGCCCAGCGGTTTTTTCGCATTGTCGCCAAGTGCATTCACCCGCGCCACCGCCACCTGGCACCAGCCCCCCGGCGCGCAGCCAAGGTCAACCACCCGCGCGCCCGGCTTCAGAAACCCGTATTTGTCATCCAATTCCGAAATCTTGTAGGCCGCCCTGCCCCGGTAGCCCTCTTTCTTGGCCCGGATCACGTAAGGGTCATTCAATTGCCGCTCCAGCCACAGTGTGGATGAAAGCTTGCGCCCCTTGGCGGTTTTCACCCGCACCCGCAGTTCGCGCTGCCCGCGGCCCGAAGTGGCCTTTTCTGCCGGTGGTTTTGTCATGCGTATGGCCCTTCTGTCAGCATGCCATCCGCGCTCATCTGTGCGTAAAGCAGCCCTTCCCGCAGGCCACGGTCTGCCACCGAAAGCCTGTCGGTGGGCCATATCCGCATCAGCGCCTGAAGGATAGCCGCCCCTGACATAATCAGCGAATGCCGGTCACGCCCGATACGTGGGTCGGTGCGGCGGCCTTCCGGCCCCAGTGACAGATAATCACGGATCACGAAATCAATCTGGTCAGATGTCATTTCCAGCCCATCCACCTTGGCCCGGTCATAGCGTTTCAGCCCCAGAAAACTGGCAGCCACCGTTGTAACGGTGCCCGATGTGCCAATGATCTGGAACCCTTCACGCGGATTTTGCGCATTATAGGGTGAAAAACTTGCCAGATTTTCTTCGAAAAACCAGCTCATCAGCGCAAAGCGCGCGCCGTCATCTTCAACATCCACGAACTGGTCTTTCAGCGTAGCCACCCCCAGTGGCACCGAAATCCAGTCCACCACCCGTGCGCCATCTTCGCCGTGAAACCCCCGGTGCAGCCGCATGATCGCGCGGGCGCGGTTTTCGGGGGCCACCGATGACAGATCGATCCACACCAGTTCGGTGGACCCGCCGCCAATATCCACCACCAGCAATTGTTCCGTGCGCGCCGATACGAGGGGCGCGCAGGAAATCACTGCCAGACGCGCTTCCTCTTCTGGCTGAATGATTTCCAGTGACAGCCCGGTTTCCCGCCGCACCTGACGGATGAATTCGCGCGCGTTCTTGGCCCGCCTGCACGCCTCGGTTGCCACCAGGCGCATCCGCGTCACACCATGCTTTTCGATCTTTTTCTGGCACACCCGCAGCGCCTGAATGGTCCGGCCCATGGAGGCCCGGCTAAGACGGCCCGAAGCCTCCAGCCCCGCACCCAGTTGCACGGTCTTGGAAAAGCTGTCGACCACATCAAACTGGCTGCCGCGCGGACGCGCAACCAGCATGCGGCAACTGTTCGTGCCAAGGTCCAGCGCAGCATACAGCTGCACCGGACTATCATGCGGGGGTGCTGACGGCTCGACCGACGGCAATTCATTCGGGATCGCGCCCTCACCCCGGGGACGCTCGGGCGTCATACTGCGCCCTCCAACTGTGGTTGCCGGCAACGTAGTCCTGCGTTGCCCCCGACGCAAGCACGCAGCCATCATGATCTGCATGAGAATTTTTCCAAATCGTTGCGATTGCGCACCGGGCTGATTCACGGCAATCAACGCAGCATGTCAGACGCGGTCGCAGACGCCCAAGTTTATGTCGAAATCCGACAGCGCTTGGGGCCGGTGCGCGCCTAAATGACTGTAACGCATGCCAGCCGGGGAATCAGCCGATGCCAGAAGTGACAATTGTATTTTGGCGCGATATTCCGGCGCAGGTGATTATTGGCAAAGGGCGACGCGGATCAAAGGTGCAGCTGTCTGAACGCTTTGAACAGGCAATAGACCGCTGCGCGATGAAGATCGGGGCCAAGGATGCCGATGCCTATCTGGCAGAATGGCGCAAAGCCCCCGCATATGAGGCGGAAGGTGAGCCTGATGCACTGGCAGCATCAGTGGCAGCCGCACTTGAGGTGACCTATGACACCGCGCGGATCAAACAGCTGATCGACAATGAAGGGTGGGCATAATGGCTTTGTTCAATTTCCGCCGTGATACGGCCCCTGCCCCGACAGCACTGCTGGAGCCTTTTCTGGAAAACTTCTCGGTCGAGGTGATGCCGCGCACGGCGGAAAAGGTAGACAGCTTTCGTGACATCCTGCCGCAGCACACGCGCGTCTATATCGCCCATATCGAAGGCACGCCGATCACCGATATGGTGGCTACGGCGGCGCGGCTGAAGGGCGAAGGCTTTGACGTGATGCCGCACTTTCCGGCGCGTATCATCCCGGACCGCGCGACACTGGCGGACTGGATCGCGCGCTATCAGGGTGAGGCGGGGGTGCATCAGGCCCTGCTGCTGGGTGGTGGAGTGAATACACCGGCGGGTGAATTTGATGCGTCAATGCAGCTGATGGAAACCGGGCTGTTTGATGGCTTTAAGCGCCTGCATGTGGCTGGGCACCCAGAGGGCAACAAGGACATCGACAAAGATGGCGGCGACCGCGTGGTGATGCAGGCGTTGAAGTGGAAGCAGGCCTATGCTGACCGCACGGACGCGCAGATGGCAATTGCGACCCAGTTTTGCTTTGAGGCAGAGCCGGTGATTGCCTGGGTCAACAGGCTGGCCGCCGAGGGGATCAAAATCCCCGTGCACATCGGCATCGCAGGCCCGGCCAAGCTGCAAACGCTGATCAAGTTTGCCATTGCCTGCGGCGTGGGCCCATCGCTGCGCGTGCTTCAAAGGCGCGCGATGGATGTGACCAAACTGCTGCTGCCCTATGAGCCGACCGAAGTTGTCGCAGCGCTGGCAGCGCACAAGGCGGCAAATCCTGCCTTCGGGATTGAGGCCGTGCATTTCTTTCCGCTTGGTGGCATCAAGACCAACGCCACATGGATCACCGAAAATGGCGGCGCATCAGGTGTGCCCGCAGTTCACGCAAAGGTTTAAGAATGACCCGTACCGTTATAGAATCAAAGACAAAAACGGTCACTATCGGGTTTGATGAACCCTTTTGCGTGATTGGTGAACGGATCAACCCCACGGGCCGCAAAAAGCTGGCGGCGGAACTGGAGGTGGGCAATTTCGAAACCGTGCTGCGTGATGCGCTGGAACAGGTGGCCTGCGGGGCCACGGTGCTGGATGTGAATTCGGGGGCCGTGTTCACCAACCTGATGGCGAGCGACCCGCGCTATGCCGACAACAACTTTGTCGAACCACCGCTGATGAAAGAGCTGATCCTGCGCATTCAGGCTGCGGTTGACGTGCCCCTGTGCATCGACAGCTCTGTTCCCGGCGCGCTGGAGGCAGGCCTGCAGAACTGCGAAGGCCGCCCGCTGCTAAATTCGGTCACCGGTGAAGAAGATCGTCTGGAACTGGTGCTGCCGCTGGTAAAAAAATACAACGTGCCGGTGGTGGCGATTTCCAATGATGACACGGGCATCAGCCAGGACCCTGATGTGCGCTTTGCCGTGGCGAAAAAGATCGTTGAACGCGCGGCGGATTTCGGCATCCCTGCGCATGATATTGTGGTTGATCCGCTGGTCATGCCAATTGGCGCAATGGCCACGGCGGGGCATCAGGTGTTTACGCTGGTGCGGCGCCTGCGCGAAGAACTGGGCGTCAACACCACCTGTGGCGCGTCAAACATCAGCTTTGGGTTGCCGCACCGCCACGGCATCAACGCAGCCTTTCTGCCCATGGCCATCGGTGCCGGGATGACATCAGCCATCATGAACCCGGTGCGGTTGGTGGAAATGGAAGCAATCCGCGCGGCGAATTTCCTGAACAATCAAGACCCGAATGGCGGTGAATGGATCAGGTTCGCCAAGGTGATCGAGGCGGTTGAGGCCGGGGCCACCTTTGCCGAAGCAAGTGCGGCAGCATCACAAGCCACATCGGGCCGCCGTGGGGGCCGCCGCGCGCGCTGATGATGATGGACGCCAAGGCCGGATTGCGGATTGATGCAGGCGATGTGCCGATTGTGGGCTGGGAAAACCCGGCCCATGGCAGCATCATGTGGCAAACCTTGTTGTCCGGCGATATCACAGCGTCATCAGAACTGGTCTGCGGGATCGCGCATCTGCGCAAGGGTGACAGTCTGGCCCTGCATCATCATGCGCAAGCCGAGGTTTACTTTGGCCTGTCGGGGCGGGTGACGGTGGTGATTAACGGCACCGCGTCGGAACTGGGCCCTGACATCACCTTGTATGTGCCACCTGCCGCTGTGCATGGATTTGTTCCTGCACAGGAAGATGTGCGGTTTTTCTATGCCTTTGCGGCCAACAGTTTTTCCGATGTCACCTATCACTTCGTACCCCCGACCTCGCCCCCGACCTAACCCCTGACCGCCCCTTTGCCACGCCATCCAACCGCCCTATATCTGGCCGGGAACGGAGCATCTGATGACTGACGACGCACTTGTAATCTTTACCCCCTCTGGCAAGCGCGGGCTCTTTGCCATCGGCACGCCTGTGCTGACAGCAGCGCGCCAGTTGGGCGTTGACCTTGACAGCGTGTGTGGCGGGCGCGGCATCTGTTCCAAATGCCAGATCACGCCGGGTTATGGTGAGTTTTCCAAGCATGGCGTGACAGTGGCCGCCGATGCGCTGACCGAATGGAACGCGGTCGAGGCGCGGTACAAATCGATTCGCGGGCTGATGGATGGGCGGCGTCTGGGTTGTCAGGCCCGCGTGCAGGGTGATGTGGTCATTGACGTGCCACCGGAATCGCAGGTGCACAAACAGGTCATCCGCAAATCGGCCACGCAGCGGGATATCGTGATGGACCCGGCCACCCGCGCGGTTTACGTCGAGGTCGCCGAGCCTGACATGCACGAACCATCGGGTGATTTTGAACGCCTGGCGCGCGCCCTGCGTGATCAGTGGCAAATCCCAGATGTGCAGGCCGACCTTGCCATCATGCGCCGTCTGCAACCAGCCTTGCGCAAAGGCGAATGGAAGGTGACGGTGGCGGTGCACAAGGGCAACCATGATGCACAGCACCGCATTCTGGATATCTGGCCGGGGTTCCATGAAGGCGCGCTATATGGCCTTGCGATTGACCTTGGGTCTACCACCATTGCTGCCCATTTGTGTGATCTGCGCGATGGGTCGGTGCTGGCCTCCAGCGGCCTGATGAACCCGCAAATCCGCTTTGGCGAAGACCTGATGAGCCGGGTCAGCTATGCAATGATGAACCCCGGCGGCGATGTCGAAATGACGCGCGCGGTGCGGGAATCCATCAATGCGCTTGCACTGGCGATAGCGGATGAGGCGGGGGTTGACGCAAAGGCGATCTATGAGGTGGTCTTTGTCTGCAACCCGGTGATGCACCACCTGCTTTTGGGGATTGATCCGGTGGAACTGGGTCAGGCTCCGTTTGCGCTTGCCACGTCCAGCAGCCTGTCACTGGATGCGCGCGATCTGGATCTGTCGCATCTGAACACGGCCGCCAGAGTTTATATTCTGCCCTGTATTGCGGGGCATGTGGGCGCGGATTGTGCGGCCGTGGCCCTGTCCGAGGAACCCGGCAAATCAGATGCTATGGTGCTGATCGTGGATGTGGGCACCAATGCCGAGTTGCTGTTGGGCAACAAAACCCGCGTTCTGGCCTGTTCTTCGCCTACGGGGCCGGCGTTCGAAGGCGCGCAGATCAGTTCCGGCCAACGCGCGGCACCGGGCGCGATTGAACGGGTCGAAATTGACACAGTGACCAAGGAGCCACGTTTTCGCGTGATCGGGTCTGATATCTGGTCGAACGATCCGGGCTTTGCCGATGTGATCAAGACCACGGGTGTAACGGGCATCTGCGGTTCGGGCATTATTGAGGCGGTGGCCGAAATGCGCATGGCGGGGCTGGTAGATGCGGCAGGCCTGATCGGCAGCCCGGATCAGACGGGCACGCCGCGGTGCGAACCCACGGGGCGCACGCATGCCTATCTGTTGCACGATGGCAGCGCGGAAGGCGGGCCGCGTATCAGCGTGACGCAGGGCGATATCCGCGCAATTCAGCTGGCAAAATCGGCGCTGTATGCGGGTGCGCGTTTGCTGATGGACGAAATGGGTATTGATACGGTGGATCAGGTCACGCTTGCGGGGGCGTTCGGGGCACATATCAGCCCGAAACACGCCATGGTGCTGGGCATGATCCCGGATGTGCATCTGTCCAAGGTGGTATCGGCGGGCAATGCGGCAGGCACGGGGGCACGGATCGCGCTGTGCAACGTGGCATCACGTGTGGCGATCGAAGAAACGGTGCACCATATCCACAAGGTTGAAACGGCGATCGAGCCGCGCTTTCAGGAACACTTTGTCAACGCCAATGCCATTCCACATGCGGTTGACGCGTTCCCGGAACTGGCGCGCATCGTCACCCTGCCCGATGTAATCTTCAATCAGGCCGCGGGTGAACGTGCCCGGCGCAGGCGTGGTGATGCGGCCGGGGGTGACAGCGCCACGGCCAGCCGCTAGGTTGTCGGCGATGGATGATCCGGTTGCCCTGTTGCTGACCCGCGTTGCTGCACAAGATCGTGCAGCTTTTCGTGATGTATATGCGGCGACATCGGCGAAACTTATGGGCGTACTGCTGCGTATCCTTCTTGACCGCGCTGAATCGGAGGATGCGTTGCAAGAGGTTTACACACGGGTTTGGCTACGGGCGGGGCGCTTTGATGCGGCCAAGGGCCGTGGCATGACATGGCTGATCGCCATGGCCCGCAACCTTGCGATTGACCGTTTGCGCGCGCGGCGTGATGTGACGGCCGATGAAGGTGCGGTTGAGGCGATGGTTGACCGCAGCCCAAATGCCGAAGGTCAGACCATTGCACTGGGTGAAGCGCGCCGGGTGGCGGATTGCTTTGCCACGCTGGAGCCTGACCGCGCGGCAGCCGTGCGCAGCGCCTATCTGGACGGGCAATCGTACCAAGATCTGGCTGATCATTACACCGTGCCGCTGAACACCATGCGCACCTGGCTGCGCCGCAGTCTGCTGCGTCTGCGGGAGTGTCTGGAATCATGACTGACACCCCCCTTACCCCACGCCAGATGGATGATGCGCTGGCCGCCGAATATGTGCTGGGCGTGGTGGACCTCGCTGAACGCCTGTCAACCGAAACGCGGATAAAACGTGAACCGGCGTTTGCTGGCATGGTTGCTGCATGGGAAACCCATTTGTCCGGCCTGAATGATGATTTCGCCGACGTGGCAGCACCCAACCTGCTGCCGCAGATCGAGGCACGCCTGTTCCCGGTGGCAGCCAAACCCCGCCGCAACTGGCTGGGGTGGCTGGCGGGTGCGGCCACTGCTGGGGTATTGGCAATTGCGGCGATTCCGACACTGCAACCACCCGCGCCACCCGAACTGGTGGCCACCTTGCAGGCCGAAGGCCAGCCACTGGTGATTGCGGCCAGCTATGGTGGCGGTACGCTGAACATCATCCGTGCTGGCGGACCCGAGGCCGAGGCGGGCCGGGTGTATGAATTGTGGCTGATCGCCGGTGACGCAGCGCCGGTATCACTGGGCCTGATTGAGGGCGAAACCACGACGCGCACGCTGGATACCCTGCCCCAAGGCGCTGTGCTGGCCATCAGCCTTGAACCCACGGGTGGATCCACCGCCGGCCAGCCAACCGGGCCTGTGCTTGTTACGGGCGTTATCACCGGTATCTGACCGCCGTTCACGGGTGCGCAAAAAAGTTTTGCAAAAAATCTGCGCACCCTGAAACTATCCCGAAACGCCATCGTTTCTTCAAATGTGAGACGGGACAGGCCCGCCACCTTACCTCTGGAGAAGTCACATGAAATTCCTTACCTTCACCGCTTCCGTGCTTGCACTGTCTACCTCGCTGGCCTTTGCCGAAAACCCGCAGGTCGGTGGTGCGGCCATGTTCGAAGACAAGAACATTGTCGAAAACGCCGTGAATTCCGCCGACCACACCACGCTGGTGGCTGCTGTGACAGCGGCTGGCCTTGTGGAAACGCTGATGGGCGAAGGCCCGTTCACCGTGTTCGCGCCCACCAATGATGCCTTTGCAAAACTGCCCGCTGGCACGGTTGAAAACCTGCTGCTGCCAGAAAACAAGGACACGCTGGTCAAGATCCTGACCTGCCATGTGGTGGCTGCCAATGCGATGTCGACCGATATTGTCGGCATGATCGAAGCTGACGGCGGTTCGCACAAGGTGGGCACCGTGGGTGGTTGTGAATTCACCGCGTCCATGAAGGATGGCAAGGTGATGATCGAAGACGGTCAGGGCAACGTGGCCACCGTCACCATCGCCGACGTGAAGCAGTCAAACGGCGTCATCCATGTGATCGACACGGTTCTGCTGCCAGCATCCTGATCAGTTTGGCCCTTGCGGCAGGCGGACGGTCACACCCGGCTGCTGCAGGTGTCATTCTGCCCCGGCGAACCTGTCCCCATGCCGGGGCAGACGGACCTTCCCCAGCTTGGGGAAGGTCCGCTTTCGTTTTGCTTGCCCATCGCGGACGATCAGCGCTAACCTCATGGCATTAACGCCTAGTGGTTTGGAGATTCCCGATGAGATTTTTTAGCCTTGTTCTGGGCCTGTGTTTGGTCCTGTGCGCCCCGTTGCGTGTTACAGCCGAGGGGCGCTCTATCATCGTGCTGGATGCGTCCGGGTCGATGTGGGGCCAGATTGATGGCCGCGCCAAGTTGGAAATCGCGCGTGAGGCGCTGGCAGACGTGGTTGGCAGCCTGCCAGCCGATACCGAATTGGGCCTGATGGCGTATGGCCACCGCACCGAGGGCGATTGCGGCGATATCGAACTGATCGTGCCGCCTGCCACGGGGACCGGTGCAGCCATTTCCGAAGCGGCGGCAAACATGAACTTTGTCGGCAAAACGCCGTTGACGGAAGCGGTGCGGCAGGCGGCCCTTGCCCTGCGCAGCTCGGAAGAAAAGGCTACGGTCATTCTGATCACCGATGGCATTGAAACCTGCAACGCTGACCCCTGCGCGCTTGGGCTGGAACTGGAAAGCGCGGGCGTTGATTTCACGGCGCATGTGGTGGGGTTTGGCCTGACTGCCGAACAGGGTGCCAGCGTGGCCTGCCTCGCCACCAACACGGGTGGTGTCTATATTGAGGCCAGCAATGCCAGCACGCTGAAGGATGCGTTGCAGGCCACCGTCGTGGCCGAACCGGTGCCCGAACCCGCGCCACAGCCTGCACCACAGCCTGAACCTGCTGCACTGGCCTATAACTTTGCACCCCAGATGACACTGAAGGCGGGCGGTGATCTGATCACTGCAGATCAGATTTATGAAATCTACCGCAGCACTGGCGATGGGCAGCGCGGCGAATACCTGTCCACCGAATATAACCAGCCGCAGATCACACTGGAACCGGGCACTTACCGGCTGGTTGCCAAGATTGATCTGGCCGAGGTCGAACAGGAACTGATCATTGCAGCCGACACTTTGGCCGCACCGGTGGTCGTGATGAACGCAGGTCGGCTGATCGTGCATCCGCGCGGATCAGAGGGCGGGGCGATTGAAACGTCGGCCCCGGTCTGGATCACCAATGCGGCGGGCCTTGACTGGACAAGCTACGGCGACACCGACACCATTGTTCCGGCAGGCGATATCAAACTGTTGGTCAGTGTTGGTGAGGCACAGGCTGAACAATCAACCGAAATCGCACCGGGGCAGACGGTGGAACTGGATATCATCGCCGGTGCAGGTGTAGCGGTGGTGGATGGCTATTACATCGCAGGCATGCGGATGGAGACGACCCAGCACAGCGTTCAGGTCTTCAGTGCCGCCAAGGCGCTGGATGGCAGCCGGGACAGCATTGATGTGTCCTATGGCCCGGCTACCCAGTTCACGCTGCCGCCGGGTGATTATGTCGCCATGATCACCGAAGGGTCTGCCGTTGCGGAAACCGCCTTTACGGTAAAGGTCGGTGAACGGGTTGACGTGCCGGTGGTGCTGAATGCAGGCGTGCTGTTCGTGTCCGCACCCGGTGCAAATTCGATTGAGGTTTTCCAGAACAAGGCTGATCTGAATGGAAACCGCCAGTCGATGACATTTCAATATAATGTCGAAATCACCCATGCCATGCCCGCAGGTGAATATCTGGTGCAAGCCAACCGTGGTGATGTGCAGGCCACGGCCACGGCAGTTGTGATGGCGGGGGAACGCACCGAGGTCGCTGTTCCATGACCGGGATCACGCGGGCACAGTTTATGCCAGCACAGTTCAAGCGGGCACAGTTTAAGTGGGCCCAGTTCAAGTGGGCACTGGCCGCACCTGTGCCCGACATAGCTGGGATCGGAGGCTGTGATTGGCTGGAATGCTGCGATTAGCCTGCCTGATACTGGCCCTGTGCCTGCCTGCCAGCGGTATGGCGGACGGGCGCGCCATCATTGTGCTGGATGCGTCGGGGTCGATGTGGGACGAACTGGATGGCCGCCCCAAGGTGGATATCGCGCGTGAGGCGTTGAATGCCGTGCTTCAGGCCCTGCCCGGCGATGTGGAACTGGGGTTGCTGGCGTATGGGCACCGCGAAAAGGGCAATTGTGATGATATCGAACTGATCGTGCCCCCGGCCACGGGGCGCGCAGCAGCGATCAGCACGGCAGCCGAATTTCTGAACTTTACCGGCAAAACGCCGCTGACAGCCGCCGTGCGGCAGGCGGCACAGGCCCTGGATACGACCAACCGCCCCGGCACGGTCATCCTGATTACCGATGGCGTGGACAATTGCAGTGGTGATCCCTGTGCCTTGGCGGCCGAACTGGAACAGGCAGGTACAGATTTTACCGCCCATGTGGTGGGCTTTGGCCTGAACCCCGATGAGGCGGCCACCGTGGCCTGTTTGGCCACCGTTACCGGGGGCAGTTATTTTCAGGCGGATGATCTGCAAACGCTGACGCTTGCGCTGCAAGATACCGTATTGGTTTCAAACACTAATGATACGTCAGGTGCCGACCCAACGCCTGCGCCCCCACCTGCTGAACCCGAACCAGTCCCCACCCCACCACCCCCGCTGCCCCAAGACCCACCGCCCGCACCCACCCCACCCGACGCCGATCCGCTTGGCGCACTGCCAAATTTTGCCCCGGTGATCCGGTCCGCAGCAGGCGCGCCGCCGCTGGACCTTGGGTTGCTGGATCGTGTCGTGCTGTACCCCTTGCCGTTTACCGAAAACGCGCCGCCGCCCATTGAAATCACCAATGATCGCACAATTGTGCCGCCCGGCGATTACCGCATTGACGTGACTTTGGGCGTGGTCGTTGTGCGCCAAGCCATAGCGGTGCCGCAGACCGGCCCTTACACGCCAGACATCATCCTGAATGCCGCACGCGTGTCGTTGCGCCCGCGCGTGGGCCCCGATGCGACCATTGAGGATAAAACCATCATCACCATCAGCGATGGCGCGGGCTTTACGGCTGTGCTGCAAGACAGCTTTGACACATGGCTGCCTGCGGGTGGTCTGACCCTGTCTGCCCGCCTGGACGCCGTGACCACCACCTTGCCGCTGCAGGTGGTTGCCGGGCAGGACATGAAACAGGATATTTTCATCAGCGCGGCTGCTGTCGTGCCGCAGGTGTTTTATGCCCCCGGTCAGCCTGTCAACACCGCCGATCTGCAGATTGAAATTGTGGCTGCGCAAACTGGACCCGATGGCAACCGGAAATCCGTGTCCCGCAACACCGGGGCCAACCCGATGTTTCATCTGGGTGCCGGCGATTACGTTGCCATCGCCACGCTGGGGCTGGCAACCGTTGAAACGCCGTTTTCCATCGCACTTGTGCAGCGCACCACCTTGCCCATCGTTCTTGGCGCAGGCGTGCTGGCCGTTGATGCGGCAGGTGCTGACAGCATCACCATCAGCCCGCCGCCCGATATTGCAGGCAACGCAACCGTGCTGGGCCGGTTCACCGGCAGCAGCACGCAGCAAACCCTGAACGCGGGCAGCTATCTGATTGTCGCCACCTTTGGTGATCAGACCGCACGCGCATCGGTGGTCATCACCCCCGGCGGACGGGCGGATGTGGTGCTGACAGCACCTTAATCGCGGCCTTGACGGGACTAGCCCCTTGGCCTAATCACACACTGACTGCGGGTGTAGCTCAATGGTAGAGCAGCAGCTTCCCAAGCTGAATACGAGGGTTCGATTCCCTTCACCCGCTCCAATCTTTTTGTCTTCACCACTTGCGCACCGGTGAGAACAGACACGAATTCTGCGTGACCTTGCTGGAAAATGCCAAGATGAACCGCACCGTTTTCTTGGCACCGGCAACCGGCAAGACCCTGGTCAACCGCCTGCTGGCACCGTTTTTCCCGCGCTACAGTGTTCTGATTGCCCTTGAACAGGAACCGCTGGCCCTGCGTGATACCTATCGCAATCTGATCATGACGCATGACCGCAAACTGCTGTTTCTGCGGAACCAGAAATGCGCCTGCACCCAGACAACGCAAGTGTTGTATGCCTATTCCAACGCGGGGGCCACCTACCCCGGCAATGTGCACCGTGCCAATCGCGGTATCCTGCCCGCCCGGTATAACTGGCAAAAGATCAAACCAGTGCTGCAGGCGCGGTCAGCCTATACATTCACCTTCGTGCGCCACCCCGAAAAGCGCGCGCATTCCGCGTTCAGGAATTTCTTTGTCGATGCCACCAACATCGCCCGGCACAAACACATGCCGCACATCACATCGCATGGCTATGACGCCACACGGAACACCGCATACAATTTCGATGTGTTTCTGGATTATGTGGCGCATACGTTCGCGGCAGATGCTCTGCGCTGTGATACACATTGGCGATTGCAGACATTGAACATCGGCTGGGGCACGATCACCTTTGACCATGTCGGCAAGGTTGAAACCTATAATGCCGATCTGGGACATGTGTTTGATGCCATCGGTCGCACGGATTTCCCCCCGGCTGACCTGTTAAAGCGGCGCTTCAATGCAACCGATTCCGCGGTCATGCCGGTGACACCGGCACAGCGCAAGAAGATCGAAGCGCTATATGTGGCCGATTTCGAGGCATTTTCCTATTGATTGGTGCAGGGTGGCTGGCAGGTGCGGAATCTGCGCCTTGTCTGCGCAGAATTCGTGCTAACATCTGCCGGCGCGATCCCGCGTATTCAGTCTGAGGGAATATCGTCATGCGGAAAACCATACTTACCTTTGTGCTTGCCTTGGGACTTGCAACGCCCGCTTTGGCCGGAAGTTGCCCCATGTTGATGGGACAATTTGAAGAGGCCTTGCTGACCACCACGGTTGATGATGCAACCAAGGCAGCGGCACAGGCCCTGTATGATACCGGCAAAGCTGCACATGAATCCGGTGATCACGCGGCATCAGAGGCCGCATTGGCCGAAGCAATCGCCTTGCTCGCAGCGTGATAGTGCAACTTCCGTTTGCTGACGGAAACCGCTAGGTCAACGGCGACATCAGCAAACGGAAGGCTAACCCATGAACACCACACCCATCACCCGTATCGGCACTGGCCCACGGATGAGCGAAGCATCGGTTTACAACGGCGTGGTTTACCTGGCAGGTCAGGTCGGCAATCCTGGCGGTGATGTGGCCCAGCAGACCCGCGATGCGCTGGCCGAGGTGGACCGTATCCTGGCGCTGGCAGGGTCAGATAAGACACGCATCCTGTCGGTGCAGATCTGGCTGGCCGATATCGGCACCTTTGCTGCCATGAATGCCGTGTGGGATGCCTGGGTGCCCCAGGGCCACACGCCTGCACGTGCCACGGGCGAATCAAAACTGGCCACGCCGGAATATCTGGTCGAGGTGATTGTGGTGGCAGCGGCGGGCTGACCCTATTGCAGCGCCTGCAGGATTGCAGCGGCAATCCTGTCGGCCCCCGTGCTGCTGACATGGTTCGTATCGGCAAACAGGATCACATCACCGCGCAACTGATCACAGCGACCCGGTTCCGATGTGCCACAAAACAGCGCCTCGGGGCGAATACGGATCAGGTTCGGGCTGTCAATCGCATCGAAGGCCGCCGTCAGTTTGGCCGTGCGCGCGCGTTCACCGGCCAGCGACGTGGTCAGCGCGTCGGGATAGGTTGCAAACATCCCCATGCGCGCCGCGCGATCCGCAACATCGTTTGCAGGTTCGGGCACCGGGTATACCAGAACCACGCGCTGCCTTGCGGCAAGGGCCGTGATCTGCGCCACCATCTGGTCCAGCACGCGCCCCGGCCTTGCGGGATCATCGACCGGGTCACGCAGGCCCGCGCGCGTCAGCGAGGGCTGCACAGCCTTAACCCCTGCCGCTGTATCGACACGCGGCTCATCCAGATACAATTGCCAGCGCATCGCCAGAATGACCGTGCCATCTGGTACGCTGCCGGCAAACTGCCATGCCGCATCGGTAAAATCGCGGCAATCATCGGTGCTGCGCTGTGGCAGCGTGTGCAGGCCCGGTATCACGGCACAGCCCCCCATGGTGGTGACATAGGCCCCAAAGCCTGCATCCATCAGGGCAGGCATTGCAGCGCCCGCCATCGCTGCTGCATGACTGTCACCAATCAGTATGACATTGCGGTTGGGCTGCAGGGTGCCGCATTCCGGTATCGGGTGCACGGGGGTGGCGCGCAGGCGGCCACGTTCGCATCTTGGCCGCCATGGGTTTTCGATCTGCGTGGCAGACGCGGCCTGCACCTGCTGTGACACCCGCCCCGGAAACCCGTCTTTGACAAATCCCGCCAGTCCCAGCAGAAAAAACAAAGCAGTCGCCACTGTCGCCGCAAGGAAAAGCCGCCGCCGCGCGGCAAGCGGGCTGAATGTGCGGCGGCGTACCGGATTTTCAACAAACCGCCAGGTCAGTGCCCCGAGCACAATGGACAGCACCGCCAACGCCACCATCAGCGCTGCGGATGGCGGGTCAAGCAGCCGCAACTTGGCAAAGGCCATCAGCGGCTGATGCCAAAGATAGGCCCCATAGCTGACCAGCCCGATCCCCACAAACCCGCGCTGCGCCAGCAGCCACCCGCCTGCCCCGGCGCCCGATCGCCCATACCGCAGCACAAGCACCGTGCCCGCCACCACAACAACGGCCCAAGGCGTGGGAAAGGCCTGCACCGTGCCGCCGCCAACCAGTGACAGCAGAATCAACCCCAGACCAAACGTTGCCCACCCTGTGCGCGGCCGCCGTGGCCCATGCAGCGCCGCAAGCGCACCTGCCAGCAGTTCCCACGCGCGCGACACCGGAAAGAAAAACGTCTGGTCGGGATAGGCATCACGGGCCCAGAGTGCAAAGCCAAGGCTGGCTAGTGCCAGTGCGGCCACTACAGCAATCAACCCGCGCGGCCACCACCGCAGGACCGACACCACAATCAGCGGGTAAATCAGATAGAACTGCTCCTCTACCGCAAGGCTCCAGGTGTGCAGCAGGGGGCGCACATCGGCCTGATCTGCAAAATACCCGGTTTCCGTCATGAAATGCAGGTTGGACATGAACAAGGCGGTCAGTCCCAGACTTTCGAAAAAGCTGGCATACAGGCGGGGATACAGCCAGAACCAGCCCACAACCGCGCAAACCGCCATCACCAGAAACAACGCGGGCAGAATGCGTCGGGCGCGGCGTTCATAAAAATCACGGATGGAAATGCCCCCGCGCGCTTGTGCATCCAGCAAGATACCGGTGATCAGGTATCCGCTAATGACAAAGAACACATCGACGCCAAGATAACCGCCACCAAAGCCGGGCAGGCCTGCATGAAACAGGATCACGGGCACCAACGCAACTGCGCGCAATCCATCAATATCGCGCCGGTATTCCAAACCAGCCCCGCTTAACCGCGCAGATACGCAACAAGTGCTGCGGTTGATCCGTCTTTGCCATCAGTGCTGGCCTTGCCTTCAAGGATTGGCTGCAACGCCAGTGCCAGCTCCTTACCCAGTTCCACCCCCCACTGATCATAGGAATTGATCCCCAGGATCACGCCTTCCACAAACACCCGATGTTCATACAGGGAAATGATCTGGCCCAACACAAACGGCGTCAGCCGGGGGTAGGCCAGCGTGGTAGATGGCCGGTTGCCCGGAAACACCCGGTGGCGCGCCTGCCGGTCCAGTTCTGCCCCGGTCAGGCCCTTGGCGGCCATGATTGCTGTTGCCTCGGCAAAAGAACGCCCGCGCATCAGCGCCTCGGACTGGGCAAGGCAGTTGGACACCAAAAGCAGGTGCTGATGCGCAAGATCGGGTTCATGCCCCTGTTTTGCCAGCAGAAATTCACACGGGATCACCCGCGTGCCCTGATGGATCAGCTGGTAAAACGCATGCTGGCCGTTGGTGCCCGGTTCACCCCAGACCACAGGGCCGGAATGATGATCAAGATCGGCACCATCCAGCCCCACGCGCTTGCCATTCGATTCCATCTCCAAGTGCTGCAGATAGGCGGGCAGGCGTGACAGGCGTTGGTCATAGGGCAGCACAGCGCGGGTTGCATAGCCGCAGATCTGATTGTGCCAGATGCCCACCAGTGCCAGCAGCACCGGCAGGTTCTGCGCGAAATCTGCGGTGCGGAAATGCGTGTCCATGTCGGCGGCACCGGCAAGGAAGGCGTCAAAATCATCCGGCCCGATGGCCAGCATGATAGACAGGCCAATCGGCCCCCACATCGAATACCGCCCGCCAACCCAGTCTTCAAAACCAAAAACGCGTGACGCATCAATGCCAAAGGCTGCGGTCTTTTCCGCAGCCGTGGACACGGCCGCAAACTGCGCGCCCGGATTGGCCACCTTGGCCGCCATCCAGATCCGTGCCGTTTCGGCATTGGTCATGGTTTCAATGGTGGTAAAGGTTTTGGAGGCAACGATCACCAGTGTCGTTTCCGGGTTCAGCCCGCGCAATACATCGGCCACATGCGCGCCGTCCACGTTGGATACGAAATGCGCGCGCGGCCCGTCTGCAAAGGGAGAAAGCGCAATGCAGGCCATGGCCGGGCCAAGATCAGACCCACCGATGCCGATATTGACCACATCGGTGATAGCACCGCCCTGCCCCTTGAACCGGCCCTGCCGCACGTCATCTGCAAACGCCCGCATCCGCGCAAGGGTGGCGCGCACATCCGGCATCACATCACGCCCGCCCACGATCACCGACCCTGACAGGTTGCGCAGCGCGGTATGCAGCACGGCGCGGTCTTCGGTTTCGTTGATTGCCGCACCGCCAAACATCGCGTCGCGCTTTTGCGCCACTTTGGCAGATGCGGCCAAGGCCTGCAGCAGCGCCATGCCGCGCGCATCAATATTCGTCTTGGCAAAGTCAAACAGCATATCGCCATGCCGCGTCGAAAACGCCGCTGCGCGCGCATCATCAAACAAGGACAGGATGCTGCGGTCCTTGATCGCTGCGTGGTGGTCTGACAGCGCGTTCCATTCGGTTTTCATGGCTTACTCCGCCCAGTGCACAGTTGCGTTGGCCAGCACGGTGCGCACTGGGGCTTCAAGATCAGTCAGGTGGGCGGCGCGTTCGATTGCGCTGCGCTTTTCCGCCCCGGTGATCAGGATATGCGTGCGCATGGCACCCCGCAGAACCGGGGCTGTCAGGGTAATGCGCGGCTCGCCTGCTGCATCGGCGCGCAAGGCCATCAGCGGGGGGGCATGGCTCGACAGCGCCTCAGTCAGCAAATCTGCCCCCGGAAACAGACTGGCGGTGTGCATATCCGCCCCCATGCCCAACAGCAGCACCGAAATCGGCAGATGCGGCGTGATGCCCGCCGACAATGCAGCCAGCATATCCTCAGGCTGCGGTGCATCGGCGTATAGCGGGATCAGCGTCGCCCCCGCGGCCCGCCCGCGCAGCAGACGTTCGCGCAAAAGCCGTGTGTTCGATCGCGGGCTATCCTCGGGCACCCAGCGTTCGTCATTCAAGATCACCGCTACCCCCGGCCAGTCAATATCCACGCCGGACAGCGTATCAAAGATCGGCCCCGGCGTTGTGCCACCCGGCACGCAGAATGTGGCGCGGCCATCACGGCGCAAGAATTCGCCCAGCTCACCGGCGATCTTGTCCGCCAGTGCCAGAAACATCAGTTCGCGGTCAGGATAGCTGCGAAATTCCCTCATCGGATATCCCGCCACCGCCTGCCATCGCGGTGCAACAGCATCAGCGCGTCATCTGGCCCGGCGCTGCCCGGATCATAGCCCTTGGGTTTGTCGCCCCGCGCCTCCCACCCTTCGATGATCGGGTCAGTCCAGGCCCAGGCCGCCTCAACCTCATCGCCGCGCATGAACAGGGTCTGGTTGCCCCGGATCACATCCATGATCAGCCGTTCATAGGCATCGGGCACATCGGCGTGATCTTCGCCCAATGCCTCGGCAAACGACATGTCCAGCGGCACTTCGGTCAGGCGCATGCCCCCCGGCCCCGGTTCCTTGATCATCACGGTCAGCGTCATGCCTTCATCGGGCTGCAGGCGAATGACCAGCACGTTTTCATGCATGCTGTCGGACATCCCGAAAATTGAATGTGGCGGGGCCTTGAACGTAACGGCAATTTCCGATGCGCGCGACCGCAGGCGTTTGCCGGTGCGCAGATAAAACGGTGTGCCCATCCAACGCCAGTTGGAAATGCCCACCTTCATGGCGATATAGCTTTCGGTCTTGGACGCCGGGTTTTCGCTGTGCGCAACATAGCCGCCCTGCCCATCGCCCGCCAGATACTGCCCCCGCACGATATCGGCAGGCTGCACGGGATCAAGCGCGCGGATCACCTTGAGCTTTTCATCGCGCACGGCATTTGGGTCAAACTTGTAAGGCGGCTCCATCGCAATCAGGCACAGCAATTGCATCATGTGGTTCTGCACCATATCGCGCATCGCGCCTGATTTATCGTAGTACGCCCCGCGCCCTTCGACGCCCACCGTTTCGCCAACGGTGATCTGCACGTTGTCAATGTATTGCGCCTTCCAGATTGGCTCGAACAGGATGTTGGCAAAGCGTACAGCCATCAGGTTCTGCACGGTTTCCTTGCCCAGATAATGGTCAATCCGGTAAATCTGGCTTTCGGTGAAATGGTCCGCAAGCACGCCGTTCAGCGCCTGCGCTGTGGCAAGGTCACGCCCGAACGGCTTTTCCACCACGATGCGGCTGCTGGCATCGGCAATACCATGTTCATGCAGGCGTTCGGCAATCGCGCCAAACAACGACGGTGCTACCGAGAAATAAAACGCGCGGATCACACCGGGCCGCATCATGGTGCGCAGGGCCGACCAGCCGTTAATCCCGGTGGCGTCAATGGATGTGTAATTCAGATGTGCCACGAAGGCGGTGATCTGGGCTTCGTCCTGCTTGTCTTTTGCCACAAATTCTTCGATCGCGGCGCGGGCCATGGCGCGGTAGCCATCGGCATCAAGGTCAGCGCGCGCGGCACCGATGATCTGACACCCGTCCGTCATCTGACCGGCAATGAACCGGCGGTACAGGCCCGGCAGGATCTTGCGTTTGGCAAGGTCGCCCGTGCCACCAAAGATAACAAGATCAAAGGGTTCAACCGGAATAACGCGCGATACCATAATTTCCTCGTGTTTGCCCAGACCGCTTTACGTTAGCGCTAACGCGCGGTCCTTCTAGCGTCACAGGCCCTACAAGTCTAGCATGTGATGCGCCCCTGTGTAGTGTTAAAGCGCGGTCCAGCCGCCATCGACGCTGATCGTGGTGCCGGTGATTTGCGCCGCCGCATCGGAACACAGGAACACTGTGGTGCCGCCGATCTGATCCGTGGTGGCAAACTGGCGCGAAGGCTGGCGCAGCAGCATCACCTCGCGGATCACCGTTTCGCGGTCCATGCCGTGGGTTTTCATCTGATCGGGGATCTGCGCCTCGATCAGCGGGGTCAACACATAGCCTGGGCAGATGGCGTTGCAGGTAATGCCCTGACCCGCCGTTTCCAGCGCTGTGGTCTTGGACAGGCCCACCAGACCGTGCTTGGCGGCGATATAGGCCGACTTAAAGGGGCTGGCGGTCAGGCCGTGGGCGGATGCGATGTTGACTACGCGCCCCCAGCCCTGTGCGCGCATGTGCGCAAGGGCCACGGCCGTGGTGTGAAAGGCCGATGTCAGGTTGATGGCGATGATCGCATCCCATTTGTCAGCCGGGAAATCCTCCAGCGGGGCAACATGTTGAATGCCTGCATTGTTTACCAGAATATCACAACCGCCAGCCGCCGCGATCAGCCTCCGGCAGGCCGCACCATCGGCCATATCCGCCGCAATATACTGCGCGTTCACGCCATAAATCGCGGCAAGACCTGCGGCTGTGGCATGATCTTCTGGCCGGTCGGTAAAGCTGTTCAGCACGACATCCGCCCCCGCCGCCGCAAGTGCCGTGGCAATGCCCAATCCGATGCCCGAGGTTGACCCCGTGATGACCGCGCGCTTGCCTGCCAATGTTTTGCCTGCCCGTGTCATGCCATCCCCCAACCCATGTTGCAACTGCAGCATAACGCAGCCCCTGCCCACCGCCAGACCCAATTTCCCGCCCGGTTTCAGCCGCAATTGGCCGCCCTTTACCGTTTCGTAACCACAATCCTTTCGCGCCTATGCCGCATTCCACCAGCATACACCGCAGTGATGCACATGGCCCTGCCAGGCCGCACTTGGGGAAAGGACGTCGCACCATGCCAGTTACACTGGTTTCAAACACCATACGTTTCATCGTGTACGAAGTACCGAACGGGGAAACCACCCTGCGGCTGGAAATCTCGGGGCGCAGCCTGGTGATTGATCCTGTAACCGGTCAGATCACTGGGGGTACGATCCAGAAAATTACCAATCTGGAATATGCAAGCGATGCCACGCAGGGCGCAGGTCGCACCTGGGCAAATATCAACCTGTCGGCCAGCGCGCTGACCACGCTTTTGGGCACCGCAGACTGGCATGTGCCGCAGCCCGGCAGCCTTGCCTATTATTCCGCCATGGGCGCCTTGCCCGCAACTACGCTGGTCACCACGTTCACATCAATCGGCACGTTCGTGCAGGGCACTGATCTGGTGGAAACGCTGATTGGTACGGCCAGCGGCGATGTCATCATGGGTGCGGGCGGTGATGACCGCCTGTACGGACGTGGCGGCAACGATGAATTGCACGGTGAGGCTGGCAATGACAGGCTGTACGGTGAAGATGGCGAAGACGTGCTGCTTGGTGGTGCAGGTGATGACCGGCTGAACGGCGGCGCGGGCTATAACACGCTGTACGGCGGTGATGGCGATGACGCGTTAAGCAGCGGCGATAATGGCGGATGGATGAATGGTGGCATCGGCAATGACGGGCTGGTCAGCGGTGCAGGCGCCGATGATCTGCGCGGTGGTGCGGGCAACGATAACCTGATCAGCGGTGCCGGTGAAGACTCGCTGTTTGGCGACGATGGCGATGACCGGCTGACCGGCGGTGACAATACCGATGCCATGTATGGTGGCGCAGGCAATGATCGGATGAATGGCGGGTTCGGGTCTGATCTGCTGGAAGGCAATGATGGCAATGACCGGCTGGATGGTGATGCCGATGATGACGTGCTGTTTGGTGGCGCGGGCGATGACAACCTGAACGGTGATATCGGCAACGACTTTATCCATATGGAAGCCGGCAATGACACGGTGACGGGTGGTGAAGGCGATGATCAGTTCATTTTTACTGCAGAATCGTCAGGCGCGAAAACCGTGGCGGCCTTCAATGGTTTTGAAGATCAGTTGATCTTCAACCAGTTTGATGGCGATACGCCGACTGCCTATCAGTACTTCCTTGAACACGCCGCCAACGTTGGCCGCAACGTGGTGTTCACCGATGGTGATCTGTCGATCACATTCGTGCGCACCCAGTTGTCCAGCTTTTCGCTTGATACGTTTGGCACAACCGGTACCGGCGGCGGCGGCGGCGGTATCGGTGGCGATACCATCGGCTGACGCTGCCACGCTCCTTGACGCGCAATTGCAAAGGCCCCGGCACCGCCGGGGCCTTTTGCCATGCAAAACCGTCAAGAAGGCCGCCCTGAATGAAAAAAACGCCGGCACAAGGCCGGCGTTAAGTTATTGAGGCAGGTTTCATACAGGCAAGAAACCTATCGAGCAGTAGCCTTGTTATACGCCGTCTGTTGCCGATGGCCAAGTTAAAAGTTTGAATTGTCCGCCACATGGCTTTACGGTGATTTTCAAGAAAAACATGACACGGGGGAGAGTTGCGCGGATGACTTCACAGTTTTTCACAAGGCTGGCAACAGCGGCCACAGCGGCCTTGATTCTGGGTGCGTTCAGTGCTGCGGCCGACCCCCAGCATGGCATAGCTATGTATGGCACCCCTGCCCTGCCCCCGGATTTTGTGTCCCTGCCCTATGCCAACCCCGATGCCCCCAAGGGTGGCCGCATCACCTTTGGCGAGAACGGCACCTTTGATAGCCTGAACCCGTTCGTGGCCACCGGCAGTGCCGCGGCAGGCATCTCGGCGCTGACCGTGGAAACACTGATGGGCCGCAGTTATGACGAACCCTTCTCGCTTTACGGCCTTTTGGCCGAATCAATCGAGGTGGATGAGGAGCGCACCTATGCCCAGTTCACCCTGCGCGAGGGCGCCCGATTCTCGGACGGCGCACCTGTCACGGTGGAAGATGTGATCTGGTCGATGGAAACATTGGGCACCGTCGGCCACCCGCGTTATCAGGGCGCCTGGGCCAAGGTGGCCACGTCGGAAAAGATTGACGACCGCACGGTGAAATTCACCTTTGCCGTCGTTGACCGCGAACTGCCGCTGATCCTGGGCCTGCGCCCGATCCTGCAACGCGGGCAGTGGGAAGGGCGCGATTTCGCCACCACCTCGACCGAGGCGATCATCGGGTCTGGCCCATACATCGTCGGGCCCTACGACATGGGCGCGCAGATCACCTATGTGCGCAACCCGAACTGGTGGGGGGCGGACCTGAATTTCTACAAAGGCACGCAGAACTTTGATGAAGTGCGCTATGAATACTTTGGTGATGGTGGCGTTGTCTTTGAGGCGTTCAAGGGCGGCACGATCAGCACCTACCGTGAGGCGAACCCGGCGAAATGGGCCAGCGTTTACGACTTTCCCGCTGTCACCAGCGGTGATGTGGTGAAATCGGAAATCCCGCATGCGCGGCCGTCGGGGATTGAAGGGTTCGTGTTCAACACGCGTCGTGCGATGTTTGCCGACTGGCGCGTGCGCGAGGCGCTGCTGACGGCGTTCAACTTTGAATTGGTGAACCAGACGCTGAACGCAGGATTGCAGCCGCGCATTACGTCCTATTACGGCAACTCTGTCCTTGGCATGCAGCCAGGAGCACCTGCCACGGGCCCGGTGCTGGCGCTGTTGGAGCCGTTTAAGGCGGAACTTTTGCCGGGCGCGATTGACGGCTACGCGCTGCCCGTCAGCGATGGGTCCGAGGCGAACCGGGCAAGCATCCGTGCGGCAACTGATCTGCTGACCGAGGCTGGCTACACAGTGGCCAATGGCGTGCTGACCGGGCCGGACGGTGCGCCATTTGCCTTTGATATCCTGCTGGTGAACGGCGCGGATGACATGATCGCCGCCGCCAGCATCTATGTTGAGGGGCTAAAACGTCTGGGCATCACGGCCACGATCACCACGGTGGATTCCGCGCAATACAAGGAACGCACCAACACCTATGACTTTGACATGACGCATTACATTCGGTCACTTTCGCTGTCGCCAGGCAATGAACAGATGCTGTATTGGGGTGCTGCAGGTGTGACCGAACCCGCCACACGCAACTGGATGGGGATGAATTCCCCGGCGGCAGAGGCAATGATCCAGACCATGCTTTCGGTATCAGACCCCGCCGCCTTTCGTGACGCGGTCGAGGCGCTTGACCGCGTGCTGATTTCGGGGCGCTATGTGATTCCGGTCTGGTACAGTCAGGTATCGCGCATGGCGCACCGCAAAGAGCTGAAATTCCCAGACCGATTGCCGCTGTATGGTGACTGGATCGGGTTCCAACCGGATGTATGGTGGTATCAGGAATGAGGAAACTGGCATTGATCGCGCTGTTGGCGCTTGCTGGCTGCAATACGATTGCAGGCGTCGGGCAGGATATAACAGCGGGGGCCAACACGGTGGCAGACGCGATTTAGGCGGGCGGGGCCGGGGTTACTGGCGAAGGGGGGATGGGCAGATTGCCCATCCTACATGTGCGCCGGGTGTAGGATGGGTGGTTCCGCGCGGCCCGCGCGGGTTCACCCATACCGCCTGTCCATCACACCAGCGAGGTCACCCACAGGATCGTTGCATCCTCATCGGACAGGCTGACAACATTGTGCCCCATGCTTGCGTCGTAATACGCGCTGTCCCCCCGGCGCAGATCGACCGGCGCGTAAAATTCCGTGAACA
>JAYUZO010000083.1:0-11948 GCA_043751715.1 Rhodobacterales bacterium | reverse complement strand
GGCGGCGATCTTTCGCTAATACGCCGAGGCGATTGACAAACTGTATGGCGAGATTGCCCCAACGGCGGATAACATTCTGGCGCTGATCCACCGCGAACCGGTGGGGGTGGTGGCAGCAACTGTGCCATGGAATTTCCCCCCTTTGCAGCTGAGGCGCAGGCGCTGCGGCTGGCCAATGCCACGGATTATGGCCTTGCGTCGGGCGTGTGGACGGCGAACCTGTCGCGTGCGCACCGCATGGTGCGGGGCATCCGCGCGGGCGTCGTGCATGTGAACACCTATGGCGGGTCAGATGTGACGGTGCCGCTGTCTGGCGAGAAACAGTTGGGCAACGGGGCGGATAAATCATTGCACGCATTGGACAAATATACTGATCACAAGACCGCATGGGTTCAGCTGTAGGGGTGCAGGATGGGCAACCGGATACTGGTGGTCGGCACGCATGATACCAAGGATGATGAGCTGAATTATCTGGCGCGGGTGATCCGGGGGCAGTGCGGTGACGTGCTGACGATGGATGTGTCGGTATTGGGTGATCCAAAGCAGCCCACCGACTGGACCAAGCATGATGCGGCGCAGGCTGCGCGCAGCAGTATTGCGGCAGCCGTTGCGTCAGGCGATGAAAACTTCGCCATGCAACTGATGGCGCGGGGCAGTGCGGCGCTTGCGCAGCGGTTGTATGCCGAGGGGCGGTTTGATGGGGTAATCGTGCTGGGCGGGTCAATGGGCACCGACCTTGCGCTTGATCTGTGCGCATCACTGCCGTTGGGTGTGCCGAAATACGTCGTATCCACAGTCAGCTTTTCACCGATGATCCCGCCGGAACGGTTTGCGCCGGATATGCAGATGATCCTGTGGGTGGGCGGTCTGTATGGCCTGAATTCGGTCTGCAAGGCGGCTTTGTCACAGGCGGCGGGCGCGGTGCTGGGGGCGGCACGCGCGGTTGAAATGCCTGCGCGGGACCGCCCGCTGATCGGCATGACCAGCTTTGGCAAAACCGTGCTGCGCTACATGGTGGCCCTGAAACCGGCGCTTGAGGCGCGGGGGTATGAAGCGGCGGTGTTTCACGCCACGGGCATGGGTGGCCGGGCGTTTGAGGCATTGGCGGCAGAGGGGGCCTTTGCAGCCGTGATGGATTCCGCACCGCAAGAGGTGACGAACCACCTGTTTGGATCGGCGATCAGCGCGGGGCCGGACCGGATGACGGCAGCAGTGCTGCGGGGCATGCCACAAATGGTGGCGCCGGGGTGCTATGATCTGATTGATGCGGTGGGCTGGCACACACCGTCACGGGGGTTTCAAGATGCACCCAGCCATGCCCATAACCGCCTGCTGTCATCTTATGTGACGGATGCCGGGCAGCGGCGGCAGGTGGCGCGGGTGATTGCAGAACGGCTGGCGCAGGTGACGGTGTTCCTGCAAATATAAGGCTGCAATGAATGGGACAGGGCAGGCGGGCCACTATCAGACCCCGATGCCCTTGCGGCGTTTTGACATGAGATGCGCGCGGTGTGCCCGGCTGACGCGCGGCTGGTGAAACCCGATGCGCATATCAACGATCAGGCCTTTGTGGATGCGGTGTTGGCGGCGTTTGATGAATGGGTGGCATCGGGTGTCGTGCCTGCCGGGCACACATGAACCGCCACGTGCATTTCATAATGCCTTGGCCGGGGATTGACGTTACCATGCAGCCATCATGCCCGCCCTGTGCCGAGATTGTCTGACCACGTTTGAGGCTGGCCCCCGCTGCCCCGCCTGCCGGTCGCCGCGTGTGCTGTCCCACCCCGATCTGTTTGATCTGTCCATCGCGCACATGGATTGCGATGCGTTTTATGCATCCGTCGAAAAGCGTGACAACCCTGATCTGCGTGACAAACCTCTGATCGTAGGTGGCGGCACGCGCGGGGTGGTTTCGACCTGCTGCTACATCGCCCGCATATCGGGTGTGCGGTCGGCCATGCCCATGTTTCAGGCGCTGAAACTGTGCCCCAATGCGGTGGTCGTCAAACCGCGGATCGGGGTTTATGCCGAGGTGTCAAAGCAAATCCGCGCGATGATGGAAGAGATGACCCCAGCAATTGAACCGCTGTCACTGGACGAAGCGTTCATGGACCTGACCGGCACAGCACGGCTGCACGGCGCACCGCCTGCGGTGATGCTGGCACGGCTGGTGCGGCGGATGGAGGTTGAGTTGGGCCTGACAGGATCAGTCGGGCTAAGCCACAACAAGTTTCTGGCCAAGATCGCGTCAGACCTTGATAAACCACGCGGGTTTTCGGTGATCGGGCAGGCCGAGACCCAAGGGTTTCTGGCCCGCCAACCGGTGCGGCTTATCTGGGGCGTGGGCACATCCACCCAAGCGGCGCTTGATGCGGCAGGGATCAGGGGTATCAGTGATCTGCTGCGGTGGGATCGTGCTGATCTGGTGGCGCGGTTCGGGTCCATGGGGGACCGGTTGTGGCACCTTGCGCGCGGACAGGACAGCCGTGCGGTGCAGCGCGATGAAAAACTGAAGTCGATATCGAAGGAAACCACCTTCAACGAAAATACGGGTGATGCAGACCTGCTGGATGGCCATTTGTGGCGGCTGTCAGAACAGGTATCTGACCGGGCCAAGGCAAAAGGGCTGGCAGGGCGGACAGTGACGCTCAAGCTGAAGCGTGATGATTTTCAACTGGTCACGCGGCGGCATGCACTGCCGGATGCCACGCAGATTGGTGACCGGATTTACCGCGCAGCACGCGAATTGTTCGATCATGCAGGGGCCACGGGGCCGTACCGGCTGATCGGGGTGGGGATCAGTGATCTTGTGCCAGAGGCCGATGCTGACCGCATGGCTGACCTACTAGACCCGGACGCAGGCCGCAGGGCGGCTGCCGAACGCGCTGCCGACACGATCAAGGCGCGGTTCGGACAAGGTGCGATCATCAAAGGGCGGGCGCTGCGGTAGGGGCCGCGCTTGGCGCAGCCCCTTGTTTTCATGCCCCACTTCGACAGCGGGGGGTGGGCTTATTTGCCCCAGATCGCGGCATAGGCCTCGCGGTAGCCGTTGTTAGGGTCAAAAGCGTTGCCTTCGGTTGTGGCAAGCCCTTCTTCGGTCACCAGTGCCGGTGCCGTGATATAGCCCGAACACGCCTCACCCTGAACGGCGCGGTTCAGCTCATCTACCAGCTGCCAGCCTTGCAGGTTCAATGGTTCTGCCACCGTCACGGCCTGATACTGGCCGGTGCGGATACGCTGGAAAGCCGCCTCTGACCCATCACCAGCCGAGCCTGCCTTTGGCGCGCCTTTGCCGTCGATCCCGGCTGCCTGCAGCGATGGCCCCATGAAATCGAAATACAGGTCGTTGATGGCCAGCGAGTGCGTCCATGACGCGCCGTATTTTTGCAGCAGCGTCGTGGTCAGCGGCCCCATCCGGGTTGAGGTTTCGGCAATCGGCGTATCCACGTATTCCAGCACAGTGCCGCCCGCAGCCTCAATCGCGGCCTTCATGCGGTCTGCCTTGTCGATCGCGATCTGATAAGTGCTGTCAGTAAAGATTACCACACCCGGTGCACCGCCGGCATCGGCAACGGCCCACGCAGCCGCAACATCAGACACCTGCATCGCGTCCGTGGATACGTTGGCGAAAATGCCACCCGGTGCATCACAGCCGATCTTGGGCCCGGAATGCCACGACACCATCGGTATGCCCGCGGCCGTCACGCCTTCCAGTGCGGCCTGCTGTTCGGCGGCGTCAAAGCCGTTGATCACAATGCCATCCGGCCCCAGCGTCAGGGCCTGACCCAAGGCGGCTGCGCGGCTTTGCACGGAACCTGCGCCATCCAGCACGGTGATTGTCCAGCCGATCTTGGCGGCGGCTTCTTCGATCCCGGTGGTGACACCCAGAATGCCGCCGTTCTTCAGATCGCCCGCAAGGACGACAATCGTTTTGCCCTCGGCCGCCTTGGGGCCGGTGGTCGGGCCGTCAAACGCATCTTGCGCAAAGGCCACAAAGCCGGATGTTGCAAGGATGGTGCCCGCAAGCAGGCCTTTCAGAACGGTTCTCTTCAGCATGGTTTTCCTCCCGGTGATTGTGCTGATCATTTCGATTTCGTGCCCTTCTTGCGTTGCGCGTAACCGGCAATGCCGATTGCGATCAGAAGGGTTGTGCCGTTGAACATGGGTTCGACCCAGAAACTGCCGCCGAACTGCTGGATGCCCGAAATACCGACGGCGAGTATCATTACCCCCACGATGGTGCCCCAGACGTTGACGCGGCCCGGCTTGATGGTGGTTGATCCCAGAAACGCGCCGACAAGTGCTGGCAGCAGAAACTCCAGCCCGACGCTTGCCTGCCCGATCCGCAGTTTTGATGCCAGCAGCACCCCGGCAAGGGCTGTCAGCCCGCCTGATGCAACAAAGGCCCCGATCACGAATTTGCGGGTGGGGATGCCGTTCAGCTCGGCCGCGCGTTGGTTGGCCCCGATGGCATACAGGTATCGCCCGATGGGGGTGTATTCCAGGATGATCCAAAGCGCGAGGGTGATGGCAAGCACGTAATAGGCCGTGATCGGCAGGCCCAGAACGAACGTGCCATTGATGGCGTAAAACGCATCCGGCAACGCGCCTACCATTTGCCGCCCGCCTGTGTGCCACAAGGCCAGCGCGTAAAGTACGGTGCCGGTGCCAAGCGTGGCGATAAAGCTGTCAATCCGCGCCACTTCGACCAAAAGGCCGTTCAGCGCGCCGGTAATGATGCCAAGCAGCAGCACCACAACCACAGCCACGGGCCACGGCAGGCCGTATAGCGTTTGCAGGCTGATGGCCAGGATATGCCACAGCACGATGCCATAACCCACCGTCAGATCAATGCGCCCGGCCACCATAGGGATCATTGCGGCCAGTGCCAGCAGGGCAATGATTGCCTTGTCGCTCAGGATGGAACGCACGTTCAGAAGGGTTGGAAAGGTGTTCGGCAGCAGAATTGAAAACAACAGAATCAACCCCAGCATCAGGATGACCAAGCCATAAGTCGGCGCCAGACGCAGCGCCTTTTGCACCGGCGTCAGGCCGCGCAGTTCATCCTTGGTTGGCTCAACAGCGTTTGATTCTATGCCAGGCATGGGTTCCCTAAGGCGGCTTCACCGGCCGATGCGGCCTGGATCAAGGATTCAGTTGAAAGCTGTGCACCCGTCAGTTCCGCCACAGGCCGGCCCCGGCTGAACACAATGGCGCGGTGGCAGATATTGGCGATTTCCTCAAAGTCGGTTGAAACCACCAAGACACCCATGCCGCTGGCAAGTGCCTCATACAGCAGGTGGTAAATCTCGGCTTTGGCGCCCACATCCACGCCCGCGGTCGGGTCTTCGGTGATCATCAGGCGGCGGCCGCTGTCGAGCCAGCGCCCCACCACCACCTTTTGCTGATTGCCACCTGATAACGCCTCGATCGGTAGGGTCGGATCATTGGGTGACAGGCCCACGCGGTGGCCGATGACGCTGGCCATCTGGTGTTCGGTGCGCGCCCGGCGCAGCGAAAACAGCCCGCGCCCCATAGCCGATGGGTTCAGAAACGCATTTTCACGGATCGACATGCCGGGTGCTACGCTTTCATGCACCCGGTCGCGTGCCACAAGGCCGATGCCCGATTGCATCGCCGTTTGCGCCGTTGCCAGATTTGGTGCGCGCCCCTCCAGCATCACACTGCCTGCATGCGGCACCACGCCAAACAGCGCGCGGCCCACATCTTCGTGCCCCGCCCCGCGCAGGCCCGCAAGGCCCAGCAACTCACCCCGCCGGATGTCAAAGCTGACCGGCCCCACAAGCGGTGTGCGCAGGTTGGCGACCGTCAGGATCGCGGGACCATCCATCACGGCAGGGCGGTTGATCTCGCGCGCTTTGCGGCCCACGATCAAGCTGACCAGTTCTTCGGGCGTTGTATGTTCAATGGGGCGCATGCCCACCATCTGCCCATCGCGCACCACGGCAACCCGGTCAGCAATGCGGAAAATTTCATCCAGACGGTGGCTGACATAGATCATCCCCACGCCGCGTGCTTTCAACGGGCGCAGGGCGGCGAACAACCGCTCTACCTCATCAGCGGGCAGGCTGGCTGTGGGTTCATCCAGCACCAGAAAATCGCAATCTGCCGCCAATGCGCGCGCAATTGCCACCAGCGATTTCTGCGTGCGTGACAGGTTTGCCACGCGCGTTGTGGCGGAAAAATCAGCCTCTACCAATGCCAGTGCCGTATCCGCCCGCCCTTCAGTGGCGGCCCAGTCGATTCGGCCGCCGCGCCGCACATAGCCCAACGAAAGCGCGATGTTTTCGGCAACGCTCATCCATTCGATCAGGCCAAGATCCTGATGGATAAACGCCACCTTCTGCCCACCCGCCTGCCCCGCGACATGCGCGTAAGGCACGCCATCAATGGCAACGCTGCCCGCATCAGGCCGGTGAATTCCACCCAAAACCTTGATCAGCGTTGATTTTCCAGCACCGTTTTCGCCCAGCAAAGCCACGATTTCACCACGCGCCACATGCAGCGAAACGCCCTTCAGCGCCTGCGTGCCGCCAAAGGATTTGACAACGCGGTCAAACAAAAGGCCATCGGTGGCGGCCACGGACATTGCGGGTCTCCTCCCCCACGATTGCACCGGTTGCTCTGCTGGCTGGTTTACCGGTAACGTAACTGTGCAGGCCGAAACCATACCGAGTCAAGCAAAAAGAGTTATCGATAACATGAGTCCCCAAGACCGCCGCCCGCCCGCCAATCTGGATGACATCGCGCGCGCCAGTGGCGTGTCGAAAATGACGGTCAGCCGGGTGCTGCGCGGGGGCACCGGCTTTTCGGATGATACGCGCGACCGGGTGCTGGCGCAGGCGGCGCGGCTGGCCTATGTGCCCAACCGGCTTGCGGCGGCATTCGGGGCCGAACAAGCCTCGACCCTTGTCGGCATCTGCGTGCCACGTCTGACATCGGGGCTGTTTGGCCATGTGCTTGATGGGCTGGACCGCGCGCTTTCACGGCTGGGGTATCAGGTGATGATCGGCGCGAATGATCATTCGGCCCACGAGGAAGAGGCATGGTTGCGTCAGGTGGTGGCGTGGCGGCCTGCGGGGGTGATCCTGTCAGGGCGCAATCATACGCCGGGCACGGTAGACCTGTTGCGCAATGCAGGCATGCCCGTGGTGGAAATCTGGGATCTGACGACCAGCCCGATTGATATGGCCGTGGGGTTTTCGCACCATGATTGCGGCGTGGAAATGGGCCAGTTCCTGATCCGAAAGGGGCGCAGGCGGGCAGGCTACGTCGGCGCACTGGCGCGATCCGATGTGATGGGGCAGGCCCGGCTGGCAGGGTTTGCGGCGGCACTGGCGGATGCAGGCAACCCTTTGGTGGGGCAGGAATTGCTGCTGGACAGTCCAGGGTTTTATGCGGGCTACTACGGGCTGGAAATGCTGCTGGCCCGCTGCCCTGATCTGGACACGGTCTATTTTCACAATGATGAAATGGCCATCGGTGGGCTGGCCTATTGTCAGGCGCATGGCATCAGCGTGCCAGCCGATCTGGGCATTGTCGGTTGGGGCGGGATGGAGGCGGCATCGGTTCTGCCCCACCGCCTGACGACCACGGTGGTCCCCACAACCGCCATCGGCAAAGCCGCCGCCGAGGCGTTGGTTGCACGGCTGAAAGGCGAAGCGGGGCAGGATATCACGGTCATTCCAACGCGGCTTGTGCCGGGGGAAACAGCCTGATCCGGGCGGTTTTCTTTTTATGAAAACCTCGGATACTACCCGTGCTGCCCATGCAAAACCTGCAGAAAGGCACAATGGCAATGCCCCCGCCAGTGGCGGCCCCGTTCAAGGATATTGCGCGCCGGCGCGGTTCAGGATCACGCTGTACACACTGGTGGTCGCCGTGATGAACACCTGATGTTTCGCCCGCCCGCCAAAGCAGATGTTCGATGCCCCCTCGGGAACCAGCACCTTGCCCAGCAGCGTGCCATCGGGCGCGATGCAATGCACCCCGTCGCCCGCCGATGACCACAGATTGCCATCCGTATCTACCCGCATGCCATCAGCACAACCGGGGCTGACCGTGTGGAAAATACCGCCGCCCCTGGGCAAGCCATTTTCCACGTCAAACACCCGGATATGCTGCGGATCAGCGCTGAACATCCGCCCGGTATCGGCCACATACAACCGCGTCTCATCGGGGCTGAAGGCAAGGCCGTTGGGGCAGTTGAAATCGGTCAGCACCGCCTTGACCCTGCCATCCGGATCAACGCGGTAGACGTTGCACGGCAGTTCCGCCTCGGCCTTGAAGCCTTCATAGTTGGTCATGATGCCGTAATGCGGATCGGTAAACCAGATCGCCCCATCGCGCGTCACCACCACATCATTGGGCGAATTGAACCGCTTGCCGTCAAACCGGTCTGCAATCACCGTGATTGCACCATCCAGTTCCGTCCGCGTCACCCGTCGCATGCCATGTTCGCAAGACACCAGTCGCCCTTCGCGGTCCCGCGTGTGGCCGTTGGCATAGTTTGACGGAGAGCGAAATGTGGTCACGCCTTCGGGCGTCCACCGCATGATGCGGTTGTTCGGGATATCGGAAAACAGCAGACATCCCGCATCGCCAAACCACACAGGCCCCTCGACCCAGTCAAAGCCGGTGGCCAGCTTTTTCACCGGTGCATTGCCCATGGTAAAGCTGGCAAAGCGCGGATCACAAATCTGGAAGCAAGTCATGCGATTGTCCCTTCAGGGCACGGGTGTCAGCAGCGGTTGGCCTGCGAAATGCGCGGTCAGGTTATCACGCATCAACTGGCCCATCGCCCGGCGTGTTTCAACTGTGCCGCTGGCGTGGTGAGGTTGCAGCAGCACGTTGGGCAGCGCGGTAAAGCGTGGGTTCAGGCGTGGCTCGCCTTCAAACACATCAAGTGCCGCCGACCCGAGTGTTCCGTTTTCCAATGCCGCCAGCAGCGCCTCTTCATCTACATTCGCCGCACGGCTGACGTTGATCAACATGCCCTGTGGCCCCAGTGCGGCCAGCACATCAGCGTTCACGATGTGGCGTGTGGCGGGCGATGCCGCCAGCGCCATGATCAGCACATCAGACCACGCCGCCAATGTTACCGGGTCAGCGATGAATTCCCATGCCACACCCGGTTTGGGCGCTGTCGCGCTATAGGCGATGTCCATGTCAAAACCGGCCAGACGCCGCCCGATGGCCAGCCCGATCCGCCCCAGCCCCAGAATACCAACACGCAGGCCCGTTACCTTGCGCTGCAGGGCAAAGCCGCCCTTGGTGACCCAATCACCCGACCGCGCCCAGTGTTCGGCCCCCAGCATGCCGCGCGCCTGCATCAACAGCATACCGACCGCCAGATCGGCTACATCATCGGTCAAAACGTCAGGCGTGTTGGTCACCTTGATCCCGCGTGCCCGCGCTGTGGGCATATCCACCGAATCGTAACCCACACCGTTGATGGCAATGATTTCCACCTGCGGGCAGGCTGCAATAACGGCCGTCGGTGCGCCCAGATCACCCCGCGTGGCAATCGCACGGATCTTTGGGCCAACCTGTGCCAGAAACGCGGGTTTATCTGCTGCCAGATCATACCGGTGCACCGTGTAATCCGCGTCCAGCACCGTCTGGTCCCATTCGGGATAAGGGCCCATTTGCAGAATTGAAGGTTTGGTCATCGGCCGCAGCACCCCTGCATTGTTATCGTTAACGTAAGCGCGGCCGTGCGGGCTTGTCGAGCAATTTTTGCACGCCTGATTACAGCCGTTTCAGATGCCCCACCGCGATGCGCAACAGCGCGTGCGTGTGACGCATGTCGGAAAACTGCGGCACATGCCCCTCTCGGGGCGTTGACACGGCGTCAAGGGCAAGGGACACGAGTGCCATATTTTCCGGAAAGCCCCATGCAGCAGAACACCCACGCCAATTTTACCCTGCTTGCGGTTGGGGTGGTCAGTTTTGTGATGATGGGGGCGGGGGCCTCGATCTACGGCCCGGCCCTGCCCGAATTCCAGCGCACGCTGGGCCTGACGGAAACTGCCGCCGGGTTCCTGATTTCGGCGCATTGGGTGGGCTGCGCCTTTGGCGTGGGCGCAATGTATGTGAAAGGTGAGTCGTTGGGGCCGCGCCATGCCTTGGCACCCATGGCAATGGGCGCGGCGGTGGTGATGGCGCAACTGGGGTTTGCGGCCACATTGCTGGGGGCGCTGCTGTTTGGTGCAGGCTATGGTGCTGCGACGGCGGTGTTCAATCCGCGTATCCTGCGGGCCTATGGCGCGCGCGGCGGGGCCATGGTCAGCCTGCTGAATGCAACGTTTGCGGCGGGTGCTATTGCCGTGCCGCTGGTGTTTGTCTGGTTTGGCCGCAGCATTCCCGCCACATTTGGCCTTGTTGCGGCCCTGGCCTTGGCCTGCTGGCTGGTGGCCGGGTTGGTTGGCACATCGGCAGCACCGTCGCCACGCGCGGCAGGCCCGTTCAATGCGCGCCCATGGCTGATGTCGCTTGCCGTGGTCAGCATCGGCATTGAGGCCAGCATGATCGGCCTTGGACCGACGGCGCTGATCGCCACCGGGGTGCCCGAGGATGATGCCGCGCGCATGCTGTCGTTGTTCTTTGCAGCGTTTCTGCTGGCGCGCGTGGTGCTGGTGTTTGTGGCAGACCGGGTACCGCCCTTTACCTTGTATCTGCTGGCTTTGGTCGGTGCAGCCGTCTGCGGTCTGGGTGCGGCCACGATCAGCGCGCCATGGTTCTTTGTCGGCATGGGGGCCTGTGTGGCGCTGTTCTTTCCGGGTTTTTATGTAGCGGCATCACGCGCACTGGGTAATGATCCGCGCGTCAGCCCCACCATCATAGCCGCCGGTCTGGTTGGGGGTATTTCCGCCCCGATCATTCTGGCGGCACTGATGCCCAGCCTTGGCCAGTTCGGGTTTTTCTGGGTGGTCGGCACGGCTGCGGCCATGGCCGCTGTGGCGGGCTATGTTTTTGCCCGCAAAGCTCTGCGCGGTTGACACACCACCGGGGCACCGGATGCGCCGGAACCTGAAAGGCCTGCGCGTGTTGCAAGTGTCGGATAGAGTATTTTCACAAAGAGAAAACGACGGGGAATAACATGGGTTTGAATCGGTCCTGGGTGCAAAGTGCGAATGATCCGCGCAGTGATTTTCCGCTGAACAACCTGCCCTGCGGCGTGTTTTCGGATGATCTGCCACCGCGTTGTGGCATGGCGATTGGCGATATGATCCTGGATGTGGCGGCGCTTGAGGCCGAGGGGCTGCTGACCTTGGCCGATCATTCCGTGTTTGATGTGCCGTTCTGGAATGATTGCATGGATTTGGGACCGGCGGCTTGGGCGGACTTGCGCGCGCAGGTGACGGCGATGCTGGCAGACGGGTCAACCAAGCGGTTTTTGGTGGAAGATCACCTTGTGCCGATGGCAGGGGTGACGCTGCACTTGCCGTTTCTGGTGTCAGAATACACCGATTTCTATGCCGGGCGGCACCATGCGTTCAACGTGGGGTCGATGTTCCGCGATCCGGCCAATGCGCTGCCGCCGAACTGGCTGCACATTCCCATCGGGTATAACGGGCGGGCGTCATCGGTGGTGGTCTCGGGTACCGATGTGCGCAGGCCGTGGGGGCAACTGAAAGGCCCGGAGGAGCCGAGCCCGCGGTTTGCACCATCGGCGCGGTTTGATTTTGAACTGGAACTGGGGGCAGTGGTGGGTACGGCATCCGAGGGGATGGTGTCGGTGGCGGACGCGGGCGCAATGATCTTTGGCTATGTTCTGCTGAACGACTGGTCAGCGCGCGATATTCAGGCGTGGGAATATCAGCCATTGGGGCCGTTTCAGGCCAAGGCGACGGCGACCACGATCAGTGCGTGGATTGTGATGGCCGACGCTTTGGCCGCATTCCGCGTGCCTGCGCCAAAGCACG